>SVTX01000043.1 GCA_015063545.1 Oscillospiraceae bacterium | reverse complement strand
GTATTTTCTTGATGATAATAAAAGCGACCGTTCGCTTGAAATCCAAGCATCAAAATATGCGACTCGAATTTTAGAAGATTATTGTAATTACCACTGTAAAGAGGCTGACAGTTTCTGCAAAGGGTGCCACAAACAATGATTTTGTATCAAAATTAGGGTTATTAGCCAACGGAAAGCCACCCAAACGGGTGGCTTTTTTCGTTGGCGGAGAAGCAGAGTCTGCCTTAGTGCTTATGATTCTTCCTTTCGGCAGCACTTGTTTTCTTTGTATTAAAATAACCACAAAATACCCTCTTGCGCATGGGAGTTTTGTGTACAAATAAATTTCTAAATTGTTGACAAAAAAAATATTATATGTTATAATATTAAGGATATAATCGGCAACTGTGTGACATTGTGCCGAAAAAACGTAAAAAGGGGGATTTTGTGATGCTTGTTATCTTTAAAAACTCCGAAAATTATCTTGGCATGGACAAGGTGCGTGGCGATTTTGCCTTCTGTGACGGCAAACTTGTCTCTCTTGACAGCCTTGATTTCAGCGTAATTGACGGCGAGGATACCGTCACTTTTAATAATTGTCTTATTCTGCCCGGATTTTGCGATGTGCACGTGCATTTTCGCGAGCCGGGATTTTTGTATAAAGAGGACATATTCACAGGCTCTGTCTCGGCGGCGGCGGGCGGTTATACCGACGTCTGCACGATGCCTAACCTGCATCCCGTGCCCGACTCGGTGGAAAATCTTAAAATACAGCTTGACGCGATAGACAGAAAAGCCGTAATTCGAGTTCATCCCTTCGGAGCTTTGACGGTTGGCGAGGCGGGCAGAGAAGCGGCGGATATTGAGGGCATGGCAACTGACGTTGTCGGCTACTCGGATGACGGCCGTGGGGTGCAGTCGGCAGACATGATGGAGGACGTCATGAGACGTGTTGCGGCTGTGGGCAAAGTTCTCTCGGCGCACTGCGAGGACAATTCGCTTCTGAACGGCGGCTACATTCACGACGGTGAGTACGCAAAAGCGCACGGACACAGAGGCATCTGCTCAGAGAGCGAATGGAGACCTATTGCGCGAGATGTTGAGCTTGTCAAGAGGACGGGCGTTAAATACCACGTCTGCCATATTTCCACAAAGGAGTCGGTAGATATTATCCGCAAAGCAAAGGCAGAGGGAGTGAATATCACCTGTGAGACGGGACCGCACTACCTTATTCTTGACGATAGCAACCTTTGCGAGGACGCGAGATTTAAAATGAATCCACCTTTGCGTGATAAGTCTGACAGAGAAGCTCTTATTGAGGGCATTCTTGACGGCACGATAGACATGATAGCGACCGACCACGCGCCCCACTCGGACGAGGAAAAGTCGCGCGGACTTGAAAAATCGGCGATGGGAGTTGTGGGGCTTGAATCGGCATTCTCTGAGATGTACACAAATTTCGTAAAGACGGGCAAAATGAGCATGGAAAAGCTCCTTGAGCTTATGGTTTATAATCCCAGAGAGAGATTTGGCATTGAGGGAGACATGGGCTTTACCGTTTGGAATGTGGAGCATGAGACCACTGTTGAGCCTAGATTGTTCTTCACAAAGGGCAGAAGCACGCCGTTTGCGGGAGATAAGGTGTACGGTACTTGTCTTATGACCGCTATTGACGGAAAGATAGTTTACAGAAATAACACGGAGATATAACATGACACAGGGAATTTACACAATAGGCGAGAATATAAAGCTCGCGCCGAGCATTTATAAAATGACGCTTATCGGCGACACGTCAGCTTGCACGGCGACGGGACAGTTCGTAAACATTCTTATAGACGGTCTTTATCTGCGCCGCCCCATATCGGTACACGACTATGACGAAAACAGCATAGTAATAATCTACAAGGTCGTTGGCGTGGGTACTGAAAAAATGGCAGAGATGACAGCGGGACAGACGCTCGACGTGCTTGTCGGACTTGGCAACGGCTACGACACGTCAAAGTCTGGAGAAAATCCCGTGCTCATAGGCGGCGGCGTTGGAATCCCCCCGCTTTACGGTCTCTGCAAAAAGCTTGTTGAAGAGGGCAAAACTCCCTCCGTGATACTTGGTTTTAACAAGGCAGAAGAGATATTCTGCTACGACGAGTTCAAGGCGCTTACAGACAAGGTTTACATCACGACTGTTGACGGAAGTATTGGCACAAAGGGCTTTGTCACGGACGTGCTTAAAGATATGAATTACTCATACTTTTACACCTGCGGTCCCATGCCTATGTTTCGCGCGATAAACAAGGTTGCGACCACAAGCGGTCAGCTCAGCTTTGAGGAACGCATGGGCTGCGGCTTTGGCGCGTGTATGGGTTGCTCGTGTCATACGATCACGGGATATAAGAGAATTTGCAAGGACGGCCCCGTGCTTGAGAGGGAGGAAATAATCTGGCAGTGAAGAGTGAAGAGTTAAGAGTTAAGAGTTAAGGAAGAAAACCGCAAGCGGTTTTCAACAATAATTCTGCACTCTGCATTCTGCACTCTGCACTTATCAGATTTATGAATAATATGAATACTAAAGTTAATCTGTGCGGTATCGAGATTGATAACCCTATAATCCCCGCAAGCGGCACGTTTGGATTCGGATATGAATTTGCGGAGCTTTACGACATAAACTGTCTTGGCTCGTTCTCGTTCAAGGGCACGACCAAGGACAAGAGATTCGGAAACCCCACCCCCAGAATCGCGGAATGTACCGAGGGTATGATAAACGCCGTCGGACTTCAGAACCCCGGTGTTGACAAGGTCATCTCCGAGGAGCTTCCCAAGCTCAAGAGAGTATTTCACAAGCCTGTTATGGCAAATGTGAGTGGATTTTCGGTTGATGATTACGCGTACACGGTAGAGCGCCTTGACGGCGAGGAGCAGATAGGCTGGTTTGAGGTAAACGTGTCCTGCCCCAACGTCCACGGCGGCGGCATGAGCTTTGGCACAGACCCAAAGGCGGCTGCGGAGGTAACTACGGCAGTACGTAAGGTCACAAATAAGCCGCTTATAATCAAGCTTTCCCCCAACGTGACGGACATTGTGTCTATCGCTAAGGCTTGCGAGGCTGCGGGCGCTGACGGCATAAGCCTTATAAATACGCTTCTCGGCATGAGAATAGATCTCAAGACCAAAAAGCCGGTAATTGCAAACAAAATGGGCGGATTCTCCGGTCCTGCGATAAAGCCCGTGGGAATCAGAATGGTCTATCAGGTGTATGACGCAGTCAAAATTCCCATTGTGGGAATGGGCGGAGTGCAGTCTGCTGAGGACGTAATCGAGTATATGCTCGCGGGAGCGACGGCGGTCGAGGTTGGCGCGGCTAATCTTATCAATCCCTACGCATCGCGCGATATAGTAAATAATCTCCCCGCCGCTATGGAAAAATACGGCATCAAATCTCTTTCCGAAATAATCGGATTGGCTCATTGAATATAAAAAACGGAGGATATAAAAATGGGAAAAGACGTAATTGTAGCTTGTGATTTTGCAAGCGCTGAGCAGGTGTTCAGCTTTCTGGACAAATTTCAGGACGAGAAGCCTTTCGTAAAGATAGGTATGGAGCTTTTCTATGCGGAGGGCCCCGAGATAGTAAGACAGATAAAGGCAAGAGGCCACAAGATATTCCTTGACCTCAAGCTCCACGATATTCCGAATACGGTTAAAAAGTCTATGGCGGTACTTTCCCGTCTTGACGTGGATATGACAAACCTCCACGCCGCAGGAACTATATCTATGATGGAAGCGGCAATAGAAGGACTTACACGCCCCGACGGTACGCGTCCTATGCTTATAGCAGTAACACAGCTTACCTCCACCGACCAGGAGAGAATGACAAACGACCTTCTTATTAACAGACCTATCGATGAGGTTGTTATGCACTACGCGCACAACGCAAAGGTAGCGGGACTTGACGGCGTGGTTTGCTCGCCTCTTGAGGCAGGCAAGGTTCACGCAACCTGCGGAGATAATTTCTGCACAGTCACTCCCGGCGTAAGATTTGCAGACGGCGACGTTGGCGACCAGAAGAGAGTTATGACACCCGCTCAGGCAAAGGAGATTGGCTCGGACTATATCGTAGTCGGCAGACCTATCACAGCTGCAGCAGATCCCGTTGCGGCGTACAGACGCTGTGTTTCTGAATTCTGCGATTAAACGCAGAATTCAGAAAAGTGCAGAGTGCAGAATGCAGAGTGCAGAGTTAGGGAGTAAATATGCAAGAATCAATTATTGAACGCAAAAGTTTTGATTTTGCAGTGAGAATTGTTAAGTTGTACCAATATCTTTGCGAGGATAAAAAAGAATACGTTTTGTCCAAGCAACTTTTGCGTAGTGGTACAAGTATAGGCGCAAATGTCAGTGAAGCTCAGCGAGGCCAATCGAAACCCGATTTTTACGCCAAGATTGCAATTGCATTAAAAGAAGCCAACGAAGCGCTTTACTGGATTCGTCTTTTGCACGCGACAGAATACCTCAACGACAAGGAGTATTCAAGCTTGAATTCCGACATCAACGAAATAATTTCTATTTTAGTTGCAATATGCAACACAAAAGAAAAAGCAAAATAATAAAATATTTTTCGCCAGGGGCGAAAAATTACCTTAACTCTGCACTCTGCATTCTGCACTCTGCACTGTTAAGACACCACACTAAGCAAAAGGAGATATATTAACAATGCAAAACTACAAGAGAGAATTTATACAGTTTTTAGAGTCTGCGGGAGTATTGAAGTTTGGTGACTTCACCGCAAAGTCAGGCAGAAAGATACCTTACTTTATCAACGCAGGTATGATAAAGACGGGCGACGATATCGCAAAGCTCGGCGAGTTTTACGCAAAGGCATATTTTGAAAAGCTCGGCGCAAAGAAGGCAGTGCTTTACGGCCCTGCATACAAGGGAATCTCCCTTGCGGTATCCGCGGCAGTTGCACTTTCAAAGAATGACCTCAACGTACCCTTCTTCTTTAACCGCAAGGAGGTTAAGGATCACGGCGAGGGCGGCGTTTTCGTAGGCTACGTGCCCACACCCGGCGAGGAGATCGTCATTATCGAGGACGTTATCACCGCGGGCACTGCTATCCGCGAGAGCATGGAGATACTCTCTCACCTCGAAGGCACGAAGGTTGCCGCAACCTTTATTATGGTTGACCGCAAGGAAAAGGGACAGACAGAGAAGGGCGCTATGCAGGAGATCGAGGAGCAGTTCGGCTTCCCCGTATATTCCATAGTTGACGTATACGATATTATCGAATATCTTGAAGAGAACGAGGCAAACCGCGAGAACGTTGAGAGAATAAAGAACTATCTCGCTATCAATGGTGCCAAGGCATAATTTTCTGTGCAAAAGCACACATCAAAACACGGTAAAACCCAAAAGGAAAGGACAAGAAAATGAGCAGAAGTCTTATAGATATAAGAGACCTTTCGACAACTGAAATTGAGGAGCTTATCCGCACGGCAGAGGATATTATCGCAAACCCCAAGAAATACTCTGAGGTATGCCACGGCAAAAAGCTCGCAACGTTGTTTTTTGAGCCGTCAACTCGCACACGTCTCTCCTTTGAGGCGGCTATGTACGAGCTTGGCGGAAACGTTCTGAGCATGTCGAACGCCGCGTCAAGCTCTGCGGCAAAGGGTGAGAGCGTTGCAGATACCGCAAAGACAGTTTCCTGCTACGCAGATATTATTGCTATGCGTCATCCTAAGGAGGGTGCTCCGCTTGTCGCAGCTATGAACGCATCCATTCCCGTTATAAATGCGGGTGATGGTGGTCATAATCATCCCACTCAGACGCTTGCAGACCTCTGCACCATATCGCGTGAAAAGGGCAGACTTGACAATCTCACGGTGGGCTTTTGCGGTGACCTGAAGTTCGGACGTACAGTACACTCGCTTATTGAAGCGCTTTCAAGATATACGGGTATTAAGTTCGTGCTTATCTCCCCCGTGGAGCTCAAGCTCCCCAGCTACGTAAAGAAGGACGTTATACAGGCGCATGGCTTGGAGTATGTTCAGACGACCGATCTTGAATCTGTTATGCCTGAGCTTGATATTCTTTATATGACAAGAGTTCAGCGCGAGAGATTTTTCAATGAGGAGGACTATCTCCGTCTCAAGGATAGCTATATTCTCACCCCCGAAAAGCTCAAGGGCGCGAAGTCTGATCTCTGTATCATGCATCCGCTTCCCAGAGTAAACGAAATATCGGTCGCGATAGACGAAGATCCACGCGCGTGCTACTTTAAGCAGGTGCTCAACGGTAAGTACATGAGAATGGCTCTCATTATGAAGCTTTTAGGAATCGAGGTTTAAATTCATGCACGTAGATTCAATAAACAACGGTATAGTAATAGACCACATCACAGCCGGTAAGGGACTTGAACTGTACAATTTGCTTGGACTTGAAGCATATGACTGTACGGTTGCGATAATAAAGAACGTTTCCAGCCGCAAAATGGGCAAAAAGGATATTATTAAGATAGATGCCGATATTACCGTAAACACGGATATTCTCGGATACGTTGATCCCGGAGTGACGGTAAATATCATCAAAGGCGGCAAGCTGGTGGAGAAAAAGAATATCTCCCTTCCGGCAAAGCTCGTAAACGTAATTTCCTGCAAAAATCCCAGATGTATCACATCGACGGAGCAGGAGCTTTCGCAGATATTCAACCTGACAGATGAGAAAAACAGAATTTACCGCTGCGCCTACTGCGAAGCGAAGTTTGAGGAAAAATAATGTTTTTAAAAGCTGATAATATAAAGTCTGCTCACGCCTTTTCAACCCGTTGGGGAGGCGTGAGCAAGCTTTCACATACGGCGGATTTTAATCTCGCCTACGGGCGCGGAGACGATAACGACACTGTTATAAGAAATCTTGAGCTTTTCGGAGCAGAGGCAGGATTTGAGCCAAGATCGGTCGTTTCATTACCACAGATACATTCGGATATCATCTATAAGGTCGATGGGCGCGATGCAGGGCAGGGATATTATATTTGTGAGGACATTCGCGAGGGCGACGGATATATTACAAACTCATCCGACGTAACTCTTGGCGTCAAAAGCGCGGACTGTGTGCCCATTCTGTTTGAGGCGTTTGACGGGGATAAAATAATAGCCGTTGGCGCGGTACACGCGGGTTGGCGGGGAAGCGTAAAGGGTATTGCCCCAAAGTGCGTGAGAATGCTTTGCGAGGAATGCGGCGCGGACGCAAAAAATATCCGCGTAGCTATTGGTCCGTGTATTCATAAATGCTGCTTCGAGGTCGGTGAGGACTTCCTTTGTGAGTTTACAGACGTGCTCGGCAATGATATTGCTATGCAATTTATAAGCCGTGCGCAGACGCCGGGCAAATATTTTTGCGACCTCGTCGCGCTCAATAAATACCTTTTGACAAATTCGGGCGTTATTCCCGAAAACATAGAGATTGTTGACAGATGCACCTGCTGTGAGCCGGAGATGTTTTTCTCGCACAGATATTCGCGCGGACTTCGCGGAACTATGCTGTCGGTGATACGAATGTAAAACAACCTTCCCTTGCGAGGGAAGGTTGTTTTTTATTCTTCAAGCTCCTCGTATATTTCCATGAGGCGCTCTTCTATCTCGTTTTTGCGTGTGTCAAGCTCGGAGAGCTTTTTGTAATTGGTCGCGGCATCGCCCTGCATTTCTGTCTCTGTGCGACTTAATTCCTCTTCAAGGCTCACCATCTCTTTTTGAAGCTTTTGGATTCTGGAGGCCTTTTTGCGCGCCTCGGAGGCGTTCTGCTTTTGCCTGAGGTACTGTTCCTTTGAATCGGTCAATATCTGCGCTTTCATATCTGCGCCCGACTCGGAAATAAGTCTTGCACGGCGGTTGTCCGTGAACTCGCGGAACTCGGTGTAGGCTTGATTTTTTCTCGTTATTTCATAGTCGAACATATCGCCGTCACAGTAGCCCTGCGGCTTTATTTCTATTATGCGGGTGGCGAGCTTTTCGATAAAATATCGGTCATGAGAGACGGCGATTATCGTGCCGTCAAATTCCTCAAGGGCAGATTCCAACGCTTCGCGCGAGTCAATGTCCAAATGGTTTGTAGGCTCGTCGAGGATCAGGAGATTCATGTGGGACAGAATGAGCTTTGAAAGTGTAAGCCTCGCTCTCTCACCGCCCGAAAGCATACCGACGGTCTTATAAACGTCCTCTCCAAAAAAATTGAACCAAGAGAGAGTTGAACGTATCTTTTGCTCAGTTTGTGTGGGGTATGCGCTCCACAGTTCCTCAAGAACGGTGTTTTTGTCATTGAGATTCTGGTTTTCCTGGTCGTAGTAGCCGATTTCTACATTATAGCCGTATTCTATTTTGCCGCCCACAGGGGAGAGCTTGTTCATCAAAAGCTTTATGAGCGTGGATTTCCCGCAGCCGTTCTGACCAATGATAAGCAATCTGTCATTCTTTTTGACGAGAAAGTTCAAGTCCGAAAAGAGCTTTTTGCTTCCAAATCCCATTGAGAGAGACTTGATATTCACAACGTCGTTTCCACTCGCCACGGATGACGTAAATTTCATGCGTATGGCGCGGGGAGAATATTCGGGTGCGTCAAGCTTGTCCATTTTTTCAAGCAATTTGAGCCGGGATTCTGCGGCTATAATGTTGCGCTCACGGTTCCATGCGCGCTGCTGAGCGATATACGCCTCCTGGCGTGCTATCTCCTTTTGCTGATTTTTGTAATGCTTTTCGTATATCTCTCGGTCTATACGGCGCTGCTCCATGCTCTTTGTGTAATTTCCGTTGTAGAGCTTAGCCTTACGGTTTTCAACGGCGAGAGTTTTATTGGTCACACGGTCAAGAAAATATCTGTCGTGGGATATTACCATGACGCATTTTTTGTACTGAATAAGAAAGCTTTCAAGCCATGCAAGTGTTTCTATGTCAAGGTGGTTTGTAGGCTCGTCGAGCATTAAAATGTCAGGCTCACGGCAGAGCTGAATTGCAAGCGCAAGGCGTGTACGCTGTCCTCCCGAAAGTAGCTTTACGGCACGCTTCATGTCGTCGTCCGAAAAACCCAACTTGGAGAGAATTGACGCGCAACGACCTCGGAATTCAAGGCCGCCGTCGCGAATGAACTTTTCATTGAGAGCTGAGTATTCGCTTGTGTAAGAGCTGTGATTGGCGTCGCCTGCATTCTGAAGCAGAGCTTCAAGTTCAGAGAGTCTTTTCTCCGCTTCAAGCAGCTCGGGGAAGGCAAGAAACATATGCTCAAGCGCGCTGTCCTCGTCGCTGTATTCGCCATCCTCATCCGAGAACGCGCCGTACTGAGACAAAACGCCGACGGTCTTGCCCTTTGATATATATACCTCGCCGTCATTTGGCGTATACTCGCCAGTTATGAGCTTGAAAAGCGAGGTCTTTCCGCTTCCGTTGACGCCGATTATTCCGAGCTTGTCGTTTTCTTCAAGAGAAAATGACACCTTGTCAAGAATAATTCTGTCGCCAAACGAAAGACATAGATTGTTTACGCTGATGCTGAGCATTAAGATAAGTCCTTTCTATTGACTTTTTCTGTAATTTAATGTATAATAGACATATATAGATATATTGTACACTAAATTCCGGATTTTTTCAAGTGCTTTTTTGCACGGGAGGTAATATTGAAGATTTGTGTTATCGGCGCGGGCAGATGGGGCTCGCTTATTACTTGGTATCTTTCCGCAAAACGTAATTTTGACGTAACTCTTTACGGTCCTGCCTTTGCGGCAGACATACAGAGATTTCAGCGTGAGCGCAGAAATGACCTGCTCGAATTACCTGAATCGGTCAAAATTTCCACCGATATATCCTGCCTTTGCGACGCGGAGGTGATAGTAATATCCATCAACTCGCAGGGACTTGCGGGACTTATGGAGGAAATGAAGCCGCTCGGACTTAAAAATAAGATATTCGTGCTTTGCATGAAGGGAATTGACATTGAAACGGGACGCAGACTGTCCGAAGTCGCGACTGACGGAGTAGATTCATCGTGTTCTGTGGCGGTATGGATAGGCCCCGGTCACGTTCAGGAATTTTACGCAGGCGTGCCAAACTGTATGGTTATCGACAGCGCGAATCAAGCAACGAAAAAATATCTTGTTGAGAATTTTTCAAGTGATCTTATACGCTTTTACTACGGAGAGGATCTTATCGGAAATGAGATAGGTGCGGCGGCAAAGAACGTCATAGGTATCGCGGCGGGTATGCTTGACGGACTTGGACTTTCTTCTCTCAAAGGTGCTCTTATGTCCAGAGGCGCGCGCGAGGTATCAAGACTTATTGCGGCGATGGGAGGAAATGAACTTTCCGCATACGGACTTTGCCACCTTGGTGACTACGAGGCGACGGTATTTTCAAAGCACAGCCACAACCGTATGTACGGTGAGATGCTTGTACGTGGTGAGGGATATGACAAGCTTGCTGAGGGATACTACACCGCAAAGGCAATCATGAAGCTTTGCGACAAGTACGGGGTTGATATGCCTATTTGTCGCGCAGTCTATCAGGTGCTTTACGAAGGCGCGGAGATTAAGACCGCTATGCACGAGCTTTTTGAACGAAGCCTCAAGGCAGAGTTCTACAAATAGAATGTATAATGAAAAAACAGCCAAGACATTTGTGACGTACCCTAAAGGACAGTTTTTCAAGAATACGGTATATCTCGAAAGAGGTATGCCGTATTTGCGTTTGTGTCTACAAATGCAGTGCTTGTCAAGAAAAAATGACGTACAAAGAGTCTG
>SVTX01000042.1 GCA_015063545.1 Oscillospiraceae bacterium | reverse complement strand
ATTTCACGAACAATCGGCCACAAGTATTCGGTTAATTCATTATCATCCATAGGGGTAAGTTCTGTGTTGCCGCTACGAATTAAACCCATTTTTAGATGGTCTATTGAAAGATAGGGATATTTATATTTTTCAAGCAGTTTTTGAGCAAGTACAGTTTTGCCTGTATGCGATGCTCCTGCAATTAAAACGATCATTATCTCACCTGCAAATTCTTATTTTTCGGTGAGTTTATTATATCATATTTCTGTGAACTTTTCAACCGAAATGGCTTTTCTTTGTTTCTTACGACGCAATTTTTGAGGGGTGACGGCTTGTTTTTCCGTCCCCCCCCCTTTTCTAATTTCACATATCAAAATCCTTATATCATGTCCTTAAGTTCCTTGTAATCTACCATTCTGCCCATCGTTTTCTTTGTCTGATGATAGAGCATATTCATTGCGACATTTGACATAGTTGCATATGCGGTCGGAACCTCCATCCAATCCGAATCATCAAATAATGCATCTTTTTCTTGATATTGTTTTTTTCAACGTATTCTCCTTTAATTGCCACAGCCGTGATTACCGCATTTGTGAGTGCCACAGCCGTGATTACCGCAGGTATGCTCGCCTTCGCCGTGTTCGTGGTCGTGATGATCGCATCTGACCTCGGGATTGAAGCTTAATTTGTTTGCAAGCAAAGCGTTTACTGCCTCGTCGCAAGAGCCGCTGACACCGCCGTAAAGTTGAATACCCGCACTTGCAAGTGCCATTTGCGCACCGCCGCCAATACAGCCACAGATTAAAGCAGATACGTTTTGCTCCGCGAGAAATCCCGCAAGTGCGCCGTGACCGCTTCCGTTTGTGTCCACGACCTCGGAGGAAACGATTTTTCCGTGCTCAACCGTGTAGATCTTAAACTGCCCGGTATGTCCGAAGTGTTGAAAAATTTGTCCGTTTTCATAAGTTACTGCAATTTTCATATTGTTATCTCCATTTCATTATTTTTATGCGTCCTGTTCTTCTACATCAAATTGACTCTGATAAAGCTGATAATAAAAACCTTCTTGCTTCATAAGAGCCTCGTGATCTCCGCTTTCTATCACGTCACCATCTTTCATGACGAGAATCAAGTCGGCGTTGCGAATGGTGGAAAGACGGTGCGCGATGACAAAGCTGGTTCTTCCCTTTGTCAGCTCATCCATCGCTCTTTGAATGATGACCTCGGTTCTCGTATCCACGGACGAGGTTGCCTCGTCAAGGATCAGCATGGGCGCATCCTGAAGCATCGCGCGGGCGATGGTAAGAAGCTGCTTCTGTCCTGCCGAGATAGTCGTTCCCTCGGTCAGTACTGTGTCAAGTCCATGCGGCAAGGAGCGAATAAATTTGTCGATTCCGCAGACCTTGGCAACGCGCATAATATCCTCGTCGGTGATCTCCGTCATATTGTAGGCAAGATTTTCGCGAACCGTTCCCTCAAAGAGCCACGTGTCCTGAAGTACCATACCAAACATATCGTGAACGTCCTCGCGGCGAATATCGTGAATGGGCGTACCGTCCACGGTAATACTGCCGCCATTGATTTCAAAGAAGCGCATCAAGAGATTGACCATAGTCGTTTTGCCTGCTCCCGTGGGACCGACAATGGCGACCTTTTGTCCGGGAGTGACCTTTGCCGAGAAATCCTTGATAATGACCTTATCGAGATTTTCGGGATAGGCAAAGCGAACGTGATCGAATACAACAGCGCCCTTTGTTTCTTCGGTTTCGTGCTTTGGCTTGCCGCTTTCGTCCTCTAATTCCTCGGCTTCCATAAAGTCAAAGATACGACCCGCGCCTGCGGTAGCCGTCTGTAAATTGGTCATTCCTTGCGCGATCTGCGTCAAAGGGGTGGTAAAGAGACGAACGTACAGAATAAAGGAGATAATTACGCCAAATTTGATCGTTCCGTTTATGGCAAGTGCCGCGCCGATAACACACACGGCAACGTAGGAAAGATTGCCGATAACGTTCATCAGAGGCTGCATCATACCCGACAGGAATTGGGATTTCCAGTTTGCGTCATAGACGTCACGGTTGAGCTTACCAAATCTACCCAGCACCTTCTGCTCCGCGCGGGAGATACGAACAACGTCATGTCCCGAATACATTTCCTCCACGTAGCCGTTGAGCGCGCCGAGGCTGCCTTGACGCTGCTTGAAATATTTCTGTGAGCGCCCCATAATGAGCATCAAAAGCACCATGCCGACCATTGTAATCAATATGGCGGTCAGGGCGAGATGCCATTCGGTCACGAACATCATAATCAGACACCCAACAAACTGCGTCGCGGCGCTGATCATCGTGGGAAGGCTGTTGGTCATTCCTTGTTGAAGCACCGATACGTCGTTGGTAATACGGCTGAGAATATCTCCTGTCGAGGTCTCGCCGAACTGCTTTTGAGGCACTTTATTGATCTTGACCGAAAGGTCGTGACGCATTTTGCGTGATGCCTTTAGCGTCACCGTTGCCATAATATAGTGCTGAACAAAATTTGCAAGAGCGCCGATAAGATAAAATACGATAAGGGTTATGCCTACCTTGGCAATAGCCGACATATCGATACCGCCCACAAGCCCGTCAGAAATAATATCGGTGATCTCTCCAACCTTATCCGGCGTAATAATGGTCATGACGGCGGCAAGCGCGGCGAGAAGCAACGCAAAAATTACGAGAGGAGCGTTGCCCATATACTTAAAAATTTTAGCAAGTGTTTGTTTCATTTCGGCACCTCCTTACGCAAGCTCCGCAGCAGTCAGCTGAGACTGCGCGATCTCTCGGTAAACGGAGCAGCTTTCCATCAGCTCGTCGTGTGTACCGATGCCGACCGCCTCACCGCGCTCAAGCACGATGATCTTGTCTGCGTCGCGAATGGTGCTGATACGCTGAGCGACGATGACCTTGGTGGTATCCGACAGCTCTTTTGCAAGCCCATGGCGAAGAGTAGCGTCAGTTTTGTAGTCAAGCGCCGAAAAGGAGTCGTCAAAGATCAGTATTTCGGGCTTTCTCGCAAGTGCGCGTGCGATAGAAAGACGCTGCTTCTGTCCGCCCGACACGTTCTTACCAAGCTCAACGATGTGATGCTCCTTGCCGCCCTCGGTCTTATCTACAAACTCCTTTGCCTGCGAGAGCGCTATCGCCATATCCACCGTTTCCTCGTCAAAGCCGTCTTGACTTTCACCAAAGGTAATATTCTCACGAATGCTTCCCGCAAACAAAACTGCCTTTTGCGTGATATATCCGATCTTATTATACAAGCCATCAAAGGTATAATCCTTGACATTGACTCCGTCCACAAGGACTTCACCCTTGGTTGCATCATAGAAGCGTGCGATCAAGGAAATGAGCGTTGTTTTGCCGCATCCGGTTGCGCCGATGATGGCAAGAGTCTGCCCCTTTTCAATGCGGAAGGAAATATCGGAGATAGCTTCCTCCTGCGCTTCGGGATAAGCAAAAGAAACATTTTTGAATTCAACCGTTCCGACCTCGTCGGCATCGTTTGCCGCGCCCTCGGTAACCGTTGTCTGTCTGTCAAGCACCTCGTTAATACGCTCTGCCGAGACCTGCGCGGCGGGAAGCATCATAAACACCATGACCATCATCATAAACGACATGACCACGTAGGTCGCATAGGTGCTGAAGACGACAACGTCGCTAAACATCGCAATTCTGCCCGCAACGTCGGTAAGTGCTATTTGATTGATGAGAGCCGCGCCAAGCCAATATATCGCTAAGGAAAGACCGTTCATGCAACTTCCCATCACGGGCTGCATCAAGGAGAACAAACGCTGATTTTTGAGCTGCGTATTCATCATCTCGGTGTTGGGCACGTCAAACTTTTCGGTCTGATATTCTTCTGCATTGAAGGCGTGAACCACGTTGATGCCCGTCAGATTTTCTCTTGCCATACGGTTTTGTGTATCAGTCAGCTTTTGTACCTTACGGAAGCGTGGCAGACAAACCGTCATAATAGAAAGAACGGTCGTACAGATCACAACCACAGCAGATGCGGTGACAACAGACAGCTCCCAGCTCTTGCCGAGGATCTTAATGATCGCCCATACCGCCATGATTGGTGCTTTTACAAGCGATTGCAATCCCATAACGACGATCATTTGTAATTGCGTGATATCATTGGTCGTTCTCGTAATCAAGCTCGGAATCGAGAATTTGGAGGTCTCTGCCTTTCCAAGCATCATCACGTGAGAAAAAAGCTTTTCCCTGACTGCGTAACTGTAGCCCGAGGCGATGCGAGAGGTAAGAAATCCGCAAGCAATCGCCAGAGCCGCGCTTGCAAGCGTACAGCCGAGCATTTTCGCGCCCACCGACATAATTTCTGCCATTTCACTTCCGGGGGTATTGATCAAAACCGTCAAATCACTCATAAAGTCCGGCATCGTCAAATCGAAATAGATCTGACCGACGATCAATGCAATACAGGCGAGAACCATCCACCGTTCCCGCTTTTTCATGTATTTCAGCAATTTGAGCATTTAGAGTGTTTTCTCCTTTATCAGCTTATCTATATTATTATTCATCGTTTTGAAGCAACGCTCCATTACGTCACGGTCATCTTCGCTGATTCCTTTAAGGATAGCATTTGCGAATTGTATTTGACGGTCTCTTCCGGCTTCAACGATACTCGAAGCCTTCTCGGTACATACAAGCGCATCCTTTCTTCTGTCACCGGGAACAGCTCGTCTTTCTATATACCCCTCTTGCACAAGACGCTCCACGTGAGCAGAAACAACAGGACGCTTAAGTCCTCTAATCTCGCAAATATTACCTGCCGTGGCGAAATCGGGATTGTTCGCAATAAAAAGCAGAATGCTGATCGCCGTATGAGGCATGTCGGTTTCCTTCGATAAGGGCAAAAGTGCCTTTTCGTATGCCAATCCTATCTTTCTCGCGTGTCCGTTCATCTCCTGAATCGTTATCATAAAAGCTCCTTTTGTTCGTTTTTGAACTATTACTTAGTTATACTATTCGCAAGTGAAATTGTCAATGATGAATTTGTGAATTTTTATGACGGTCAATCGAAAGTTTTATTTCTAAAGCAAAAGGTAAATGAAGATCGATTATTGCGGTCTGCACTCGTGGGCTATTCAAGTGTTTCTATATCGTTTCAAATTTTGAGGTGCAAATAATTAAGTTTTTCTTAATATCGCACTTGTTTGTTAAAATATTGCTCACTTTGTATCAAAAAAACTGCTCACTTTCAATCAAAAATATTGCTCACTTATATTGACAAAAGTTGATTAGTCTGCTATAATAATGGTGATAATAGAGAACGAAGGTAGTCTATGAGCGTATTATCAAGACTATAAGAACAATGAAATCGATGCTGTTATTGAGCTTGAGGACGGAGATTGGTGTGCTTTTGAGATAAAGCTCGGCGCAAAGAAAATAGATGAAGGAGCCAAGAACCTAATCAAGGTGTGCAACGATATAGTTGCTAACGGTGGAAAGGCTCCCAAGATTATGTGCGTAATATGCGGACTTTCCAATGCTGCTTATGTAAGACCAGACGGAGTTTTTATAGTTCCTATTACTGCTTTAAAAGATTGATCATAACAGCTCAAATTAATATTTAGACGCATATTTTAATCTAATTGGGGAACATTTTGCTCTCGAAAAAAGCAAAATGTTCCCCAATTTTTTTATATTTATTATGTTCTGGCTGATACCCCACAAATTTGAAAGTACTCTCGCCGAGCTTTTTCTTTGCTTACTGCGAATCAAATTTTGAGTGATGATTTTATTGAAAACAGTACTTGACAAAGCTGCGATTGTAAGTTACAATACAACACCTGCAGGAGAAGGACGAAGCGGTTCTCTGCTCTGGCTGCCTGATTGTCTGACCACCTGTTTATCATCTATTTCTGTCGGGGTGACCACATATGGCTGTTCGTGTGTTCTTCGCTGCTCACTATGCGTTTCTTCTCTGTTCTCTATACATTTCTTCTCTGCCGGCGGAGCAAATTTCGAGCGTTTCTACCACCCCGAAATTGATGACCACATATTAATCATTCGGTACTCGGATTTGCCACATCTTTGACCATAAACAGATCCGGAGTACACGGAGACAAGATGTCACGAGAGTATGAAAAAGCCGTTTTTGCGTAGCAGAAACGGCTAAAAAAAGATATATCAATCGGTTTGGGGTGGTAGAGGCCGCAAGTTCAAGTCTTGTTTACGACTTTACGACAAGCGCAACATTCATCAATGCGCTTAAACCAAAATCGGAAGTTAGGCAAAATCTCCGATTTTTACAACAAAAAAATCCAACACGGTGGAAGGTGTTGGATTTTATGTATTTGGTTAAGCGTATTATTGCTTGACTAGGGGATTAGTCTACGCACGAGGTCATGATGTGCAAAATTTCTTTATCAGTTTCGCTCATGCCCTCTTTGCCGAGAAGTCCGACGTTGCGAATGGTTTGCTCGATTTCGTCCGACACGATACCGTCGCCGCCCTGGAACTGATTGCCGCTTTTGCGCATTTCGCAGCCCAAGATTCCTGCGTCAACGGCAACTGCGATTTTTGCCGCGCACGAGGCCTTTGCGCCGTCGCAAATGATACCCGAGGTGATTGCGAGTGCATTGACAACCGTCGTGCAAACGGACTCCTTGCCTGCGCCGAGCAGGTACGCGATACCTGCGCCTGCCGCCGCGCCTGCGCTGACTGCGCCGCAATAAGCGGAAAGGGTGCCGATACCCGACTTAATATAGATAGCGATAAGGTTAGAAAGCACAAGTGCGCGGTAAAGACTTTCCTCGCTGGAGCCAAGCTCCTTGGCGTACTCGATAACGGGGAGCGAAACGGTCATGCCCTGATTGCCGCTGCCCGAGTTGATAATGACGGGCATGGTGCAGCCGTTCATTCTCGCATCCGAGCCTGCCGCCGCCATAGCACGCGCGCGCACCCTGATATCGTTGCCGTAAGAATTAAGCAACACCTTGCCGATGTTAGAGCCGTAGTCGCCACGAAGTCCCTCTTGCGCTACTGCGGTGTTGCACTGTATCTGTCTGTCGAGAAGCTCCTTAACGTCAGCGATATCGACATTCAGAGCAAAGTCGCAGATGTCGTTCATGGACATAAGCGCGTAGTCGCCGCCCTTGCGCATATCGACGGTTTGGCAGTCCTTGTCAAAAATCGCCACACCGTTACGCTGAATTTTGACCAAATTGGTATGCTTGCCTGCGATACGAACCATCGCGTGATCATCGCCGCTGTACACGTGAACGACGATATCAAGTACCTCCTTGCTCTCTAAGGGGCGAACGTCGATGGGCACCTCCTTCAAAAACTTGGGTAGAGCCTTGGTCTGCTGCTCGGTAACGCCGCTTAGCACCTCAAGCTCGCCGTCGGGGTTGCCTGCAAGAATGCCGATGCCGACTGCCGCCGCGATACCCTTGTTGCCGCCCGTGTGCGGAACGATAACGCTTTTTACGTTTTTGATAATGTTGCCGCTTGCCTCAACGAGCACGCTGGTGGGCATTTGTCCAAGAGCCTGCCTTGCCTTAGCGCCGCAATAAGCGAGTGCGATGGGCTCGGTACAGCCGAGCGCGGGAATAAGCTCCTTGTGCAAAATATTAAGAAACGCCTGATACTTTTTATCCGTTTTGTTCATAATTTTTTCTCCGTGATAAGCCGACTAATTGTCAAGCTCGAGATATGCGTCGTAGGTAATGTCTTTATCAAAGACCTTGGTGCCGTCGATTTCGATAATGCGATTGGCAACTGTTTCCATAATTTCTTGGTCGTGCGACACGAACAGCATTCCGCCCTTAAAGCTTGTCATACCCTTGTTGAGCGCGGTGATGCTTTCGAGGTCGAGGTGGTTGGTGGGCTCGTCGAGGACGAGGAAGTTGCCGCCTTGAAGCATCATTCTTGCAAGCATGCAACGCACCTTTTCGCCACCCGAAATAACGGACGCCTTTTTTAGTGCCTCCTGTCCCGAGAACAGCATTCTGCCCAGCCAGCCTCTGAGATACTCCTCGTAGTGGTCCTTGGAATACTGATCTATCCACTGCACGAGAGTAAGGTCTACGCCGTCAAAGAAATTATCGTAATTTTGCGGCAGGTAGGTGGGGATTATTGTTTTGCCCCATTTTACCGTGCCGGCATCGGGAGCTTCAAGACCCATAATGCAGTCGAAGAGCATCGAAATGTTTTGACCGTTGCGGCACACGAAGCCGATTTTGTCGTCCCTTTTGAGGCGGAACGAAACGTTCTCGAAAAAGCCCTTTTTGGTAAGACCCTCGACCTCCAAAATCTCGTTGCCGATTTCGCGCTCGAACTTAAATTCGATAAACGGGTATCTGCGGCTGGACGGCTGAATGTCCTCAAACTTAAGCTTCTCCAGCTCCTTTTTGCGGCTGGTTGCTTGCTTGGACTTGCTGGCGTTTGCGCTGAAGCGAGCGATAAATTCCTGCAATTCCTTAGCACGTGCCTCTATTTTCTTGTTCTGCTCCTTGCTTTGACGAAGGAGAAGCTGCGAGCTTTCGTACCAGAAATCGTAGTTACCTACGAAGATTTTTATCTTCTTAAAGTCAACGTCGCAGATGTGCGTGCAAACACGGTTGAGGAAGTGGCGGTTGTGGGACACGATAATGATTATGCTGTCCTCCATCTCCATAATATAGTCCTCAAGCCAGCGAACGCTTTTTGCGTCTAGGTTGTTGGTCGGCTCGTCCAAAATAAGAATGTCGGGCTTGCCGAAAAGGCTTTGCGCAAGCAGCACCTTTACCTTAATTTTGGGGTCGACCTCCGCCATGGGAAGATAGAAAAGCGAGCTGTCCACCTTTAGCTGATTAAGAAGCGTTTCCGCATCAGACTCCGCCTCGTAGCCGTTAAGCTCGGCAAACTCGCCCTCGAGCTCTGCCGCGCGCTCGCCGTCCGCGTCCGAAAAATCCTCTTTAGCGTACAGCACCTCGCGCTCGAGCTTGATTTCCATAAGGCGCTTATGACCCCACATAACGGTGTCAAGAACGGTATATTCGTCGTAAGCGTTTTGGTTTTGCGCCAAAATGCTCATACGCTCGTTTTTATCAATAACCACCTCGCCCTTGTTAGGCTCAATATCGCCCGCCAAGATTTTGAGGAATGTGGACTTACCCGCACCGTTTGCGCCGATAATTCCATAGCAGTTCCCCTTGGTGAACTTTAGATTTACGTGGTCGAACAGCACTCTGCTGCCGAATTGCAAGCTGACGTCGTTTACTGCAATCATTGCTCCTCCCAAACAAAAGGCAGAAATTTTTACCCATTTCTGCCTTTTTAGTGTTTTGTATTACTTTTACTCTGCTTTGAACGGCAAAAGAACCATATATCTTGCGCGCTTAATAGCCGTGGTCAAGCCTCTTTGGTGCTCAGCGCAAACGCCGGAAATGCGGCGGGGAATGATTTTGCCCTTCTCGGTGATGTAGCGGCGAAGCTTGGTTACGTCCTTGTAGTCGATATGCTCAGCCTTGTCTACGCAGAACTGGCAAACCTTTTTCTTCTGGACGCGCTTTGCCTTTTTGATCTTATCGTCACCTTCGCCTACTTTAGGCATCTTCTTATCCATTACGGTATTCTCCTTATTATATTTGGCGAAAATTACCTACTGCCTTACGCCGAAATCAGAACGGCAGCTGGTCGGGGTCGTCGATGGGCTCAAGCTCGAGCACCTGCTTGCTTTGCCTTGCGGCAGGAGCAGACTCTCTTGCGGGAGCAGCACCGCCCTCACCCCTCGGGGAAAGGAATTCTACGTCGTCGGCAACAACCTCGGTAGCGTACCTCTTGTTGCCGTCCCTGTCCTCGTAATTGCGAGTCTGAATTGCGCCGCATACCGCAACCTTGCTACCCTTAAACAAGAACTTGCCGCAATTGTCGGCAAGGCCGCGCCAGGTAACGATGTTTATAAAGTCAGCCTCTCGCTCGCCGTTACTGCTTGTATAGCTGCGATTAACCGCTATCGAAAATCTGCAAACCGAAATACCGTTTGCCGTTGTGGAATGCTCGGGATCGCGGGTAAGATTACCCACCAAAATGCACTTATTCATGACTCACCTCTTGTGTAATTACTCTTTAACTATTATCATAAAGCGAAGGATTTCGTCCTTAGCAATGCGCATCTGACGCTCGATTTCAAGCGGAAGATCGGCATTAGCCGTGAAATCCATAAGTACATAATAGCCTTCGGTCTTGTAGTTTACCGGATATGCAAGCTTGCGAACGCCCCATTTATTAACGGTTGCTTCGCCACCTGCCTCCTTTACAAGGTTCTCGAATCTTGCGATATACGCCTCTTTTGCGGCCTCGTCAAGATTTGCGGCTAGAATATACAGAACTTCATACTTCTTCATATTCCACCTCCTTTTGGTCTCGTGACTCCCCTAAGGGAGTAAGGATTGCTACTACTCGTAGCATAGCAGATTATAACACACCCCATCGCCCTAATGCAAGCAATTTGACGGGGTTACAAGAAAAATTTCCAAGATCCTATTGTTTTATTCTTACTTTATAATTTTGCATTTTGCTCTTTCATTTTGCATTTATTAGAGGCACAACCTCTTACCCTTCCCCCTTGGGTAAGGTGGCACGAGCCTTGCGAGTGACCGATGAGGGAAGCGCAGCATGCTTTTTAACCTCAAGCACAAAACCACACCACCGTAGTAGCGTTTTGCAAACAAAAAGGTGAATTTACCCAAAAAGTAAACTCACCTATACAAAACTCACAATTCAAATAAAATTGATGCTTATCTTATCACGTCAACAATTACTATGCTGTTTGGCAATTCCAATTATTTTTTGCCTTAAATTCTTTTAATTCTTCTTGATAATTATAGAAAGATTTGGGCGAAAACACCGCGTAAGTCAAATCATTTTGAAATAAAATCACTAAATATTGATCTTCAAGCACTCCATTGTTGATTGTTGAAACACAACTATAGCATATAAACCTACCGTAATCATCTGTGCTTAATAAAAAGGTTGAATCATTATAATAACCATTTTCCTCAAACATTTCTTTTAGTGTGTTTTCATCAATTTGAGGCTTAGCTTTTGTTCTGGATATCTCTTTTGATATACATTTATCCAAATTTAAATCTT
This sequence comes from Oscillospiraceae bacterium, assembly GCA_015063545.1. GTDB lineage: Bacteria > Bacillota > Clostridia > Oscillospirales > CAG-272 > SVTX01. Next base: position 901 of record SVTX01000042.1, on the reverse strand, counting down.
TATTCCAGTCATTAATTTCTTTTAGAGATTCTATTTCTGTCAGATCGAATTCAACTTGAACATGGCTATGCGATACCTTTTCTTTTGATATAAAGTTCACATCCTCATAATAATAAACATCTTCTTGTGTAGAATATTGCATGATTATCAAACTTGAAAAAGCAACGCTTGGGGTAAAAGATTTTTCGGTATATTGAAACAATATTCTACCGTATTGATCCTTTTGGATAATATCTATTGTTGGGTCAATAAATCTATCTGTAGCGGTTGATAAGCCATGATTCCACAGCAATGAATTTATCGCTACCGTGTACAGCTGTGGATAATCGCCCGAATATTTATATTCACACCCGACTAATATTAAAGAAAATGCCATAAATATTATTGCCATAAATTTTTTCATAAGACTATACCTCCACGGGGAAATTATATTATGCTTTAGATTAGTATTTAAACATATAATTCACTTTTAGCCAACCACCACAAACAATACTGCCAATTATAGCAATGCCTTCCATTATACTCGCATATATGTTATATGCAGTCTGTTCACCGTCAAACAAACCGTCACGAATGAAGTTGTTTCCTGTTATTGATTGCTGTATATCAGCAACACCATTTGCCACTGTTAAGGCGCCCGCAGCTACCGTGACTCCTGCAACTATCAACATTGGGACTAAAGCCACACTACTAGCAAACACCAAAACACCAGCAATTACCGCACCTATTCCTGTAATAATTCGCCCTATACCAGACAACCACTCAGGCGCACATCCACTTGGATCTACACACATTACAGGGTTATTGCCGCAGTAAGCGAACATGTTTATATCACCGGATTCTGCCAGTGTAGAAAGCAATCCGTAGCTATCCGAGCTTATGAAGCGTCTAATAGCAGGGT
>SVTX01000004.1 GCA_015063545.1 Oscillospiraceae bacterium | reverse complement strand
AAACGCCCGAAAGGTGGAGGTAGCGAAACCACCATGTTGTTAAAATATAAAATTCTCGATACCGCACAGCCCCTTTAATTTTCACGTCGCAGATGTAGCAGGTTTATAAGTTCATTTCTATAGAATGAAAAATAAGAATGACCTGTAATACTTGCTACATCAGCGACATCCCTTCGAGGGTAGGGGGATCAAAATCTCTACGACTTTCGCTTGTGAGACGGGCGAGGAGTCACACACAAAAAATCGGGAAATCAAGAGGGGGTATACCCCCACATTCAAGTTTTCAAGATATGAAAGGAGTTTTTATGACTATACACAGAATGCGCACCATCAACGAATCGGTCGCGATTATTAAAGAAATGGACGAACAGTCCGCCATCACCGCAAACTGCATCCGCACACTTTGCAAGGAAGGCAAGGTACACTGCGTTTTCACCGGCAAAAAGATCCTTGTGGATCTCGATGCACTAATTGCATTTTTATCAGGAAATTTTCAAAAAACTGCTTGACTTTTGCAGACCTTTGTGGCTTCCTTTGTTGTTGCCAAGGGCTTGCTATAACGACGATGAAATGGAGGAATTGATATGGCAACGATAACAAAACGAATGACAAAATCCGGTCCCACCTACCGCATACAGGTGAAACTCAAGGACAAAGGCAGCGGAAAGATGAATGTCTATTCCACCACATGGAAGCCGCAAATGGGAATGACGCCGAAGCAGATGGAGCGTGAGGTGATCGTGTACGCGGATCAGTACGAAAACAATCTGCGCATGTCCCTTACTGCCGCAGGCGGCGATGGTGTCTCACCCGACACCACGCTGGCCGACTACATGAAATGGTGGTTGGAACGCCGCAAAGAAGAATTGTCGGTCAGCTACTATGTCAACTGCCAATCCGCAATCACAGAAATAGCCGCCAGCATTGGCGGCTACAAGCTGCGCGAGCTCAACCCGACGATCATACAGCGATTCTACGATGATCTCGACAGGCGCGAAAGAATCATCATTACGGTATGTGCCAAGCCGGAATTCCAAGAAGCAGTTGACGCTGCAAGGCGCGGAGAGCGTAAACTGAAACAGAAGTTAGATTATGACAGCGGGCCTCTGCTGGCAGCTCTGCGCGGCGATAACATCCGACTCGAACAGGCGGAAAAGATCGCGGAAAACTTCGGCTGTCGCACCACAGCACTGTTCAATGTGAAAAAGAAAAAGCAGCCATACGCCTACGAGACCATGCACAAAATCAAGCGCACGTTGCGCGCGATTCTCTCGCATGCAAAGAAGCAGCGACTCATCGTCGATAACTACGCTACCGCAGATTACATCGACTTCCCGAAGCGGCCGTCGAAGGAAATCGACTATATGAACGACGAAGATGCCAAACTGTTCTACGCAACAGCGCTGGCGTATCCGGATGTGAGATGCAAAACGGCAGCTCTGATACTCCTGCTAACAGGCATTCGGCGCGGTGAGCTCTGCGGGCTAGAATGGTCGAATATAGACCTCGATGAAGGGACGATCACCATAGAACGATCCGTCACAACGGTAAAAGGCGTCGGCCTCGTAGAAAAGGATCCCAAGACCGAGAGCAGCAAGCGCGTCATCAGTATATCGGATAAGCTGATGGCGGTGCTCATGGAGTACAAAGAATGGTACGATCAGTACAAATACGACGTCGGTGATAGATGGCACGAGACGAACAGACTCTTCATCTCGGAGGACGGAAAGGTCATGTATCCCGGCACGATATCGTACTGGGTACATAAGATATGCGATCAGGCGGGACTGCCGCACAGAACAGTACACTCGCTGCGCCACACCAATATCACGATGCAAATCGCAGCAGGCGTACCGCTGGTAACGGTCGCAGGCCGAGCAGGCCACGCACGAACCAGCACCACGACCGACATATACAGCCACTTCTTAAAGAGCTCGGACAGAACAGCAGCGGAAAAGATTGAGGAACTGTTCGATTAACATACAAAAACGGGCGATGATCACAGCGATCTTCGCCCGTTATTTACTTTTGAGAAAAAATATGCTATAATAAATAAAACACAATCAGTGGAGGTAACATGAGTAAAAAGATAGGACGAAATGACCCTTGCCCCTGTGGAAGCGGAAAAAAATACAAAAAGTGTTGTCTTGGAAAAGAAGATAATCCTGAATATTCTGATATAACAAAATTTGCGGACATTTATAAAGCGACAAGAAAAGCAGCAAGATTTAAGGAGTGTATTCATCCAGATCAATGCCACTGCTCTGAAAAGATTATTGGAGCTCATTCAATACAAAACAACAAGATACTTTCCAAGATATCGGACAACGGAATGTTGTATATGCCATGCCCCAAGCCTGATTTGTCGTTCACATTACAAAACAAATATGGCAGAAAAGAAGCTACAGTTTTTAGCGGTTTTTGCGGATATCATGATAAAACCACGTTCCAACCGATTGAAGACAAAGATTTTATAGCGACAGAGGAACAAATCTTCCTGTATGTGTACAGAGCGTTTGCAATTGAATATCATAAAAAGCAAGAGTCTGTTCGAATGCATCAAATCATGTTTTCCAATAAACCTTCAGCAGTTGAGGTACCCGGAATGATGATTGACGGTAAAACTGGATTTGATATGGCTGTTGCAGATTTTGAAGAAGAAAAGAAAATATTTGACAAGGCACTAATGGCAAAGCAATATGATGTCCTTACGAGTGTGGTTTGGGAGTTTAATGGCTTTTCAAATTTTGCTGCTACTGCTGGTGAAACTCCCATGTATGACTTTGATGGTAAACAAATACAGGATCTGCTTAATCCAATTATGCCAGCTCGACATATTTACACATGTGTTTTTCCCGAAAACGGCAAGACTTATGTCATAATAGCGTGGCTAAAAGAGTATGATAGTTTATTTTTGTCGATGAAGAATAAACTCGACTCACTAACAAATGATGAGAAAAAGAATTACATCAACAACACCATAGCAATAGCAACAGAAAATGTAGTGATCAAGCCAAGCGCTTGGGATGCTATGCCCGAAACTGCAAAGCAAGCATTTGCTGTACTGTTTTTGGGAATGGCGGATATGATGGCATTGGATGGACAGCCATATAACCGATTTGAGAAACCATCGTTTGATTTGTTTTCCATATAACAAGCAAACACCCGAGATCGTTAAATCTCGGGTGTTTTGGCACCCCCGGCGGGAATCGAACCCACGACTAATCCTTAGGAGGGACTTGTAATATCCACTTTACTACGGAGGCAATTTATGAAATTTATAGAAGATGCTCGAAGCACGCCTATCCCTTAAAAAATGCTCAAAAGGTGCCGCAGGGCACCAAATAGGGTGCCAAATTTCCTGCGGTGACGGGGCAAAGTCGCGTTTTCGCCGATTTCCTCGTTTTTTCTCGCGTTTGCGCGGTCGAGATAAGGTGAGAGCTACCCCTTAGGAGGGGTTTATTATATCCATTTAACTATGGAGGCATAGGGATATTATATCACAGCGCGGGGGATTTTTCAAGTATTATATTCAAGTTTCACTCGAAAAATCCCTCACCAAATTGATATTTTTAATTATTTTTAAGCTCTTGTATTTCCTTTATCCAAAGAGACGCTACCGCATCGCTCGGCATCACAAGTCCTCCGCGAGGGGAAAGGGAAATATCCGTTACAGCAGGCCCGTCGGGCAAGCAGGAACGCTTGAATTGCTGTGCGAAAAATCTCTTTACAAACACTTCAAGCCATTTAAGCAACGTATCGCTATCAAACTTATCGCCAAGCGCATAAATCGCCATGCGGTAGAGCTTTGAAGGTGTAAATCCGTATTTTAGCATATAGTACATATAAAAATCGTGTATCTCGTAAGGGCCTACGAGATCCTCGGTCTTTTGCGCTATATTGCCGCTTGCATCGGCAGGCAAAAGTTCAGGGGAAACAGGTGTGCCCACCACGTCATTCAACGCATCGGCAAGTTCTTTGTTTCCGTTTTCCTCCTCAAGCGACGCGCAGTAGCTTACAAGCTCACGCACGAGCGTTTTGGGAATCGATGCGTTCACTCCGTACATGGACATGTGGTCACCGTTATAGGTCGCCCAACCGAGAGCAAGCTCGGACATATCTCCCGTACCAACAACAAATCCGCCCTCGATATTCGCTATATCCATAATGACCTGTGTGCGCTCGCGCGCTTGCGCATTCTCGTAGGTAACGTCATGCTTATTTATATCGTGACCGATGTCCTTGAGATGCAAAGAAACGGAATCCGATATATTCACACATCTGAAATCCACTCCAAGCTCACGACAAATAACTGTCGCGTTGTCCTTTGTTCTCTTGGTCGTACCAAAGCAGGGCATAGTCACAGCCACAATATCCGTCATTGGTCTGCCAAGTATATTCATCGCCCTTGCCATTACCATAATTGCAAGCGTTGAATCAAGTCCACCCGATATGCCGATAACTGCCTTTTTAGCATATGCCGCCACAAGTCGTTTTGCAAGTCCCTGCGCCTGAATTGAAAGTATTGCTTCATACTGCGTCGCAGCCGCATTCTTATCTTCCGGAATAAATGGATTGGCTCTGATTATTCTTGTCAGGACAGTCTGTTCGCACTCAATGTCAAACTCCATCTCACAATACTCATACGCGGTCTTATTGCCGAATATCTTTGAACGACGCTTGAGTGATGCGAGTTTATTTACGTCTATCTCGGAGAGAAGAAGCTCCTCGCCAAACGCAGATTTTTGCGCTAAGATCTCACCGTCTTCACAAATAAACGCGCTGCCACCGAAAACTCCGTCCGTCGTGGATTCGTTCATATTGCCCGACGCTATGATATATCCGCAAGCAAGCTTTTTCGACTGAGCTGTGGAAAGCATAATCTGTTCTTTATCAGAATCTACTGTATAGCGCTCACTGCCGGGACAGAATATCATATTCGCGCCCGCAACCGTCAAATCGCACGAAGGCGAGACAGGCGCACATAGATCGTCATAAAACTCCACACCGAATTTGAACTCCGGCATATTTCTGCACACAAATATCTGCTTGTTGCCAAACATAAGCACATTGTCATCAAACATATACGAATAGTTCATATCGGGACAAGCTGTAAACCATCTGCCGCATCTCTCGGAAATATTTGTTTTCGGAACTATTCCAAGTATTTGTCCGCCCTGAACTACTGCCGCGCAGGAGTAAAGCTTGTCAGAGCAGACCATAGGCAATCCTATGATTGCAACCGTGTCGGTCATAGCAGAAGCATATACAAAATTTCTAAGCCCATCAAGCGCAGAGCTTATAAGTCTGTCGGAGAAAAACATATCTCCGCAAGTAGCACCCGTCAGCGCAAGCTCGGGGAAAAGAACTACCTTTGCGCCGTCATTCGATGCCAAATTAAACAGCCGGATACACTCATCCGTATTAAATTCCACGTCGCAAACTTTTATTTTAGGCGTTGCGACAGCAATCTTTACAAAACCGTGATTCATAAAAATCTCCGTTCCGCCGATACGTCGGCACAGTTATACAAATACATTATAGCATTTATTTTCCTCAATTACAATAGAAATATCAAATTTTTTATATTTAAAGGCCCACCCTTTACGGGGTGGACCTTCAAAATTATTTTACAAGCTGTCTCTTTATCTTCTTTGTAGTAGTCTTTTCAAACTCAGTCTTACGGATCTCAACAGCCTTGATCTGCTTGAAGGTGGGGAGCTTCTTGTTTACCGCATTGATCTCTCGGCGTATAGTCTCCTTTATCTCATCATCGCTTGCGCCCTTGGCAAACTTAGCAAAGTTGGGATAAACGACCGCAGTGAGAATAATACTGTCACTGTCAGCGGCCTTACGTCCGATAACACATGATTCGCTTATGGTATCTATTGTTTCAAGATACTCCTCGATCTCCTCCGGGAATACGTTCTTACCGTTTTCAAGAACGATAACAAACTTTATTCTACCCGTAATGTAGATATATCTGTCAGCATCAAGATATCCCACGTCTCCCGTACGGAACCAGCCGTCATCGGTAAATACTTCCGCATTCGCTTCCTCGTTGTTGTAATAGCCAAGCATGACGTTGTCACCCTTAACCTGTATCTCACCCATAGCATAGCCTTCCTCGGTCTGCTCGCCATTGGGATCTATTCTGACCTGACATGCGGGAACAGAAGGACCAATAGAGCCGGGGCGGCGGTTGTAATATCTGTCAACCGATACAAGGGGAGAGCATTCTGTTATTCCGAATCCCTCAAACACGGAAATTCCGAATTCTTCAAAAGCATACACGATCTCGGGGTTAAGCTTTGCGCCACCGCAAATAATATGGTCAAGTCTTCCTCCAAATGCCTCGGTAACAGACTTAAAGAGCTTTCCTCTGACGTCTATACCGACCTTACGCAAATTACCCGAAAGCTTCATACCCGTACGAAGCACTTTATCTCGACCGGACTTTTCAGCCTCAGACCATATCTTTCTGTACATTGTGTTAAGGAACAAGGGAACAAGCACCAATCCCGTAGGCTTGAACAGCGAAAGATTCTTCATAACGTGGCGAAGCGAATCGTTTATACATGTAGTGATACCCAATACAAGTTCAGCAAGCAAGCACATCAGCTCATACGTATGATGAACGGGAAGAACCGACATTACAACGTCATCCGATACAAAGCATACTGATGCCAATGCAGATTCAACTGCCGAGAAAATATTCTTCTGACAAAGCATTACGCATTTACTTGTACCCGTTGTTCCGGAGGTAAAGAGCATCTCGCACATTTCCTCACGGTTTTTAACGATAGGCACCTTATATCCCTGTGCGAGATTTTCCTCGCCATATTCAAGAAGTGTTGCAAAGGGAAGGACCTTACTGTTAAATTCCTCACCGTATTCTGCACTTATCGGGATAAAATATTTTACCGTAGGATGTGAGCTTATGGTAGAAATAAATTTCTCATTAAACGATTTAGAGTAGACAATAGCGTCTGCATCGACCTGCTCCAGGAATTTTTCAATCTCGGATATAGCAAGCTCTTTATCCATAGGAATGATAACCGTGCCACTTGCCAATGCGCCAATGTAAGTGGCAAGCCATTGAGGTGATGTGTCACCGATAACCGCAACACGTCTGCCAACAAGTCCCATTTTATTAAATCCCGCGGCAACAGACATAGTCATCTTATAAAACTTGGAATATGTCATTTCCTTAAGTCTGTCGTTTTCAAAATATCTGTACGCCGTTTTGTCTCCATGAGACGATATATAACTCAAAAGGTCGTTTACGTCCCATATGCGAAGGTCCGGTCTTTCAATTCTTTTCCTGTTTGATAATTTCTTATTCATATACAATCTCCGTTCAGCCGCAATTCAGGCGGCATTTTCTTTGGAAAATTTAAATGTTGTAAAAACAACAAGTTTATTATAACACATAAACCGCGATTTGTCAATACTCGGCAAAATATTTACTTATCTGCCAAATAATCTTCCTATGATAAAACATAAAAATCCAATCATCAGCAGTAATATTATACCGGCAAATACTACCATATAAAGAGCAAATCCCATAAATGACACTCTGCTCAAAACAGATATAGCTTCATGAGAGGACTGACCTGATACAAAAAATATAATTAATGATACTCCAAGAGATATCAACGCATATATTGGAAATCCAATAAAGCTGTTTTTTATATCGGCGGGGCTAAGGCTTATATGTAAGCACACCGAAAGAATGAGAACGCACCCTATGATTTTAACCCACACAGGCATTGAGTCATCGGTTATTGCCAAGGGTATCATTTTGATACATTCCACGATCATCTCAAACGCACCGCTGAGTCCTGCTTCGCATGAAAGCGCAGACAAATAATATTCTTGAATCGTAGAAGGAAAACAAATAAGCATAACTACCGTTATAACGCAAAGCCCTATAAGAACGGGACCTATACTTATAAAAAAGCTTCCCAATCTGTGCCATATATTCCTTCTATTATATGTGTGATTAACGTATCCTAATACTCCGTTCGGCGCTTTTGGATTCCAAAGGCACATTTTTTTGATCCTATGACCGAAAATAGGACACATCATAGCATGTCCAAGCTCATGCACCGGAGTTCCGATCATAGAGGTCACGATCACTACGCCACGTCCAAAGCCCTTTGTCATTTTCAAAAACATCTTCTCCGACACGTTGACTGCTAATCCGCAAAATATCACGGGAAGCAACGGCAAAAACAAGACCGCTGCAAACAGTTTGATAAATTCCAACATATTTACCTCACTTTATTCTCATCGAAAGAACTTTTTCCTCGTCGGGGGTAACATACGCGCTCCAATTGTTGTGGTAGACTACAAATCCGGGCTTTGCTCCCGGAACTTTCTTCACGCCTCTTGCAAACAGATAATCTACCTCAACGCTCTCTCCATCCTTTGCCTTTGAGTAATATGCCGCGATCATGCAGGCATCGGTGAAGTCCTCTGCAGGCGGCTCTTCGCCGTTTGTTACCATCAAAACGTGAGAACCCGCTACATTCTTGGCATGGAACCAATAGTCGTGTTTTTCGGCTACTTTGTGCGTGATATATTCATTTTGAATATTGTTTTTGCCGCAATAAACCTTATATCCGTTTGTTGTCTCAAACTGCGCAAGGGAAGGCGTGGGTTGCTTTTTGGGCGCGGAATATCCTTTCATTTTGGATGCATATCCCGAACGGTACAGCTCATCGCGTATTTCGCAAAGATCCGCCGTTGTTTCAGCCTTTGTCAATGAGTCAAACACAGAATATATATATTCAAGCTCTCGTTCTCCCATGTCTATTTGCTTTGCAAGCTCGACTTTTGCCGTTTTGGACTTGTTATAACGCTTGTAATATCTTTGCGCATTTGCCGCAGGAGACAATCTGGAATCGAGACTTATGATCACTTTTCCATACTCTCCGGCATTCTCATCCCAAGCCTCATAATCCGTAAGCTCGACATCTGTCTGTCCTCGTGTCAGCATATAGAGATTTGAAGTTATAAGGTCGCCGTATTTTTTATATTTTTCTCCCAGCTCACATTCCGCAAGCTCCTTGCGCTGAGCTTCAAGTTTTTTAAGAAGTCTTGATTCCGTATTTGTGAGCATGCGCAAAATATCAGCAGCGCGTTGCTTTATTCTTTGCTCTTTATCGCGTCCCTCAAAGAATGCGTCCAAACATTCGGATACCATTTCAAAATCACGACAATCAAGCTCATTGCCGTAATGCGAAAGCCTTACAAACGAATATTCTATCGGCATTTTGCTCTCAAAGATCACACACGGAGAATACTCATTATTTTTGATTATATCCGTAAAAGAACAAAAACTCGTCCACAAAATATCCACAGAACACTCACAAATCAACGCGTCAAGCTTTCTGGTTGCGCAAAATGCTATCTCTCTGGCATTTGACGAAGATATCCCCAGATAATTTGAAATTATAAACTTTTCTATGCTCTTGTCAGCGGGGAAGGCAGAAAGCCTTGCCGCAAATCCCTCGCGAGTTTCTTCAAGCGGATTCTGCTTATTTTGAATGGGAGGAAGCTCATATATCATTCCCGGCAGAATCTGTCTCAGACTGCTGGTAGTAAAATCAATAATTTTAAGCGCAGAAACGACCTTAAAATTCTCATCGGCAAATATAAGATTGCTGTATTTGCCCATGATCTCGGCAAAAATGTATTTTTTACATTCAAAGCCCATCTCGTCTCTTGTATCAAAAGTAAGACGTGCAACGCGTTCAAAGCCTTCCTGAGAAACACCGGATAGGGTGGCTCCTATGAGATGTTTTCTCAAAAGCATACAAAACATGGGCGCTTGAAGTGGGTTTTCCTTTTGTATTTCCGTAAACCCGATGCGAGGGCAGGACGATCCCACGTTGATGATCAATTTTCTGTTTTTTCCTTGTGAACGCAAAAGAAGAATTATTTCTTCCTTTTCGGGCTGGTATATCTTTTCGATCTTGCCGCCTGCGCCCAAGGTATTCAATTCATTTACCACGCATGCAAGCATGCCAGCATCAAAAGCCATAAAATTATCTCCGTAAAAAATTATTACTAATATTATATCACAATATTGATTTTTTTTCAATATGGTGATATAATGTTTATAATATTTGTTTTAAAAATCCGACGGAGGATATTGTAAACATGAAAAAAACACAAAATATTATCGGCATAGACGTTGGCGGAAGCACAACAAAAATCGCAGGATTTCGTGTGTGCGGAAATAACAGAGAGCTTATATCTCCTATATTCGTTCGGGCTACCGATCCCATAACCTCTATTTACGGAGCATTTGGAAAATTCACAACTGAAAACAATCTCAGTCTCGAAGACATTGACAGAGTAATGGTGACCGGCGTTGGGGCAACTCATATGCAAAAGCCTATATATTCTCTGTGTAGCCATAAAGTGCCGGAATTTGATGCGGCGGGAATCGGAGGACTGTACCTTTCACAGCTTGATGAAGCAATAATCGTCAGCATGGGAACGGGAACCGCCATTATACACGCAAAAAGAGACGGTGAAAACATAGAAACAAATTATCTTGGAGGCACAGGTGTTGGTGGAGGTACCCTCATTGGACTTACAAAAAAAATGACGGGTGTAAACACGGTAGAACACATTGAAGAGCTTTGCGAAAGCGGTTCTTTGGACAATATAGACCTTAGAGTAAAAGACATTTCAAACAATTCAAAATTCACAGGCGTAAATGAAAATCTTACCGCTTCCAATTTCGGTAAGCTTTCCGACATGGCAACATCGGGAGATATCGCACTTGGAGTTGCAAACATGGTTGCCGAAACTATAGCCATGATGTCGGTCTTTGCCGCGCGCGGTCTTGGACTTAACAATGTTGTTCTCATAGGCAATCTCACAACCATAAAACCCGTAAGAGATGTTTTCGGCGCGCTTGATTCATTCGGTATAAATTTCATTATTCCCGAGAACGCAAGCTTCGGCACAGTCATGGGCGCGGCTCTTTACGACAAAATACTCTGATTTTTTTCATAAACTTATTGACATGAATATAATAAAATGTTATAATTTATGGGTTAAGTAAACATATATTTGAAAGGCAAGGCAGAAAAAATTATGCAGTGGACATCACTTAATGACCTCAGAGAAAAATATCTCTCTTTCTTTGAATCCAAGGGACATCTTCGTCTCCCTTCATATCCTCTCGTACCTCAGGGCGACAAATCGCTCCTTCTTATAAACTCAGGCATGGCTCCCATGAAAAAGTTCTTCACGGGTGAGGTTGTGCCTCCTTGTAATAGAGTAACTACGTGTCAGAAGTGTATCCGTACACCCGACCTTGAGCGCGTAGGACACACCGCGCGTCACGGTACGTTCTTTGAAATGCTTGGAAACTTCTCGTTCGGAGATTATTTCAAGGAAGAAGCTATTCCGTGGGCTTGGGAGTTCCTTACCGAAACTCTTGAGATCCCCACAGACCTTCTTTGGCCTTCAATTTACGAGAAGGACGAAGAAGCATACGAAATTTGGGTAAACAAAATCGGCGTGAACCCCGCACATGTGGTTCGTCTCGGCAAGGCAGACAACTTCTGGGAGCACGGAAGCGGTCCTTGCGGTCCTTGCTCTGAAATATACTTTGACCGCGGAATAAAGTACGGTTGCGGCTCTCCCGACTGTAAACCCGGATGCGACTGTGACAGATTTATGGAGATCTGGAACAACGTATTCTCGCAGTTCAACAACGACGGACATGGTAACTACACAGAGCTTGCACAGAAGAACATCGATACAGGTATGGGACTTGAGCGACTTGCTTGCGTTATGCAGGGAGTTGATAACATGTTCGAGGTTGACTCCATCCGTAAGGTAATAGACAAGACCTGCGAGATAGCAGGCAAGAGCTACGGTGACAACGCAGAAAACGATATTTCTATCCGAGTTGTAACAGACCACTCAAGAAGTGCGATGTTTATGATAAGCGACGGTGTTATTCCTTCTAACGAGGGCAGAGGTTACGTGCTTCGCCGTATTATCCGCCGTGCTTGCCGTCACGGAAAGCTTCTCGGCATCAACCATCCCTTCCTTGTTGATACTGTAACGGTAGCAATTAACGAAAGCTGTGATGCATATCCGGAGCTTAACGAAAAACGCGATTATATCCTTAAGGTAATCTCTATGGAAGAGGACCGCTTTGATGCAACCGTTGACGCAGGTCTTTCCATCCTCTCAGACCTTATCCGCGGAGCTATTGCAAACAACTCCGACGTTATCTCGGGCGAGGAGGTATTCAAGCTCTATGATACGTTTGGCTTCCCGATAGACCTCACACGCGAGATCGCGGCTGAAAGCAATCTCAAGATAGATGAAAATAAGTTCCTTGAGCTTATGAAGCAACAGAAGACCCGCGCAAGAGAGGCAAGAGCTAATATTGGCGGTTGGGACGAGTCCTCAAAGTCCATGCTCTCCGATCTTGATAAGACTGAGTTTACAGGTTATACCGAGCTTCGCAGTACAGCAAAAGTCATAGCTATTATGGGCGAAGAGGGAATAGTTGATTCCATTTCCGAGGGAGATTGCTCTATCATTCTGGACCGCACACCTTTCTACGGAGAGGGTGGTGGACAGGTTGGAGACACGGGTACTATCTACTCTGACGGATTTATTGCAAATGTATATGATACCAAGAAAACCGACGGTGTTTATATACATCTCTGCACAGTCGCAAACGGCACCTTGAAGGTTGGCGACACGGTAACAGCTGACATTGAGGACGCAAGACGTATGGCAATAGCCCGCAATCACTCCGCGGCTCATCTGCTTCAGGCGGCTCTCCGCGCGGTGCTTGGAACACACGTTGAACAGGCAGGCTCTTACGTAGATGATCAGGTATGCAGATTTGACTTTACACACTTTGCGGCTCTTACAAAAGAGGAAATAGCAAAGGTAGAGGCTCTTGTTAATCTCAACATCCTCACTGCATATGACATTGAAACTATTGAGACGGACATTGAAACCGCTAGAAAGAACGGCGCAATGGCTCTCTTTGGAGAAAAGTACGGTGCGGTGGTTCGCATGGTCAAAATGGGCAGCTTTTCTACCGAGCTTTGCGGAGGTACACATTGCAACAACACAGGAAAAATAGGTCTGTTCAAGATCATCTCCGAGTCCAGCGTTGCAGCAGGAGTTCGCCGTATTGAGGCAGTAACAGGCCTTGGTGTGCTCAACCTCATAGCAAACAAAGATGCGCTCATTCACGAAACCGCATCTGAGCTTAAAGTTCAGAACCCTGCGGATATCGCAAAAAAAGCAAGCGCACTTCAAGGTGAAATATCTGCGATGAAGAAGGAAATTGAAGCCCTTAACTCCAAACTTGCAGGCTCCAAGCTCGGCGACGTGCTTGCAAGCGCAGTCAATGTCGGCTCTGTAAAGCTTGTAGCTACAACGCTTGATATGGAGATAGACGCGGCAAGAAGCCTCACGGACAAGATTAAGGCAGATTGTCCCGATACCGTTGCGGTAGTTGCAGTCAAGGCAAACGGCAAGCTTAACTTTATCGCCGTTGCAGGTAAGGACGCAGTTGCAGCAGGCGCACACGCAGGCAAGCTCGTTGGAGCTGTTGCATCCATCACAGGCGGTAAGGGCGGTGGACGCCCCGATTCCGCTATGGCAGGCGGCGTTGACCAGTCCAAGATAAACGATGCACTTGCAAGTGCAAAGGCAACTCTTGAAGGCATGCTTAAATAAACAAATAAAAGGCTATTGCGACTGCAATAGCCTTTTTAATATCAGAATGCTTAGCCTTTGTAAGGATTCTGTGCCGCAGATTCCTTCATAGCCTGAATTACAGATCTGGGCTTTTTCGCTTTGAATATAGCCGAGCCGGCAACTATAATATTTGCGCCTGCGCTGGTGACAAGTCCTATGTTTTCAGGTTTTATTCCGCCGTCAACCTCTATATCCAACTGAATGCCTCGCTCAGAAACATATTTTTTGAGTGCGCGCACTTTGTCCAGTGCCTCGGGAATCATTGACTGACCTCCAAATCCGGGCTCAACAGTCATAATAAGCGCAAGATCTATGTATTCTACAAGCGGATACAAATGCTCTACAGGGGTATTCGGGGATATTGCAACACCGACCTGCATCTCGTATGAGCGAATAAGATTTATGACTGACATGGGATTTTCGCACGCCTCATAATGCACAGTGATGCTATCGGCGCCCGCTTTTACGAAACGGTCAATATATCTTTCGGGACGCTTTATCATCAAATGCACGTCAAAGAACATGTCCGAGCATTTACGTATGCATGATATAAGATCAGGACCAAAAGTAATATTTGGCACAAATGCGCCATCCATTACATCAAGGTGCAAATATTTTACGCCGGCATCTCTGACTCGCTTGATTTCTGTATTAAGAGTTGAAAAATCTGCTGAAAGCAGAGAAGGAGCAATATAGATCATAAATTAACCGCCTTTCAAAATGAATTTTGTATTGTCAATACGTGTAGAATAAGGTTGAATACTGTCATACAATGTAATATGTAGGAATACACGTCAGTCATGCGCCGATAAGTCAAAAACAGAGGACGTGGACAAAAAGCAAGCATATGAACGACGTGATGACATATCTTACATTTTTTCAATCAAGCATACTGCGTGGGCCGCAATTCCAAGACCTTGTCCGGTAAAACCGAGCTTTTCCTCAGTGGTTGCCTTTACGCTTATGCACTCAGCATCTATGCCAAGCGCATTCGAAAGCTTTTCTCTCATATTTTCGATATGTGGGGAAAGCTTCGGCGCCTGCGCAATTACCGTAGAATCAATATTTACAATTCTATAACCGTTTTCGGAAAGCAAGGATGCGACCTTTTGCGCAAGTTTTAAACTGTCTGCACCAAGATATCTGGGATCGCTGTCCGGAAAAATCTTTCCTATATCTCCCATCGCAGCAGCACCGAGCAGAGCATCCATTATTGCGTGAGTTAAAACATCAGCATCCGAATGACCGAGAAGACCTTTTTCGTGCGGTATTTCAACTCCGCCGATTATGCATTTTCTTCCTTCGACCAATTTGTGGACATCATATCCGTGACCGATTCTCATTACTTTTCCTCTTTTCTTGACTCAAGAATGGCTTTTGCAAATACCATATCAATCGGCTCGGTTATCTTGATATTTTCGCGAGAGCCCTCTATGAGCTTTACGGGAATTTTTATATGCTCAAACAACATACAGTCATCTGTTACCTCAAGTCCCTCTTCTTTCGCAACATACGCTGCCGCGCGGTATGCGTTGACAGGGAAGACCTGAGGGGTTTGCGCCTGATATGTGAACTTGCGCTCAGGGGTAGAGTCTATATAAACATTTTTATCTACTATCTTGACCGTATCAACTGCTTTTATAGCAAGCGCAGCCGCACCGTGCAAATATGCTCCGCGGCAAACCTTGACTATAAGCTCATCTGTTATAAGACATCTTGCAGCATCGTGAATGCAAACAAATTTCGCTTTTTTTGATACCGCATCCTGACCTATCCGAGCAGATTCCTGGCGTGTATTGCCGCCTGCAACAACTGAAAACGGCTTGGTTATACCGTATTTTTGACAGAAATTATCATACATTGATATTTCATCCTGCTTTGCGACAACAATTATTTCATTAACTGATTCTGCGGCATCAAAAGCCTTAACCGTTCTTGCAACTATCGGTATTCCTTCAAGCTCTAAAAACTGCTTGGTCGAGCCTTCTCCCATACGGGTGGACGAGCCCGCCGCCAAAATTATTGCCGAGGTGAACTTTCTCGGATATTCCTTGCCGCCGATAGCGCGCAATACGTTTGCTATCTTGTGCGGCTTGTCGGTACGTTCAGACATAGCACTATCCTTTCTGAAACAATAAATAATCTAAAATAGCGGCACTTTCGATTTGACCAAAAGTCAGTTTGCCGCCTCAATATCAGCAAGCATCTGCACGCGAGCCTCGTGTCTGCCGCCAAGATACTCAGTATCAATGAAAATATCAGCAAGATCACAGGCAAGTCCCGCACCGACCACACGCTCTCCAAAGCAAAGCACGTTTGCGTTGTTGTGCATTCTCGTCATTCTCGCGGAGAAGGTGTCCGAGCAGCAAGCCGCGCGAATGCCGTTGTGCTTGTTAGCCGCAATAGACATTCCTATACCCGTACCGCAGACAAGTATTCCAAGCTCAGCCTCACCCGCCTGAATTTTTTTACAGAGAGCTATCGCGTAATCGGGATAGCTACAGGAATCGGCGGTGTAAGTTCCAACATCCACGACCTCTATACCGCGCTCATTTAAATGCTCGATCACCTTTAATTTAAGGGACAGACCTGCGTGGTCAGAGCCCATAATTATCTTTTTAGTTACCATTTTTATAATCAACCTTTCAGCTTTTCATTTCTTTCTCGCTCCGCCTGCGAGGGGCGGAGATACACAGGGGCAAGTTCGAAATCACTTACAAATTCACCGTTTCTGTACTTTTCCAAAGCCACAAGTGCCGCGCTGTACGCACTCTCAAGACAAAGTCTCTGCGGTGTAAATTCAATTTTTGCGCTATTGAATTTTTTCTCGCATAAACCGTATCCGTCGCCACACAGATATATCTTTTCTGACAATGACGATAACTCCCGATCAAGATCACAAACCGAAATCAGCCTGTCATCACAAAGTCTTGTTACTTTTCCGTTTGAACATTCATACAATGCGTTGTAAACATGATCTCTGCGCGCATCCATTACAGGGCAGAGAATTCCTTCAAAACAAGCAATATTGCGAGCCAACGAATCCAGCGTTGAAATGCCCACACAAGGCTTATTTTTTCCAAATGCAATACCCTTGACTGTCGCAACTCCAATACGAACACCGGTAAATGAACCGGGACCGACACTGCATGCAAACAGATCAATATCGTCTATAGCCGTATCAGTCAACTTCAGTATTTGCTCAACAGTGGGGAGAAGCGTTTCGCTGTGAGTATTACCTGTGTTGGTAGTCAATTCACATATTAATTTTTCGTCTTCGCAAAGCGCAACAGTACCTACACAAGCACTGCTGTCAAGTGCTAAAATTTTCATTAAATAACCTCTGCCGACTATACAAGCGTTACGGTGATCTTTCTGCCGTCGCCGAGGTCGGTCTTTTCAATTTCAACTTTAATATAGGATTTCGGAAGGGCAAACGGTATCATCTCGCACCATTCTGCAATGCAAAAAGAATCCGGGCGCAAATAATCATAAAAGCCTACTGAGTACAGATCATCCTCATCAACAATTCTGTACATATCAAAATGACATATTTTCTTTATTTTCGCCGAGTTTTCAATGCATTTATATTCATTTACAAGAGCAAACGTAGGGGACTTTACCGCTGCATTTGGAGCAAGTGCTGATGCAAATCCGCGGACAAACGAGGTCTTTCCGACACCGAGGTCACCGTACATGGCAACAAATCGGGGAAGACACGTATCTGCCACAAGAGCTGTAGCCAGCTCACGTCCCACATTTTCCGTTAACTCTACCTTATCCGTATTTATAACAAAAGGGAATTTCATATTAAAACAGTCCTGTGATGACTCCGTTCTCGTCAATGTCTATTGAGTATGCCGCAGGAGCCTTGGGAAGACCGGGCATAGTCATAATAGCGCCCGTAAGTACTACTATAAAGCCTGCGCCTGCGGAGAGCTTGACTTCACGGACTGTAATATTAAAGTTTGAGGGACGTCCGAGCTTTGTGGGATCGTCGGAAAGAGAATACTGTGTCTTTGCAAAGCAAACGGGGAACTTGGAATACTTCTCGTCAAGCTTAATTATCTCGTCAAGCTGCTTCTTTGCCGCCGCGTCGAAATTAACACCGTCAGCGCCGTAAATATTCTTTGCAACTGCCTCTATCTTTTCCACAACGCTCATATCGTCGCTGTACATAAACTTGAAATCAGAGGGCTTCTCACAAGCCTTGATAACCGCCTTTGCAAGCTCAATGCCGCCGTCACCGCCCTTAGCGAACACCTCAGAGAGCGCAAGATCAACGCCCTTGGAGTTGCACATCTCGGTAAGAAGTGCAATTTCCGCATCGGTATCAGTATCAAAGCGGTTTATCGCAACGACAACGGGAAGGCCGAACTTGTGAATGTTGTCAATGTGAGCCTCAAGGTTTACAGATCCGCGCTTGAGAGCCTCAAGATTTTCCGCCTTAAGCTCTGCCTTGGGAACTCCGCCATTATATTTCAACGCACGAATTGTAGCAACTATAACTACTGCGGAGGGAGTAAGACCTGCCTTACGGCACTTGATGTCAAGGAACTTTTCAGCTCCAAGGTCTGCGCCAAAGCCTGCCTCTGTAATCGTATAGTCAGAAATCTTGAGCGCAAGCTTTGTAGCTCTTACGCTGTTACAGCCGTGAGCAATATTTGCAAAAGGTCCGCCGTGAATGATAGCGGGTGTATTTTCAAGCGTCTGCACAAGATTAGGCTGAATTGCATCCTTGAGAAGCACCGCCATAGCGCCGTGAGCCTGAAGATCACGAGCGTACACGGGCGAGCCGTCATATTTATACGCTACAAGAATATTGCCAAGTCTCTCTTTAAGGTCGGTAATATTTTCAGCAAGGCAGAGAATAGCCATAACCTCCGAAGCGACTGTGATATGGAAATGATCTTCACGGGGAACACCGTTTACCTTGCCGCCAAGACCTACGATTATATTACGGAGCGCGCGATCGTTTGTATCGGTAACACGACCAAAAAGTATTCTGCGCTCGTCAATACCGAGCACGTTTCCTTGCTGGAGATGATTGTCAATAATCGCGCAGAGAAGGTTATTTGCCGCAGTAATTGCGTGGAAATCTCCCGTAAAGTGGAGATTAATATCATCCATAGGTAAGACCTGCGAGTATCCGCCGCCTGCCGCGCCGCCTTTGACACCGAACACGGGACCGAGGGAAGGCTCACGGAGAGCAATCATGGTCCTTTTGCCAAGCTTTGACATAGCCATACCGAGACCAATGCTCGTAGTAGTCTTACCTTCGCCTGCGGGGGTGGGGTTGATAGCCGTAACGAGAACGAGCTTGCCATCGGGATTTGACGCAACCTTGTTCATATACTCGTTGCTTATCTTTGCCTTATACTTGCCGTAAAACTCAAGGTCTTCCTCGCAAATACCCACAGATGCCGCAACCTCTTTTATGGGTAAAATTTTCGCTTCTCTTGCTATTTCTATATCTGTTTTCATATCCGTGTACCACCTTTAAATTAAATATGCTTTTCCATTGACTGTACTGCCGCAATAAATCTCGGCTCATTCTTTATAGGCGCCCATATACGGCTGGAGAATCTGCCGCGAAGGAGCTTGGAACAAAGACTTATATCTCCACTCCTGACGTGCTCAACTTTATTTATAAGGATAGACGTATAATTTGCGCTGTCGGGACGCGTATCAAACGCAATAGCATACTGCGCCATCTTTTCAACACAGTCAAGAGCCTTAACTCTGTCACCCTGCATAAGATAAAGCATTGCAAGCTGACGGTAAGAATTCGCAATTCTGTCATTGTAATAGAGAAGTCCATCTCCGAAAATCACCTCAAAAAGATCAATTCCTTTTTTCATGACCTGTATCTTTTGATCAAGCGTGTAATTGTTCTCTGCAATATCGGGAACACAGGAAATGTTGTATATATGCCACCAGATATTGTCGGCAAATTCCACTATGTTCGTTTGGGCTTGTTTAAAAGCAATCTCTCCTGTGAGTACGGTAGCCTTTACTATCTCTTTACTGTAGTCCATACTGTGAAGCTTTTCGGCTATATCGAGAGCAGCCTTATCATTTCTGAGTTGGTGAGAATAGATATCGCAAAGAGTTTTCTTGGTCTCATCTCGAAGCTCGTCGTCGGTACAGTAATCAAGCACGTGGTTACAAAGGGAAATAGCCTCGGCAAGGTCTGCCTTTTTGGGCTTGTCCACGTTAATTGCGGAAAGAACCTTTGCAAGCTCAAGCTGAATTTCAAACGAGGAAGGAATCTCCGCATAAGCCTCACGGAGAAGCTCGAGGCACTCGCCAAAGCTCTCGCTATCCTCAAGACGCTCTGCACGTTCAAGATAATCCTTTATCTTTGCTTCCTTCTGAACACTGTCGTAGCAGAGAAGCTCATCCATTCCTACCCCAAAGAAATCTGCTATCAAGGGAAGCGTTTCTATATCAGGATAGCATATCTCGGATTCCCATCGAGAAACCGCCTGAGGAGTTACCTTAAGATATTCCGCAAGCTTTTCCTGCGTTGTGTCGTTCTTTTTACGAAGCAATCTTATTTTTTTGCCGATTTTGATTCCTGTCATGTCAAATAATTATTCCTTTCGTCAAGAGTTTTGACTATCTAAGTATTATTATATAATACTTGTCGTCCAAAGTCAATATAAAATTTTCAAAAACTAAACGCATTGTTGAAAATTTTTATTTTTGAAAATTTTTTCAAAAACCTCTTTACTTTAGCGACTTAAAGTGATAAAATATAAGTATAGCTGCCCCAAAATAACAAAAATGAGGTAAAAACATGAAAAACTCCAAGCTTGACGCAAACATTGAATTTCTTTACAAGGGCATAATCACACTTGACGATCCCGAAGACTGCAAAAACTTCTTTGAAGATCTGTGTACAGTCTCCGAGCTTCAGGAAATGTCAAGAAGAATAAAAGCGGCAAGAATGCTCAGCGACGGCTATGTATATTCCGAGATAGCAGCACAGACAGGACTCAGCACCGCAACCATAAGCCGTGTAAACCACTGCATTAAATATGGCAACGGCGGTTATAGCAAGGTGTTGGAAAACATCAAGCTTCAAGAAAAGAAGAACAAGTAAAAATATGGAACAGAATACATATTCGGGCTATGGCTCGATATACGGGATATACGATAAGGTAAATTCCGAGATAGATTACGGCAAATGGGCGGATTTTATTGAAGCCTGCTTTGACCGTTTTCTTTCGGTGCGCCCGGAGATAGTGCTTGACCTTGCATGCGGCACGGGCAGTATGACACTGGAATTGGCAAAACGCAATTACGATATGATAGGCATTGACGGAAGCGAGGACATGCTCTCGGTCGCACTTGAAAGAAAGTACGACGAGGATATGGACTCGATTCTGTATCTGTGTCAGGATATGCGTTCATTTGAGCTTTACGGCACGGTGAGCGCGGTCACCTGTTGCCTTGATAGCATAAACTATTTGTCGGGAGAGGGCGATCTTAAAAAATGTCTTTCTTGCGTACACAACTATCTTGACCCCGACGGACTCTTTATATTTGACGTAAACACGCCATACAAGTTTGAAAATATATATGCCGATAATTCATACATTCATGAGGATGAATGCAACGGTAAATCCGTGCTTTGCGCTTGGCAAAATGAATATGATAGGGAAAGTAAGCTGTGCAATTTCTATCTTAGCGTATTTGAGGAAGATAAAAACGGCAAATATATACGCACAGATGAGCTTCAGACAGAAAGATGCTTTGACAGAGACGAGCTGACACACGCCCTTGAAGACTCAGGCTTTGAAGTCATAGACTTTTTCGGAGATTACTCCTTTGGCAAAGCAGAAGATAATAACACTCGCTGGTATATCGTAGCGAGAGCAAAAAAATAACAAGAGGAAAACAAAAATGTCTCAATCAACAATTTTGCGTGCTATGACAAGCGACGGTAGCGCGAGAATACACGTAATCAATTCAACCGAAATCGTAAATCAGGCAATTAAATATCACAACACAACACCCACAGCAACCGCAACGCTTGGTAGACTTCTCACGGCTACGTCCATGATAGGTTGCATGCTTGGAGAAAAAGAGGATAGCGTGACCGTGTCCCTTTACGGTGACGGTCCTGCGGGACGCGTGATAGTCACTTCCGATTATATAGGAAACGTGCGCGGATATATCCAGAATCCAAACGTTGACCTTCCTTTAAAATCCAATGGAAAACTTGACGTCGGCGGAGCTGTCGGTCGCGGATTTCTCAATATGATAAAGGACATCGGCGAGGGTGAGCCATATAATGGCTCGGTTGAGCTTGTGTCTGGCGAGATAGCCGAGGATATCGCGACCTATTACGCGGAGAGCGAGCAGGTGCCTACCGTTTGCTCACTCGGCGTGCTTGTAGATACCGATTGGTCGTGTAAGGCGGCGGGCGGAATTATCATTCAGCTCTTGCCTTTCGCGGACGAGGAGACTGTGTCGCAGATAGAAAAGAATATTCCCAAGCTTTCAAACATCTCCCGACTTTTTGAGGAGGGAATGGACAACCAGGAAATCCTCAAAATAGCTATGGAGGGAATAGAATACGACTTGTTCGACGAGATAGACGTAGACTACCTCTGCACCTGTTCTGAGGAGAGAATGAAGCAGGCACTTATCTCCATAGGAAAGACCGACCTTGCAAAGCTCTTTGCCGAGCAGGTAGCCGAAGGCAAGCCCGAGGAGCTTGAGATAGTTTGCAGATTCTGCAACTCAAAATACATCTTTACCCCTGAACAGCTTAAATAGAATACAATAAGGGAAGGCGATGCTTTCCCTTTGTTTTAAAGGAGAATTGGATGATCAAAGATTATTGTTGCGCCCGCGCAGACGAGATATATAGAGGATTCATTGAAGATCCAAGCAGCATACCGATAGCCTTTTCCTACGGCGGCGTGAAATATTGCGGAATACCTGCAACGCCGCACAGAGCAGAAACGAAAAGTTACACCGAGGGCGGCAGAGAGATATACGAGATATCCACCCGCATAGATACTGCGCTTTTGCTGAAAATAAAATGCTCGTCGTATCCCACGCACGGAGGCTTTGAATTCACGGCGGTATTTGAAAATGATTCCGACAGGGATTCCGAGCTTATAGAGAATATAGAATTTTTTATGGAGCTTCGCGGTAAAAACCCGATGCTTCGCGGAATACTTGGGGACTGGGTAAATCAGTATTCCCCATACGAGAAGGACTTGACTGTAGCGCCCGTTTTCTTTGAATCCAACACGGGACGGCCTACGCATGTTCAATTCCCATATTTCAATCTTGAATACGGCGACGGTGGTATAATGCTTGCCATAGGATGGGCAGGCACTTGGAGCGCGGGCTTTGAATACTCGAACGGAGTAACACGATATACCGCAAAAACGACCAACGGTATCTGCACAAAGCTTGCCCCCGGTGAGCATATACGAAGTGGACTTTTCACCTGCATTATGTATTCGGTAAGAGACGAATCCTACGCAACTAATTGCTGGCGTGACTGGTTTATCAAATACAACCAGCCAAAGCAGGATGCAACAGGTGCAGATATAGCACCGTTTTCATGCACGTGTCTTGCGGGGGATACGGGATTGCCAAACGTGGACGGCAGTATATCGGAAAGATATTATACGTGGAGACCAAGTCTGCAAAAAATAGTTGACGAGAAGCTAGCCATTGATTTCCGTTGGTTTGACGCGGGCTGGTATATCGCGCCGGATATGACCTCATCTGATACGGAATGGTGGAGTAAAGTGGGCACGTGGGAGCTTGATCCAGTTAAGTGGCCCGACGGAAGCTTTCTCGAATCTACGGAATTTGCGCGCGCACACGGAATGAGGACGCTTATGTGGTTTGAACCCGAAAGAGTAACCGATCCCGAATCTTTGGCAAAAAACTTTGGATATAATGTTAATTGGGCAATACAGCGTGAGGGCGTCGAGGCAATATCTAACAATATCGGAGATCCCGAATGTCTCAAGTGGACTACCGATAGAATATGTCAGACTCTGCGCGACAATAAGGTCGAAATGTACCGCGAGGATAACAACTGTGATCCCGGTGAACTGTGGAGATATATGGACACCCTTGAGGGAGAGGGAAGACGTGGGATTACCGAGTGCAAGATAGTTGAGGCTCACTATAAAATGTGGGACAGCATCATAGCTTGCACGCTTTCTTACGGCGGCTGTGGGTTTGTTGACAGCTGTGCAAGCGGGGGCGGCAGAAACGATCTTGAATCTCTGCGCCGCGGTATTCCGTTGCTTCGCTCAGACAAGGACAGAACCTCTACCTCCCTTCGTCTTTCCATGACGTCATCGTTCAACAGATGGATACCTTTCTGCGGTGCGACCACCAACGAGCGTGAGGAGATGCTCTCCAATACGGGAGTGAGCGATATATATACGTGGAGAGCCTCATATCTGCCGTGCTTGAATGTGTCAAGCAAATATGCGCTTGAGACCGACGGCAGTGTTTTCGATATGCTCAGGAGAGGACTGAACGAGTGGAGCAAGCTGAATAGATTTCTGCTCTGTGAGTTTTATCCGCTGACTCCGTGGCACAACGAATACGACAAAAGCGGTTTTACCGCGTTCTTATATCTTGATCCGAAAACCGAGGAGGGCATAGTACTTGCCTTCCGCAGAGAAGAATGCAAGGAAGATAATATTGAATTGAGCCTTCCTTTGGAGGCAAGTCTTACTGACGAGGATACCGGATGCGTTCTGTCTACCAAAGACGGACGCGTGACGCTAACATTTGACTGTCCGAGACAAGCGAGACTTTTATGGGTAAAACCCGCGAAATAAAAATAGTACGGCGCGTGTTGATCATAGCAATACGCGCCGTACTTGTCATTCTTCCGTTTATGTTATTATAAAAATAGCTTTCTCATCTGCCTACCTTCAAGCGCCGCACTGAGCGCGTCGGATACTTGCTCAAAGTCCGCAACAAGCGAGTGCGGCTTCTTGTCGGGATCATCTTGCTCCATTGGCACGAAATAAACGTTTTTTCGTACCAGCAGCTTTGAAATGTTTGCAAGATTTGCAGACATCGCATCATTTGATGCAAGGGCGATAAGCAGAGGACGGTCACACCGCAAATGAGCCTTCGCCGCCATACAAACGGGAGTGTCTGTGATTCCGTTTGCAATTTTTGCAAGAGTATTACCCGTACAAGGACAGATGACCAAAGCTTCGAGCGCCGCCTTGGGCCCCAGCGGCTCTGCCTCACCTATGGAGTGAATTATCGGTCTGTCGCACAGAGTTGCTACCTTTTGATTCCATTCGGAAGCCTTTCCGAATCTTGTATTTGTGTAATATGCGTTATTACTCATTATCGGAACGACGTCATATCTATCTTTGAGCTTCTCAAGTGCCCTGTATGACTTGTCGAAACTGCAAAACGAGCCGCACATAGCAAAGCCTATCATATATATATCCACCTTTCCGACAAAAGCTCATTTATTGCATCAAATATATACCCTCCCGCACTCTTTGAGGAATATCTGCCGGGCAGGGAGGGCGCAAAAACTATTTTCATTCCCGTTTGCCTTGCCTCCTTAAGGTCTATTCCCCCGGGACAGGACGCAAGCTCAATATAAACAGCGCGGCTTTTTCCTTCAAGAACACGCTCTCCAAAAATTAATGCGGGGACAGTATTAAAAATCACATCACTATCCCGCATAAATTCTCTCAGTTTGCCGTATTCATCAACTCTTACGGCACTGTATCCACGATCTTTTATTTCAGATATAACCTCGTCACGGCGGGCAACTACTGTGATATGCGCACCAAATGCACGCAAAAGCTCGCAGATATATTTTGCTATTCTTCCGTATCCGCCTACAAGAACATTGCTGTCCTTAAGGGTAACATCGGTATTCTCCATGGCTATCATGATTCCGCCCTCGGCAGTAGCGAGCGCATTTTTCTGCAAAAAAACCTCGGAAAGAGAATAATCCTCAAGCGTAATGCCGTATTGCTTTGCCAAATCACATATTTGAGGACTTATATGTCCGCCAAGTATGTGCTTTATGTTGTTTTTTCGCGCCAGATCAAACACATCACTCAGCAGAACTTTATCATTTTGCGCCGATGAGCAGCTTATGTGCAACCCGTCTTTTGATATTGGCATGGGAAGCACGAGAATATCACCTGCCTCAATAGCGGCGCGATAATCACTGTAAACCGTTACACCAACGAAAAATGCATCTTCAACGGACAGCGCTGTATTGACCGTGTGGCCTCTCGCGGCAAGCATTTGCGCCAGAGAGGCGAGCCTTCTATCGCCGCCCAAAAGGGTAAATTTATATTTATTGCCGTATTTCATATATTCTTCATGCCTTTCTGTAATATAATCCACTAAATGAAAATGGGTTCATTGTCATTTTATGCCGATATCCGCGATTATGACATTTACGGAGAAATAAAATATTTCAAAAAAGGAAACTTATTAACAGAAAATTCATACAAAAACAAACCCTTTATGTTATAATAAAAATAATTGAATAAAATGCAAAATTTTTGTTTTTACGGAGGCAATTATGGCAGAATTAAAAATGCTCGCCATCGACCTTGGCGCGTCCAGCGGTAGAGGCATCGTCGGAACTTTTGACGGAGAAAAGTTAACCCTTAGAGAAAATCACCGTTTTTCAAACGATCCCGTTTTTGTAAACGGCAGATTCACATGGGATATCCTCAGAATTTTCTTTGAGATCAAAAACTCCATCACGAAAACCGTTATTGAAGGCGACAACGTTACATCCATGGGTATCGACACATGGGGCGTTGACTACGGCTTCATCGACAAGAACGGGAACATGATGGCCAATCCCACACACTACAGAGACACAAGAACAGCTAACATTACCGATTATGTGAAGAACTTTGTATCTCCCGAAGAGATCTACAACGTAACAGGTATTCAGGCTATCGATTTCAACACTCTCAATCAGCTTGCGGCTGACAGACGTGATGATCCCGAACTTTTGGACAGAGCAGACAAGATGCTCTTTATTCCCGACCTTCTTAACTATTTCCTTACCGGCAAAATGGCTATGGAATACACGGTAGCGTCCACAGGTATGATCCTCGATGCCGCAAAGAGAGATATCGCATACGATCTTACAGACAAGCTCGGAATCAAGCGTTCCATCTTCGCTCCCATGGTTCAGCCTTGCCATAACCTCGGATCACTCCTCCCTCAGATCAACGAAGAGGTTGGTAAGAATGATATCAAAGTAGTAACCGTCGCTTCCCACGATACGGCAAGCGCAGTTATTTCCGTTCCCGCAACTAATGATGACTTTATCTACATATCCAGCGGAACATGGTCTCTCATGGGTGCTGAGCTCAAGCAACCCCTTATCAATGACGCAACTCGCCTTGCGAACTACACAAACGAGGGCGGCGCTATGGGTACTATCCGTTTCCTCAAGAACATCATGGGACTTTGGATCATTCAGGAATCCAGACGTCAGTGGAAGCGTGAGGGTAAGGACTACAGCTTTGCACAGATGGAAGCATGGGCTAAAGAGGCAACACCCTTCCAGTCTCTTATCAATCCCGACTATTACACATTCGGTACTCCCGGTAACATGCCAGAAAAGATTCGCGACTACTGCCGTATGACAGGTCAGCACGTTCCCGAATCTGTTGGCGAGGTAGTTCGTTGCATTTACGAATCCCTCGCGCTCAAGTACAGATATACAGTTGAAACAATTGAAAAGCTCAACGGCAAAAAGACAAAGATGATAAACGTCGTAGGCGGCGGAACAAAGGATAAGTTCCTCTCTCAGATGACCGCGGACGCTTGCGGTATTCCCGTATGCGCAGGTCCCGAAGAGGCAACTTCTATCGGTAACCTCATGATGCAGGCAATAGCTGCCGGCGAGGTTGCAGACCTTGCTCAGGCTCGTGAGGTAGTAAGAAACTCCTTCGAGATGAAGCACTACGAGCCCACAAGCGCACGTGGCGCATGGGATGCAGCTTACGAGAAGTTCTGCACACTTCAGTAACTAAACTTTAGCAACAGAAGATTTTTACATAGCATTTGGGAGGTCAAAATGAAGGAAGCACAAATTGCCGAATTGAGTGTCATAGGTATGAAGGGGTGCGAGGCATTCGCTGAGCAGGTGGACAACTATCTTAAAGATTGGCGCAGACACAACAGCGAGGACACATACCTTGTTGAAGCGGTATGTCCCAGATTTGGAACAGGTGAAGGTAAAGCGGTAATTCACCAATCCATGAGAGGCCAGGACGTATATATCCTTTGTGATACGTTTAACTTTGGCGTAAAATATCGCATGCATGGCATGGAAGTGCCCATGAGTCCCGACGATCACTACGCTGATCTTAAAAGAATAATCGCCGCAATTGCGGGCAAGGCAAGAAGAATAACCGTAATAATGCCTATGCTTTACGAAGGAAGACAGCACAAGAGAAGCACAAGAGAATCTCTTGACTGTGCTATTATGCTTCAGGAGCTTGTCGCAATGGGTGTATCAAACATAATTACCTTTGACGCGCATGACGCAAGAATTTCCAATGCTATTCCGCTTTCGGGATTTGATAATGTAAGACCTTCATATCAGATGGTAAAGGCGCTTATACGCGCAGTACCGGACATTATTATTGATAAAGAACATCTTATTATGATATCTCCCGATGAGGGAGCAATGTCCAGATGCATGTACTATTCATCCGTGCTTGGACTTAACATCGGTATGTTCTACAAGAGACGTAATTATTCGGTAATCGTAAATGGCAAAAACCCCATTGAAGCCCATGAATATTTGGGACAGGACCTCACCGACAAGGATGTTATTATCGTTGACGATATGATATCCTCCGGAGAATCTTTACTTGATGTTTGCTCACAGCTCAAATCAAGAGGAGCAAAAAGAATATTCGCATTTGCGACCTTCGGCCTTTTCACAGATGGCTTTGATAAGTTTGATAAAGCATATGAAGAAGGACTTATCTCCAAGGTATTTACCACAAACCTCATCTATCGCCGTCCCGGTCTTCTCGGAAGACCTTGGCACGTTGACGTAAATATGTGCAAGTACGTCTCGTATATTATCGACACGCTCAACCACGATGCGACGATCAGCGGACTTCTTGATCCCGCGAAGAAACTCACTACAATAGTAGCTAAGCACAAGCGCGATATGGAAAGAGCAGAAAAACAGTAAATCATGCAATAGGATGTTGCTTTATGCAACGTCCTATTTTTTTATCATTCATATGCAGTTAATAAATATGTGATATTATAAAGTGTTAAAATATAACTGAAGTCCAATAAAGAGGAATATAAAATAATGAGCAATAAAGAAAAAATTTGTGCCGCAAAAAAAACTTCCATCGGCGGTCAGGCGCTGATGGAGGGCATTATGATGCGAGGTCCCAAGGTAACTGCCATGGCAGTGCGCAACACCAAGGGAGAAATTATTCTTGAAAAAGAACCTACACAAAGCGCAAATGCGCCTAAAATATTCAAGCTTCCTATTTTCAGAGGACTGTATAATTACATCTATTCCATGAAAACGGGTTCAAAGTACCTCATGCGTTCAGCAGAGCTTTCCGGACTTGAAGAGTTGGAAGAAGAGATGCAAAAAGAAAAGGAAGCAAAAAAAGCGGCAAAGAAGGCTGAAAAACTCGCCAAAAAGGGAATTGCGCCATCCACTGAAGCTGTCGCTGAAAAGACCGCTGAAGAGAATACAGTTGTTGAAAACACCGTTGCAGAAGATATTTCTGTAGAAGGTTCTCTTCAACAGCCTGCCGAAACAAACGGAAAGACTGATAAGGATGAGAAAAAGAACGGCTCGGTTATAACCACACTCGTAATGGTTATAGGTGTTGTGTTGGGAATCGTGCTTGCGGTTGGACTTTTTGTCGTTCTTCCTTCATATATATATAATCTCATAAAGCTTATTCCTGCTATCGGACAGGAAGACAACGTGGCTCTGCGTTCTCTGTACAAATCACTTTTCGAGGGCATTATCAGAATAGTTCTTTTGGTTGGATATATGGCGGCTATTGCTCTCATGAAGGACATTCGACGCACGTTTATGTACCATGGAGCAGAGCACAAGACTATTTTCTGCTACGAAGCAGGTCTTGAGCTTACGGTTGAAAATGTAAGAAAGCAAAAGAAATATCATCCCAGATGCGGAACAAGCTTTCTTATTCTTATGGTGCTTGTAAGTATTTTCGTATCCTTCTTTATCGATCCCGTATATTCGCTTATAACGGGCTCTCCCGAAATGCCCACACTTATGCGTGTAATATTCAAACTTCTTTTGATCCCGCTTATCGTTGGTATAGGTTATGAGCTCCTCAAGATTGCCGGCAGACACAATAATATCGTAACCAGAGTAATCTCCGCGCCCGGTGTTTGGCTCCAGCACATAACTGTATATGAGCCTACCGATGACATGATAGAGTGCGCTATCGCGGCTATGAAGGAAGTAATTCCCGAAAACGAAAATGACGATAATTGGTGAGAAGCATGAGCAATATTTATTTAAATGCAGATGCCGCTGTCAGTGAACAGCTGTACAAACAAATCACCGAAAGCGCTGCAAAAGCGATTACAGAATTACTTTACGAAGCTGATCTCAAGACGGGTAACATATTCGTCATCGGTTGCTCGTCAAGCGAAATCCTTGGTTCAAAAATAGGCAAGGGATCAAGCTACAATGCAGCCAAGGCGGTATTTGAAGCAATATATCCCATACTCAGTCAAAAAGGAATTTATATTGCAGCACAGTGCTGTGAGCACCTCAACCGCGCGATAGTAATTGAGCGCGAGGCGGCAGAGAAATACGGCTACGAACCCGTGTGTGTAATTCCCAAACCGAAGGCAGGCGGCTCGTTCGCAACGGTCGCACATGAAAACCTTGACTGTCCTGTTGTGGTCGAACAAATAAAAGCTCACGCGGGAATTGATATCGGCGGAACCCTTATCGGCATGCACCTTAAAGACGTTGCAGTGCCTGTTCGGGTTTCAATATCCAAAATAGGAGAAGCAAACATTGTATGCGCTCGCACCAGACCAAAACTTATCGGCGGCGAAAGGGCAATATACAAATAAAAAAGTTGCAACCCATCGGTTGCAACTTTTTTTATGCAATTAATTATTCGCCTTCATGGAAAACGATGGTATCTACCTCGCCGTCTCCGTCTGTATCAAGCATCGTCGCGTCTGCCTCGCCGTCTCCGTCGATATCGACAAGCACCTTAGCTGCCTTACGCTTTTTGATGATCTTAACAATTACCAATGCAGCTGCAACTGCACAAAGAACAGCAGCGACAATAATTATAACCTTAACTATACCGCTTTTCTTCTTTTCAACTACTACAACTTCGTTATTAGACATAAAAATATACCTCCTAAAAATTGATTTGCCTTACAATAGTATTATAACATTCGCGAAAAATAAATTTGTTAATACCTTGTAAATTAATAGCGGATCGGGAATTAATTCAAAAAGATGGAAATTACCGTCAATACCGATCCAAGTAACATAAATGCTACCATTGCCACTGCACCTATGCGTGCCCACATTTTACGCTTATCGTTCATTTTGTTCACCTCCTGCTGAAATTAGTTATCATCTATGCTTAATTGTTGTTTTGTGATATCTTTTTCGGACAAAACCACACCGGATGCGGGAAGCTTGAGCTTTCTGTATCCTTTTGTATTTTCAAATACGCTTTCAAAATCCGAGAGCGCGCGAATTATCTTAACACCGGACTTCACAGTCATAAGCTGAACTCCGCCCGACGTTTTGGTAGCTTTTTGAGGAATAAGCGAGGTCTTAATAATTATCGCTCTGTCGTTTGAGGAAATGAGCATTATCTCAAACGGCTTTTTTTCCACCTCCGTAAATACCTCTACAAGCGGGGAAGCGTCCGAACATACGCTCTTGAGCTTGCGTCTGACCGCCGTTGTTTCATATGCCTTTTGAGGAATTCTGACACCCTTACCGTTTTCAAAGATATAGATGAAATTTTCTCCCTCATTGAATTGATTCTGAATGTTCATGAATATCGGCTTTTCTCCGGGATCCATGCCGAGCTTTGCAGGCACGAATTCTCCCATGGCAGATGCCTTGGTATTCTCAAAATCATTGACCTTTGCACGGTACATCTGGCAGTGATCGGTAATAAATATTACCTCATCCTTATTTTCTGCGTCAAACATCTGGCGCTGACTGTCTCCGTCCTTAAATCTTTGCTCGTCGTTACCTTGCAAGGACTTGAAGGTTATTTTCTTGAAATATCCCTCTCTTGAAAGCACAAGACGGCAAGGATAATTTTCTATTTCTTCCTCCTCAACGTAGGTATCGATATCCTGAGAATAAATGATCTGCGTCTTTCTCGGCTGACCGTACTTTTTCTTTATCGCCGTAAGTTGTGCGGCAATCAAAGCCTTAAGCTTGAATTCATCCGCAAGTATCTCCTCTATCTCAGCGATCTGCTTTTGAAGATCCTCAATCTCGGATATTCTGTTTAGAATGTACTCTCTGTTCAGGTTGCGGAGCTTGATGTCAGCTATAAAGTTTGCCTGGATCTCATCAATATCGAACGCAACTTCGAGATTGGGAATAACATCCTCTTCTTTTTCTGTCTTTCGGATAATACGTATAGCCTTATCTATATCAAGCAATATTTTTCCGAGCGCCAAAAGCAAGTGAAGCTTGTCCTTTTTCTTTTGAAGATCAAATCCAAGCTCGCGGCGAAGACATGCCATTCTGAATACTATCCACTCCGAGAGTATCTCCGCAACACCCATCTGTCTGGGCTCCGCATCAATGATTATATTGAAATTGCACTTAAAGCTACTCTCAAGGGGAGTCATCTTAAAGAGCTTCTTCATAAGCTTGTCGGGATCGGTACCTTTACGAAGATCTATCGTAAGCTTAAATCCGTCCTTATCTATTTCATCTCTGAAATCAACGACCTCTTTAAGTTTTCCTTCCTTAATAAGCGCGGTTATCTTGTTCTGTATCTGCTCAATAGTCGTGGAATACGGTATCTGAATAATATCGATACAGTTTTCCGTAGCATCATAAGTATATCTTGCGCGGATTTTGAACGAGCCGTCGCCCGATTCAAAAATATTCCTCATCTGCTCGCTGTCGTAAATAATCAATCCGCCGCCGGGAAAATCTGGCGCTTTGATGATCTCCATCAGCTTTTCCGTGGATAGCGATGGCTTTTTAAGTATCGCTATCGTTCCGTCACATATCTCCGCGAGATTGAATGAGCATATATCCGACGCCATACCTACCGCAATACCGCTATTCGGATTTACAAGAATATTGGGGAAGGTAGTAGGGAGCAACACAGGCTCTTTCATCGTGCCGTCGTAGTTATCCATCATGTCTACGGCATTCTTATCAATACCGCTGAATATCTCGTTACAGAAGGTATCAAGCTTCGCCTCCGTGTAACGGGGAGCAGCGCATGCCATGTTTGACGAATACTGCTTACCGAAGTTACCCTTCGAATCCACAAACGGATGAAGCAACGTTTCGTTGGATTTTGTAAGACGAACCATTGTATCATATATCGATTGGTCACCGTGAGGGTGAAGCTTCATGGTCGCGCCAACGATATTTGCGCTCTTGGTTCTGGGACCTGTCAGAAGTCCCATCTTGTACATCGTATACAACAGCTTTCGGTGAGACGGCTTGAATCCGTCTATTTCCGGTATCGCACGTGAAACTATTACGCTCATAGTATACGGCATATAGTTTTTCTCGATCGTATCCGTTATAAGCTGAGGTATCACGGGAGCATAAACTATCGGTTTTTGCTCGTCCTTTTTCTTTTTCTTAGCCATGTCTCAGTATAATTTTACCTTTACTTTATTTGTAAACTGTTACTTTATTTCTTTTACAGTATGCGCGGCTGCTCTTATCATTCGGTTATAAAGAGCAAGTCCCAGCCCGTCCTTGTCAGGCAGGTGCGCATATATTACGTCCGGCATATACCTGTCAGCTTCTCTCAAGGCGGAGAAAAGCTTTTTTGCCTGCATCTGAATGTCATCGTGCCTTCCGATGGGAATAAGACCTTTGTTTGACAGAGCGCTTATTTCCTCGTCATAGCAGAGTATCAGACATCTTGTTCTTTGCTGCTCATTGCAAAGGAACCGAGTTATCTTATCTTGATCTCCGCAAAGAAGCACAAGGGGGGAGGTGGGGGCATAATGCTTGTATTTCATGCCCGGAGACAACGGTCTTTCATTTTCTGAAAGCACGCCTTCTATCGTCGGGGAAATAAAAACATCTTCGCACACGCATAAAAGAGCATCGTATGTAATTCCTCCCGGACGGAGAAGTGTAAGAGAATTATCAGAATTTACCATAACTATGGTAGATTCAAGCCCAATATCACATTCACCGCCATCAATTATCATATCCACCTTGCCATCAAGATCACAAATCACGTGCTCAGCTGATGTGGGGGAGGGTTTACCGGAAATATTGGCAGACGGCGCCGCAATAGGAACACCCGCTTCAGAAATTATAGCTCTTGCAACCGGATGTGAAGGACACCGCACGGCAACAGTATTAAGTCCGCCTGTAACTTCGTTAGGAATAATCTCTTTTTTGGGGAGAACGACAGTAAGGGGCCCCGGCATAAATGCGTCTGCAAGCTTATAATACACATCATTGGTATAGGCATATTTTTCGGCATCACGAGGCTCGCTTATGTGTATAATAAGCGGATTATCCGATGGGCGTCCCTTTGCCGAATAGATCTTTCTGGCTGACTGTGGGTTTGTTCCGTCTCCGCCAAGTCCGTAGACCGTCTCGGTTGGAATTACCACAAGCCCCCCATCGCGTATACACCTACCCGCATGCTCTATATCCGTCTTTGCAAGGGAAGGATCGGTTATCTTAACCACTTTTGTTTTCATTGTTTTCACTCGTTTGAATTAATTTTTGCAGCAGTATCGGCGCTGATAAGCGCGTCTATCATGCCGCCTATATTGCCATTGACAAAACTGTCCAGTGAATAAAGCGTGACACCTATTCTGTGGTCGGTAACGCGGGACTGAGGATAATTATACGTTCGTATCTTTTCGCTTCTGTCTCCTGTGCCGACCTGATTTTTTCTGTCGGATGCAATCTGATCCGATTGCTCCCGTTGCTTTATATCGTAAAGCTTTGCCTTGAGCATCTTAAGCGCCTTATCCTTGTTTTTGAACTGCGAACGCTCTTCCTGACACTCTATTACAATTCCTGTTGGCTTGTGCGTAAGTCTAACGGCAGATTCGGTCTTGTTAATATGCTGACCGCCCGCACCGCTGGATTTACAGGATTCGTAAATGAGGTCGGATTCCTTTATCTCTATCTCAACGTCCTCAACCTCAGGAAGCACCGCAACGGTTGCGGTCGAAGTCTGAATTCTACCTTGAGATTCAGTTTCGGGAACACGCTGAACGCGGTGAACTCCCGACTCAAATTTGAATCTGGAATACGCGCCGTCACCCTCAACGCCGAAAACTATCTCCTTGTATCCACCAAGCTCTGTCATGTTTGCACTCATCACAGAGGTCTTAAAACCAACGCTTGCGGCATACATGGTGTACATGCGGTAAAGAACAGCCGCAAAAAGAGCCGCTTCCTCTCCGCCTGCACCTGCGCGGATCTCAACCATGATGTTCTTATCATCATTGGGATCACGGGGAATGAGTAACACCGTAAGCTCCTGCCTTAGTGTATCAAGCCTTTGCTTTGCGTCCTTTATCTCCTCGGCTGCAAGCTCTCGCATATCAGCATCGTCAGATTCCGATATTATAAGCTGTGCATCTTCAAGATTTTTTTCGCACGAAATATATTCGCGGTATTTTTCAACTATAGGAGTAAGGGAATTGTATTCCTTTATCGTCTTGGCATAAAGCTTGGCGTCCATAATAAGAGAGTTGTTATTTGAAAGCTCGAACTCTATGCTCGAATATTTTTCTTCGATCTGACGAAGCTTATCTAACATATCAAGCCATGCAGAAGGCAAGGAATGCCTTGTGAGCGCAATATACGTCCACCTTGGACACTACCTCGTAGGGAGCATGCATGGAAATTACCGGCACACCGAGGTCAACCGTCTCAATATTATGCTCGGCAATATATTTAGCGACTGTTCCGCCGCCGCCAAGATCATTTCTTCCCATGTCGCCTGTCTGCCAGATTACACCGTGGTCTGCCATTATTTTTCTGATCCAGGCAACATACTCTGCAGGAGCGTCGTTAGTACCAGACTTTCCACCGTGACCTGTGTACTTTGACATAGCAACACCGCAGTTTATACGGGTTACATTTTTCTGGTCGTAGCATTCGGAGAAGTTGGGATCAAAGCATGCTGTAACGTCAGCAGAGAGACACTTGGAATTTGCCTTCATAGCAAAATAGTTTCCGCCGAGTCCCGCGCAAATAGACTGCATAATGTCTGTAAAGAGCTCAGACTTCATTCCTGTGTTTCCGTCGCTTCCGATTTCTTCCTTGTCAGCAAGAACAACCATCACGGTATGCTCGCTGTCATCAGACTCAAACAAAGCTGTAAGGGAAGGATATGCGCACACCTTGTCGTCGTGTCCGTACGCGCTCATAAGCGAACGGTCAAATCCAACGTCACGCGCTCCGCCTGCGGGAACTACGAATATATCGGCAGAGAGGAAGTCCTCCTCCTCGACACCGTATTTTTCATTGATAAGTGTAAGAATATTCATTTTTATTGCTTTGCCGTCTTCACCGTCAGCAATAGGACGTGAACCGAGAAGAATATTAAGGCTTTCTGCGGGAATAGCGGTTGCAAGAGTTTTCTGGCTCTGTTCTTGCGCAAGGTGGGGCAACAGATCGTTAATGTAGAAGATGGGATCGTTGTCATCATCACCTATCTTAACGTCAACGACAGATCCGTCTTTCTTTACGATAACGCCGTGAAGCGCCAAGGGAAGAGCCACCCACTGATATTTACGAACGCCGCCGTAGTAGCGTGTTTTGGCAAAGCAAAAGCCGCCGTCCTCGTATATAGGCATCTGCTTGAAGTCAAGCCTGGGGCTGTCAATGTGGGATGCAAGAATACGAATACCGTTGTTGATATCCTCACTTCCTACTCTGAACAAAAACAGACAGCGTGAACGGTTATTGTAGTAATACTTGTCTCCGGCCTTTATCTCCATTCCAAAGGAATAGGGCTTGTATCCGTTTGCCTCGGCAAGCGCGATAGAGTATTTTACAGCCTCTCTCTCTGTTTTGGAGCCGTCAAGATACTCTGCATATCCTTTGCAATATTCAAAGGCAGCGTTTATCTGCTCCTCGGTGCTCTCCTTATAAAAATTCTTTTTCGTGTAAGTAAGTTTTTTGTTCATTTTTATATCTCCTTAATTTTTTTCATCACTGTGCGGGGTAAAGCTTGTCGTACTTTTTGATATATCTTTCAACTCTGGACACATACTTTCGTGTTTCTTTAAACGGAATACTGTCAAGCGTCTTTCCGTCAGCAGAATATTCCTTACTGGCAAGCCACTCGTTTACGTTTCCGAGCCCCGCGTTATACGCGGCAAAAACAACACTCCAATTACCGTAAATCTTGTACAAATATGAAAGATAATAAGTTCCGTATCTGATACTTATCTGCGGCTCATACAGAGAACTGAACGGCAAATTTTCATGAAGTCTTTCCTCGGTTATCTCCATAAAGGTATCCTCGACCATCTGCATCAGACCTATTGCATTGTCTTGTGAGCGAGCAGTTCTGTCAAATCCGCTTTCTGCCTTCATAACAGCGTATATAATATGCTGCGGAACATCATACTTTTCAGAATATTCATCAACAAATGAGGCATATTCTCCGGGCTTTTTATACACGGAATATTCTATCTTGGTTATAATGAAGTCAGCCAAAAAGCCAACCAAAACAGATGCCGCCAATACTATAGCGATCGCTATTGCATATTTCTTTCCCATGTTAGACTTAGATGAGTAACTCACGATTACCTCCAAGCGCCATGCTATCCAAAATGCGCGACAGGGAATTTCTCAATTCATCCTCATCACCGTTATTGTATATCACAAAATCAGCTTGTTTGACGTAAAATTCATCCTGCTTTTGAGATGCCATTCTTGCTTTTACATCTTCAATACCGATACCGTCTCTATCCGATATGCGGTTTTCTCTTACCGAGGCATCTGCCAAAACAGCGATTACGAAATCGCATTCACTGTCCAGTCCTGCCTCAAAAAGAAGCGGAACATCGAGCAGACAGCACTGAGCAGCAACGCTCTCGTTATATCGCAATATCTCGCGTATTTTGTCACACACATATCTGTGCGTTATACGGTTGAGTGTGTCAAGCTTCTCTTTGTTGCCGTCTCCAAATACGATTTGCGCCAACTTATGCCTATTTAATGTTTTATTTTCGTTGAGTATCTCTTTGCCGAATGTATCGACAAGCTCGTCAAGACACGTCGACGGGGGAATGAGTATGTCGTGGTATATGCTATCGGCATCAATATGTTTATATCCATACTCGGACAAAATTTCGGAAATTTTACCCTTGCCTGATCCGCTTGGTCCCGTAAGGCCTATCACAGTCATATCCACACCTCCGCATTACAAAATAATCCACATTACATTATAACTCATTTGTCGCTTTTTTTCAAGGGGGTAAATCAAATCTTTTTTTATTTTATACAGAATTTATATTAAAAATATAAAAATATATAGTATGCACTCAAAATTTGTGTTGCATTTTTCTGCTTCATCATGTATAATTAGTATGTGTAAGTGTATTCACACAAGGAGAATGAACATGCCAAAATATTCTATCTTACTTTTTGATGCCGATCAAACCCTTTTGGATTTCAAGCGTTCAGAGCACGAGGCGGTATCAGACTGTCTGAAATACTATTCCGTTCCGGTCAACGATGAAACCATTAATAATTATTCCGAAATCAACAGCATGTATTGGAAAATGCTTGAAAGAGGCGAAATAGAAAAGAAAAAGCTCTATAGCGCAAGATGGCAAGCCTTTGCTGATAAATATGGGTACAGTATAGATGCCGAAAAGATAAGTCAGCTTTATCTTGAAAGCCTTGCAACAAAAGCGTACGTTCTTCCCGGCGCGGAAGAAATATGTCAGAAGCTATCCAAGCACTGCCGTCTTTACATTATCACCAACGGCAATAAAAAAGTTCAGCAGGGCAGAATGGGCAAGGTCGCGCTATCGAAATATTTTCTTGACATATTTATTTCCGAGGACATTGGATATGAAAAGCCTGACATACAGTATTTCAATGCCGTAACTTCAAGAATACCCGACTTCGACGCATCAAAGGCTCTTGTTATCGGAGATTCTCTGACGTCGGACATTCAAGGCGGCATAAATGCCAAAATAGATACCTGCTGGTTCAATCCCGACAAAAAATCTGCCCCGTGCAACATGAATATAAATTACACGATTACCGATCTTTCCGAACTTGAGGATATAGTTTTATGATTTTAAACCTTCCCGCAGACATTGAAATAAAAACAGATATACCGCTTGATAAATACAGTTCGTTTAAAATAGGCGGTTGCGCCGACGTCGCGATATTCCCCAAAAGCATATCAGAACTAACTCGCTCAATAGAAGTTCTCAGAACATCCGGTACAAGATTCGATATTATAGGCAACGGAACGAACATTCTCTTTGATGACAACGGATACCGCGGAGCTCTGATATTCACAAAAAATATGAATAGCACAAGCATGTGCCGCGAAGAAGATATAACGTTCATCACTGCGGAGTGTGGAAAAAAGCTCACCGAGCTCGCAGCCGAAACTATCAAAAAGCACTCTTTGGCAGGGCTTGAATTTGCATACGGCATTCCCGGAACGGTTGGCGGCGCGGTTTATATGAACGCAGGCGCGTACGGCGGGGAAATGAAAGATATTGTTGTTGAGAGCTTGTGTTATGATGCAGAAAAGCGCACTCTTGTAACGCTTGATGCGACAGAGCATGAATTTACCTACAGAAACAGTATATTTGCAAAAAATAAAAATCTTACCGTGATCTCTGCTAAGTTAAAGCTCACAGACGACACCGACGGCAGTGCAAAAGCCAAAGCGCTTGCAAACATGCAAAGCCGCAAGGACAAACAGCCGTTGGATTTTCCGAACGCAGGAAGCACATTTAAGCGTCCTGACGGATATATCGCTGCAAAGCTCATTGATGATTGCGGTCTGAAGGGTTTGTCCGTTGGCGGAGCTTGCGTGTCTGAAAAGCACGCAGGATTTGTTATTAACAAGGG
Source organism: Oscillospiraceae bacterium (assembly GCA_015063545.1). Lineage (GTDB taxonomy): Bacteria > Bacillota > Clostridia > Oscillospirales > CAG-272 > SVTX01. The sequence goes on along the minus strand of SVTX01000004.1, from coordinate 33,342 downwards.
AAATGCTACGTGCAGTGACGTTTTGAATCTGACCGATATCATAAAAGAGAAGATAAAAGAACACTTCAACGTCAAGCTGGAGCTTGAAATAATTTACTTGCCCGAAAAATAATCTTACGGAGATAATATGTCATTTTCACATAGAGTAAAACAGGATATAGTCAATTTAAAATTCAAAAATAAGTGTTGTAAAAAAGCATTTATATATGGCGCTCTGATGAGTGCGAGCCTTACGGAAAACGCATTGTCTGTAAAGCTTTCGGATTCTGAAACATCGGATTTCATCACTTATATTTTGAACACAGTTTTCAAAATAAAAGAAATAGACATCACCGAGGTAAACAGGGGATTTTGCAGTCTGACCACATTGCAATTTTACTTGCCGACCGCTATGTCTCTTCTAAGTGATATTGACGAAGCTCGTGATACAAGCGCGTCTTTGGGTGAAATTTTTGCGTGCCAATCATGTGTCTCATACTTTTTTTGCGGGCTTTTCTGCTCATGCGGAACAGTAAGCGACCCCGAAAAATCTTACAGTCTTGAGATAAGCCTTCCAAACAGACAAAGAGCTGATAAAGTAAAAGAACTGTTTGATTCTCGGACTGATCTCAGACCGGGAATAAGAAAGCGCAAAAACAACGGATACGGTCTTTTTTTCAGGAACAGCGATTCTGTCAGCGGATTCTTAACATTATGTCAACTCAGCACGGCTGTTTTTGACTTTTTCAATCAACAATTCAACAATCAGCTTCGCGGTGAGGAAAACCGAGCGACAAACTGCGATGCGAGAAACATAATGCGCTCGGTAAATGCCGCATCTAAGCACATTCAGGCAATAGAAAAATTGCAAGCATGCGGAAGATTGGCGGCGCTCAGCGAAGATCTGCGACAAACCGCTGCACTGCGTATAGAGCACAGCGACATGTCGCTCTCTGATCTTGCGCGAGTTCACAATCCTCCAATCACAAAATCAGGACTTAATCACAGACTTTCAAGACTGCTTGCGGAAGCAGAAGAAATTTAAGTAGAAAGGGGCATGGCAATATGGGAAATTTTGTACATTTGCATCTTCATACAGAATACAGTCTCCTTGACGGCGCATGCCGTATAAAGGACATTCCTCAAAGGGTTAAAGAATGCGGTCAGAATGCCGTGGCAATCACCGACCACGGAAACATGTACGGTGTTCTATCCTTCTATAAAGAATGCAAAAATGCAGGCATAAAACCCATAATCGGTTGCGAAGTATATGTTGCACCCGGATCGCGCTTTGACAGACGCGCCATATCCGAAACGTCGTATTACCACCTCGTCTTGCTCTGCAAGAACATGGTGGGATATAAAAACCTTATACACCTTGTCTCCAAAGGATATACCGAAGGATTTTACGTAAAACCGAGAATAGACGAGGAACTTCTGTTTGAGCACAGTGAAGGACTTATCGCTCTTTCTGCATGCCTTTCGGGAAAAATACCGAGACTTCTTTCAAAGGGCGAATATGATCTTGCAAAACAGACTGCACTTAAGTATAAAAAAGCTTTCGGTGATGGCAATTTCTTCATTGAGCTTCAAGACCACGGTACAGAAGATACAAAAGCTCTTATTCCTCCGCTTGTAAGAATAGCAGAGGAATGTGACATCCCCCTTGTTGCTACAAATGACTGTCATTATCTGCGCAAGCGCGATTCCTACGTTCAGCAGGTTCTTATGTGTATACAAACAAACACATCTGTCACCGACAAAGACAAGCCCGGATTTGATGTTGACGATTATTATATCAAATCCACCGAGGAAATGTACGATACCTATTCGGAACATCCCTCAGCACTCGAAAACACGGTAAAAATTGCAGAAGCTTGTAATCTCGAATTTGATTTTGAACAGGTTCTCCTTCCGAAATTCCCTTGTCCTAACGGCAAAACCGCAGAGGAATATCTCTGTGAGCTTACCTACCGCGGACTTGAAAGCCGCGTTGAAAGAGGGCACATTACTTTTGGAGAACAGGCTCACAACAACAAAGAAGGCTACGAGGAAAGGATCAAATACGAGCTTTCCGTAATCTCATCAATGGGATACTCGGATTACTTTTTGATAGTTCAGGACTACGTTAACTTCGCAAAACGCACAGGAATATCCGTAGGCCCAGGCAGAGGATCGGGCGCGGGAAGCCTTGTAGCATATCTTTTGGGAATAACAGAGGTTGATTCTATTAAATTCGACCTTCTCTTTGAGAGATTCCTTAATCCCGAAAGAGTAAGCATGCCCGATATTGATATAGACTTCTGTTACGAGCGTCGTGACGAGGTCATAAAATACGTTGAGGAAAAGTACGGAAAAGACAGAGTTTCTCAGATAATCACCTTCGGTACGCTTGCCGCAAGGGCGGCAATACGCGACTGCGGGCGAGCTATGGGAATGTCATATTCAGAGGTCGATGAGGTTGCAAAAGCCGTTCCTAATGAGCTTGGAATTACTCTGCAACAGGCTATAGCTACCCCCGCGCTCTCGGAAATGTATCATAATTCCGAAAGTGTTAAAGAGCTTATCGATACCGCAATGTCACTTGAAGGCATGCCGAGAAATATTTCAGTGCATGCTGCGGGAATAGTTATAACAGACAAACCTGTCAGCGATTATGTTCCTCTTGCGGTAAGCAATACTGCAACTGTCACACAGTTTGACATGGATACCATCGCATCGCTCGGACTGCTCAAATTCGATTTCCTTGCGCTTCGCTATCTTACCATAATAAGTGATGCCGAAAAGCAAATAAAAGAGCAAAATCCCGATTTTGATATTGAGAAAATCCCATTGGACGACAAAAAAACGTACAAGCTCATATCAAAAGGAAATACACTCGGCATATTCCAGCTTGAATCAGGCGGCATGCGTCAGATGCTTCAGAATTTAAAACCTGAATGTATTGACGATATCATAGCGGCTATTGCGCTCTACCGTCCCGGTCCTATGGATTCTATACCGAGATTTATCGAATGCAAGCATGATCCTTCCAAGATAACCTATGATATACCTGAGCTTGAACCAATTTTGCGCTCAACCTACGGATGCACTGTTTATCAGGAACAGGTAATGAGCATATTCCGAAATATCGCAGGATACACCTTCGGTCATGCAGATATAGTCAGACGAGCTATGTCAAAGAAAAAAGCGTCCGTATTGAATGCCGAAAGAGAACAGTTTATCGAGGGCGCCAAAAATAACGGTGTTGATGAACAAAAAGCGCAAAAGCTTTTTGAAGACATGTCGAGCTTTGCAAATTACGCTTTCAATAAATCTCACGCCGCAGCGTACGCAATAATATCCTACCGCACAGCATACCTGAAGGCACATTATGCGGGAGAATACATGGCGGCACTTCTCACAAGCGTTCTTGACAACCGCACCAAGGCAGCGGAATATATCGCGGAATGTGCAAAATTCGGAATATCCGTCCTGCCGCCCGATATAAATACCAGCCGAGTTGATTTTGTCAAAGATACAAATGACGGAAATATACGTTTCGGCATGGCTGCACTCAAAAACGTAGGCAGACAGTTCATAGAAGCGATCATACGTGAAAGAACGGGCGATCCTTTTTCATCATTTGAGAATTTTGTAGAGAGAATGTCGGCATCTACCGATATAAACAAACGTCAGATAGAAGCTCTGATAAAAGCCGGAGCCTTTGACAGCCTCGGAACGTATCGCTCAAAGATACTTTCCTCCTATGAAACCATTATAGATAATATCCAACAGAAAAAGCGAGACAATCTCGTAGGACAAATGGATATGTTTTCTATGGGAATTGGCGGTGAGGATATCGCTCCGTCATTTGAATATCCCGACATCCCGGAATTCAGCATGCGCGAAAAACTCATGCTTGAAAAAGATGCGTCCGGCATGTATTTTTCGGGCAATATGATGGATAACTTCTCAAAGCACCTGTCAACCCTCGAGGTATCAGAAATTTCCGAGCTTATATCCACTGATGAAGAATCCAACGTTCAAGACAAAATGCACGTTAAGATCGCCGGTATGATAACATCCGTATCCCTTAAAACCACAAAAAGGGAAGAGCGAATGGCATTCTTCCGCATAGAAGATAAATTCGGAGAGATAGAATGTATAGCTTTCCCCAAAATATATACAAGCTTCGGTCATGAGATACGACTTGATACCGCGGTATGCATAGAGGGAACAATTTCACTCAAAGAGGAAGACATGCCTCGTGTGCTTGTAAACACAATCATTCCTCTTATGGAGAATGCTCATTACAAAGAGGCTCCGCAAAAACAGACGAGTGCTCCCACTGAAACAGCGTCAGTGCAAGACCCCAGACTGTCGGTGTATCTCTCGGCTTATATGAACGCTCAGCCGTCAAAACCAACAGAGCAGGCGGCACCTACGCAAAAACCCACGCAAACACCTCAAAAACAGGCAACAGCTCCCACAAAGATATATCTGCGTGTTCCCGATATGGAATGTGAGAAATTCAAATATGCAAAAAATCTCGTGGACATATTCAACGAGGGAAGCCTGACCGTAATCTTCTACGACAGCAGCACGAAAAAATACTCCGAGTACAGCGAAAAAATGTTTTACTCGGAATATGCCATCTCCGAGCTAAAAAAGGTGCTTGGGGAGGAGAATTGTATTTTGAAGTAAGTATAAAAAAACTATCAAGTAAGCAAAAATACTTGAATTGCTTTTATTGCGATTCTAAAACCAGATGAATATATTTCATTGAAACGTTGAAAAGCTATATTCATCTCCTGATTGTTAATAAAGTGATAACTTAGAAATTGTAACTAACAAGGAGAAACATAATGAAGCCATTAGTTAAATACCGCGGAGGAAAATCAAAAGAGATTCCTTCATTCATCGAATATGTTCCCGAACAATTTGACACATATTTCGAGCCGTTTTTTGGAGGTGGTGCAGTATTTTTCCACCTTGAGCCTCGAAAGGCTGTTATTAACGATGTCAATGCAAAGTTAATGACATTTTATTTAGATGTCAAAGAAAATTATGATATCGTTCGTCGACAATTAAATGAATTGCAAGCAATTTACGAAACTAATCAAGCTGAATACAAGGAAATAAAAGCATTGCATCCGGATAAGCGTGTGGAAAATAAGAACGAGGCTCTTTATTATGACTTGAGAGACATGTTTAATCATAAAACAGAGCCCAGATATTTGGATTCTGTAGTATATTATTTTATTAACAAAACAGCATATTCGGGAATGATTAGATACAATGCTCAAGGTGAATATAATGTTCCGTTTGGAAGATACCAAAATTTCAACACGCAGTTAATAACACATGAACATCATGAGCTCTTGCAACGAGCATCACTATTCACAGGAGATTACTCTGTGATTTTTGATATGGCGACGAAAAATGACTTTATGTTTCTTGACCCGCCATATGATTGTATTTTTAACGACTATGGTAACATCGAATCAGCAAATGGATTTGATGAAGCAGAACACCGAAGATTAGCGGCTGATTTTCGCAAACTCAAATGTAAAGCTATGATGGTTATTGGAAAAACACCATTGACCGTTGAATTATATGGAGATTTAATCAAAAACGAATACTTCAAGTCTTATGCAGTAAATATCCGAAATCGTTTTAAGTCAGAATCAAAACATATTATTGTAACAAATTACTAAGGAGGGCATCTTAATGGCAAGATTGCAAGGAAGGACTTTGTTTTTTATTACTTCTCCGAGAACACCTATGAAGATGCTTCCAGAAATTGAAATTTTGGTAAGCAACTTTACCAATCAAATATGGAATACCAAGTGCCAAGAAGATTTTATGAAGTGTTTGGCCACCGACCCAAATTTTGAAGGTGTTGGATCTCCAAAGGATTTAGCTTTTAGTGCCAGAGACAGAATTAATAGAGGACCTAAGGCACTGGGATTCGTAAACTTAAATCCCACAATTTCAATCACAGAGGCAGGAAAGAACTTTTTAAATGAAGAAACTGCCGAAGAAGCTTTACTAAGACAGCTACTCAAGTTTCAACTCCCATCTCCATATCATACTGAAACCGAGAATTTGAGCAACGTGTTTTCTGTAAAACCATACCTTGAAATCTTTCGATTGATATACACATTGGGAAAAGTTACTTTTGATGAATTAATGATTTTTGGCATGCAGTTAACAAACTACAAAAAATTTGATGAAGTTGTTGACAAAATCAAAAAGTTTAGAGAGGAAAGAAAAAAATCCTCAAAGAGCTACAGAGTTTTCATGGGAGAATATCGTGATGCGGAAATAGAAAAAATATATCAATGTGAAATTCATGAAGGAAAAACAAAAACACGTGAGTCTAAGGATGCTTCTCTCACAAAATTTGTAAAAACAAAATCAAGTAATATGCGTGATTATACGGATGCTTGCTTTAGATATCTTAGAGCTACTGGCTTAGTCACTATTTCCCAAAAAGGAAAATCATTATCTATATTGCCAGAGAAAATAGAAGAAGTAAAATACTTCTTGAAAAACATTGAACGCAAACCTATCTATGTTACTGACGAGAAGGCATATAAGGAATATCTGTTTGATTCAACCCTTCCTGTTTTATATACTGATAATAGAGAGAGTCTTGAACAGGAAGTAGGTAAGCTTCAAGAAGTTTCTGCAGATGTTATTAAGAAGTCCAGCGTGATCGAATTGAAGAAAACTCTTAAACAAGCAGTTGTTCGTCGAAAGGAAAATCTCATAAAAGACCAAGTTATGCGTCTCAAGGATTATCAATCCTACATTGATGTTATGTCTGTTTTTGGCGACATCAAAGATAATAACTACTACGATGTTCCTTTGATGCTTGAATGGAATACATGGCGAGCTATGACTATGCTTGATGGCGGAGATATTCGAGCAAATTTGAAATTTGATGACAACGGACAGCCCATGGCAACTGCTTCTGGCAACACCGCTGATATTATTTGTGATTATGGCGACTTCTCACTAACTGTTGAGGTTACGATGCAATCAGGTCAGAGACAATATGAAATGGAAGGAGAACCCGTATCTAGACATTTGGCTAAGGTAAAAAAAGAGCAAGGAAAAGATGCGTACTGTTTCTTTATTGCTCCGAAAATCAACGATTCATGTATCGCTCACTTTTACACATTACATCTAGCTAATATAGCATTTTATGGAGGAAAATCAATTATTCTTCCTCTTGAATTGGAAGTTTTCGAGAAAATGGTTGAGCAGTCTGGAAAAGTTGATTATACTCCGAATCCAGATCAAGTCAGAAGCCTATGCGAGTATTCCATGAAAGCTGCACAGGCAGCTTCGAGCGAAAAAGAATGGTATGCGGCTGTAAAGGCAAGGGCATTGAACTGGCTTACTGCATAAAAATAATCATTACGAACAAAAATTAAGGTCGGGATTTCTCCCGACCTTTTGGCTTACCTTTATATATCAAGCGATTTCTTATATCCAGCTATCTTTTCCTGCGCGTTATCTGCATTTTCAGCAATAACGAGGAAGTAGAATTTTATCTTGGGCTCTGTACCCGAGGGACGAACGATAATAACGTCGCCGTTCTCAAGCTTGAAGTAGAGCACGTTTGACTTGGGAAGTCCCGTGGGAGTTTTCTTGCCCGTCGCAATATCCGTAAACTCCTCAGCCTTGTAGTCACCGAAGGTCACAACATCAGCACCGCCGATAGAGGAGGGAGCATTATTGCGGAGACCGTCCATAATAGCCGCAATCTTTGCAGGGCCGTCAACGCCTTCCATATAAATCTCGGAGTTGGACTCGCAGCAGTAGCCGTATCTCTCGTAAAGAAGCTCAAGCGCGTCGGAGAGAGTCATATTCTTTGCCGCATAGTAAGCCGTCATCTCGCAGATAAGCATTGAAGCCACGACCGCGTCTTTGTCTCTTGCGTAAGTACCCTTGAGGTAGCCGTAGCTCTCCTCAAATCCGAAGATATATGAGCCCTGACCACTCTTTTCGTGGTTCTTGATTACCTCGCCGATAAACTTAAAGCCAGTAAGCACGTTGAATATCTCAACTCCGTGCGATTGACAGATCTTGGAGGCAAGCTCGGTCGTCACGATAGTCTTTACGGCATAGGGGAGAGGGGGCATAGTGTTTGTCTGCTCGTAAGCCGTGATTATATAGTCAAGAAGAAGCGCGCCCATCTGGTTGCCCGTGATGGTTCTGAACGAGCCGTCCTTGGTTCTTGCAACAACGCCAACTCGGTCAGCGTCGGGGTCGGTAGCGATGATAAGGTCGCTTCCCACCTTGTTTGCAAGCTCAATACCGAGAGAGAATACCTCTGCATACTCGGGGTTGGGCTTCTCGACTGTGGGGAAGTTGCCGTCTATTACGCACTGCTCATCAACCGTGTAAAGATGCTTGAGTCCCGTTCTCTTGAGTATCTCGGGAACGAGCTTGTGTCCCGTGCCGTGAAGGGGAGTAGACTATCTTGAGATCGTCAGATACGTTCTTTACCGCATTGGGATTTACCGCCTGCGCCTGAACCTGAGCGAGATACTTTTCATCGATCTCGTCACCGATTATAGTGATAATACCCGACTTTACGCCTTCGTCAAAGTCCATTCTCTTAACGCCGTCAAATATGTCAACCTTTGCTATCTCAGCACTTACCGTGTCCGCGTGCTCGGGGGGAAGCTGTGCGCCGTCCTCCCAATAAGCCTTATATCCGTTATACTGCTTGGGATTATGAGATGCCGTTATGTTAATACCCGCAACGCATTTCAGCTCACGGAGAGCAAACGAAAGCTCGGGTGTGGGGCGAAGCGCGTCAAAAATGTAAACGGGAATTCCTGCCGCCGCAAGCACCTCTGCCGAGACGTGCGCGAAAAGCTCGGAATTGTTTCTTGAGTCGTACGCGATAGCCACGCCGTCAGCCGCTCTGCCTTCCTTCAAGATAAGGGAAGCAAGTCCCTGCGTTGCGTGAGCGACGGTGTAGATATTCATCGCATTCATTCCGACCTTCATTGTGCCGCGAAGTCCCGCAGTACCGAAGGACAGATAAGATGAAAAGCGGAATTTTATCTCGTTTTCGTCATTTTTTATTGCCTCAAGCTCCGCCTTTTCGCAATCAGAAAGAATGGAGGAATTAAGCCAACGTTGATAATTTTCAAAATACTTTTCCATAACACACCTCTTATTTGTTTATATATTCTTTAAGCGCCTTTGAAAGCTGATCGGGACAGGATGTGGGCTTAAATCCGCATCTTATTCCTTCAAGTCTTTCTATAGCTTCTTCTGCAGACATTCCGACCAAAAGAGCAGACAGACCTTGCGTGTTTCCCGAACAGCCGCCGTAAAACGACGCCTTAATTATTATGCCGTCCTCAATATCTATATCGATCCTTCTGGCACAAACACCCTTAGGTGAATAAGTTATATGTTCCATAAAATCTCCTTTTTAAATCTGTTTATAAATTCCCAACCAATGTATGTGAGGACACTCAATCGCACAATACGTCACAAATGTCTCAAGATCTGCCTTGTCTATTTTCAAGGTGAGACATATGCTGCCGTTTATCGTGTCTATCCTCTTGACATCAATGAGACAAAACTTAAATGCCGTCATTATATCCGATAAAGAGGAAACATCCTTTACATCTATTATTATTTCCGCAAATTTGCCCCTTGATATTTTATCGCGTTTTATATTACCGTTGCACAACAGGGAATAAGATGTATATCCGTCTCGGGTTTTTATCTGATGTTCTGCTATCTTCAAAAAGCCGTATTTTATTATCTGTCCGTAAAAGGATGATAGTTTTACACCCGACGCTTCAACCGCCAAAATACAATACTCACATTCGTGATCGTAAACAGCTCTGCAAGCATCCTCCGCGCTGTCGTAATATACCGCACGTGGAGATTTTATTGCAGAGGACAGCTTAAGATATGCCTCGTCATTATAAGAGTTTTTCACATATGCGATCGTATCAGCGAAATCTTGAACAACACTACTTTCAATAACACTCCTGCCTGTATAAATCGCATTTTTACAATCTGCGGATATTTTCTTGGACAGGTGAGAATAAACAATCAGCCTCTCTGATAGCGACATGCCCGAATAAACCAAATCTGCTTCCCGTCGGTTTTCATCAATGATATCGTCACAGTCCGCAATGCCATCACTTTGAATGGAAAGCAATATGCTTTTTATGATATCAAAGTCCTCTCCGTCGCAAACTATCGCATCCGCAAGCTCGGACAGATGAAACAGCCTTTTTTCTATCATAAATGCAAATTTATTTTCAAGCTCCCCGAGATTGGATAAAACGATCTCGCTTTTACTGCCTTCAAGCTCGGGAATATCCGTAAAAATCAATCCCATATAAGTTTACGATCCTTACATACAAATATGCCCGATATCCTTATCAATGGGGCACATTTGCATTTTACTTATTCTTTATTTGTTTTCTTATGTTCTTTATTTGCTTTCTTGTTTTTCTTTTTAAATTTTGACAAAAACAGATCCACTCTTACTTTAATATTGCTATGCTCATATCGGTATATCCAAGTATGCTCGTCCTTATGCGCAAATCTGTGGGGATCTATCAATGTCCTGCTGGAAAAATACTCTTCTGTATCTACGGGCTCGCCTTTTTCCGCAAGACGCTTTTCCATCATCTTCTTAACTATAGCAATCACAGTCGCAAACAACGGAACGCCAATTATCATGCCAAAAATCCCAAGAATGCTGCCCATGACACATATAGCTATGATAACGGTCAACGCACTAACATTGGTGGCGTCTCCGAGTATCTTCGGACCTATAACATTTCCGTCCAATTGCTGAATAAGCAATATCAAAACCAACACCAACAAAAATTTCGAAGGGTTAGATATCAAAACCACAAACGCAACGGGAATAGCACCGATAATCGGTCCAAACACGGGAATGATATTCGTAATACCTACCACGGTAGCATTAAGAATATTGTATTCCGATATGCTGAACACTTCAAACATAACGTATGCTAAAAGACCGATAATGAGGGAATCCAAAAATTTTCCCTTAATGAATCCGTTAAAGTTCTTATTCGCTATTTTCAATGAATCAACAACAAATCTATCCTGCTCAGGAGAGAGAAATGCCTTACGGAATTTTCTGAACTGCGCACGACGAAGATCCTTGGAAATAAGAATATAGAACGCAAGGAAAAGTCCTATCAAAACATTTTTAAGGGCATCGTATATTCCAACCCCTATCTTTTGGATCATAGGCCATATGCTTTGAAGCATGTCAGACATCGCGGACGGATCCGCATCGTTCTCATCACTTGAAAATAACCCTCTGACATACTCCTCTATCTGACCGTCGGCTATCACCTCCTGATATTCATATGAACGGTCAGCAGAAAAAAATTTCTTTATTGCGTTAACTGCATTATTGATGATATCCGTCAGGTTATCGAGATATTGGTCCTTATTGGCAACCAGCTGTGTGATACTGTCTATAAGTTGGGGAACGATAAGCATAAAGACCAAAGCAACAATAGCGACACCTGTTATAAAAGTCATCACAATTGAGCATGCGATACACAGATTTCTGCGGAGCTGCGTGTTTTTTTTCCACGCAAAAATTCTATACTCATAAAATTTAAGTATAGGATTAAGCACAAATGCAATAACTACACCTGTTATAACGGGCGCAAATATCTTTCTCAATCCCTCAATATTAAATATCAGATAAAAAAGCGCCGCTATAGCAATAAGTATTCCAATAGATATGGCAACAAGCGTAAGCTTTTTGTTTTTAGCGTTTTGTTTTTCCATACTGTCTCCCGATAAAGTTCGTATTGTATTTGTAAATTTCACAAAATACACCACATTATATTATATACCCGTTTTCGACTTTCGTCAATATAAAAAAATGACATTTTAACTTTTTTATTTATTTTTTTCTAAAAATTCAACAAATATTAACAGACTGATTCAAAATAAGAGCTATAATGATGCTAAGCAGATTTGAAATTGCGCAAGGAGAATATTCAATGACAACAATAAAAGAGAATGCATATGCAAAAATTAATCTTTTCCTGGATATCAAATCTAAAATGGATAACGGATATCACAACATAATAAGCGTTATGCAAAGCGTAGGGCTTTATGACACCGTAAGCGTGGAATATGAACCGTCAAAATATAAAAGCATTACCGTCACTTGCAGCAATCCCAATATTCCCGTTGGAAAGGACAATATAGCGTATAAGGCTGCCGGCCGCTTGATCGAAAGCGGAACTGTGAACATCCATATAGAAAAAAACATTCCCGCCGCCGCAGGTCTTGCCGGGGGAAGCACTGATGCCGCCGCTGTTCTCAAGCTTTTAAATCAACTTTTGAATAACAAATATACTACTGACGAGCTACTTGCAATAGGAGCAAAGATCGGGGCAGATGTCCCGTTTTGCATGGTCGGAGGAACGTGTCTTACACAGGGAATAGGTGACCGCATAACTAAATTTCCATCCATGCCCGACAGACATATTCTCATAGCACGTGCGGGAGAGGGCGTTTCTACACCCACGGCATATGCTGCACTCGATAAAATGTATAACGACTTTAAGGAATACGTTCCACAAACGCGATTCACAGATACGGCAGCAGGCAAGAACGACAAGACGTATTTCGAGGGCATGTTCAACATATTTGAAAGCGTTATTTTACCGACACATTCATCTGCCGCATCTTTGAAAAGCATCATGCTTGCCGGTGGGGCAGACCACGCAATGATGAGTGGAAGCGGACCGTCCGTGTTTGGCATTTTCTCTTGCGAGGACAAAGCGCGAGATACACTTGCACAATTGAAAAAATTTGGGGCAGAGACATATCTTTGTCGCCCCGTATCTCCGTAATTGCAAAAAGTTATGCAAGCAACGAAAAATCCGCATCCCACTTTGCGGGATGCGGATATATATTTCTTTATGTTCGGGATTCAAATCAGAGATTGTTCTCAAGATAGTTAACAACGTCTCCAACAGTGATGAACGAATGAAGATCCTCATCTTCGATAGAAAGATCAAACTTTTCCTCGCAGATCATAACAAGGTCTGCAAGCTCGATAGAATTAATTCCAAGATCTGCGGAAAGCTCAGCATCCATGGTAATATCATCTGCATTGATCTGGAGCTCGGTCACCAAAAGTTCTTTAACCTTCTCAAACATTTCATATCCTCCTGATAAATTTTTTACAACGAGTGACTCGTTGATTGCAACATGCTTATTATAAAGCCTTTTGTGGCTTTTGTCAAGCACCTTTGGAAATTTTTTTATTTTTAGAATTCGCGCTACATAACGCATACTTAAAAAATCTTAAGAAACGGAGAAGAAACACATGCAGCTTTTCAAGAATAGGCCTGTTTTTTGCTCATGCATGACATTTATGTTCAGCTCCGTTCTTTTTTATTTTTCGGAAGCGTGGGTAAAAGTTATTGCCATAATTATTTGTATTTTGTCAACTCTGGTAGTTGTGTGTTTCAAGATTCATAAGAAAAACATGTCATTGACAGCATTCCTGTCGTGGATACTGTTTTTTGCATTGACAATTTGCTCTGCAACCGTTTCGCTCATCTACTTTAACGTAAGGTATGAAAAATATGCACTCATGCCTGAAGGAGAAGAACACAATATTAAAGCCTTGGTTATATCCGAATCGTTTTATTCCGGAGGTTCCAGCGAATATACGCTCCATGTCAAAGAGCTTGACGGAAAGCGTGTATCCTTTGATGCTGTTATAGAATGCGAATATCTGGCTGATATACAACCGGGAAATGAAATAAAGGCGAGTGTTTCGGTTTCAAAATTTGAAGAAAGCATCGGCTCATACAAAGAAGCAGATATGATGCTATCGGACGGTATATTTGCAAAATTCAAATCGGATATATCGGAAGATATTTACATATCAAAAAGGGATGCAAACAGTCTCCGCGCCATACTTGCAAAATTCAACGATAAGCTCTCAGACAGGCTTCGGAATGATCTTGGAAAAGATGAGGGTGGGGTATGCTCCGCAATATTCTTGGGAAACAAGAACGGTCTGCCAACCGATATAGTGAGAGACTTCAGGCGTTCGGGCGCATCGCACATTCTTGCGATCAGTGGTCTGCATATGAGCATACTTTTCGGATTTATAGCATTTATATTTAAAAAATGCTTCATGCCATACAAAGCAAGGGCCATCATACTTGGATTTCTTGCAGTGCTTTATCTTGCTTTTACAGGCTTTTCGGTTTCTGCCACAAGATCTGTGCTTATGCTACTGACTGTGTATTTGTCAATGATATGCAATTACCGGTCGGACGGACTTACGTCACTTTCGATAGCCGGTACGGTGATTCTTATGTGTTCACCCGGGGCGATCCTCAACGCAGGCTTTTGGATGTCGTTTGCCGCTACGTTCGGAATTTTAACTTATATGCCGCTGTTCCAGTCGTTTGCGTTTTATTTCTTTCAACCGCATTACCGCAAATGGAAGCTACTCATATCTCCCCTCGTGGCTATCGTTACATCAATACTTACTTCGATCTGCGCCATAGCTCCGCTTGTCATTGTTTTGTGTGTGTTTACAAAACAAATGTCAGTATATTCTGTATTATCATCTTTGATCCTTGCCATACCCACAGAGCTTATCCTGATAATGACACCTCTATATCTTGCGTGTTGTTCTGTTCCCATATTTGGCAGGATCTTATACCACTTGCTTAATTTGAGCTGCGGTGCAATGATAGACTTTTGCTCAAATATATCTCAACGCAACGATTGCATGATCTCATTCAATTACAGATTTACTACTATTGCCGCCGTACTGCTTTCTATGGTGTTGTTAGTATGTCTTACCATAAAATTCAAACACCAATGGACATCGGCTATTCCGTTTATTTCAGCACTCATCGTATTTTTTACCGCAGTGGGAATATCAGCAAACATCGAAAAAGATATTGTAAAAGTCTCCTATGTAAACCAACAGGATGACAGAAATGTAATTATCGCCCGTGATGGAGAACAAACAGTGATTTTCGATATGACACCGGGTTACTCCACGACGTTTATGTACGCCTTTGACGAGTTGTCAAAACTGAACTCCACAGAAATAGATGCGTTTGTTCTCACTCATTACACAACTGCGCACATATCCTGTCTGTCACAGGTATTTCAGTCTCAGATGGTACGCTCACTGTACATACCGACACCCATAACGTCTGACGATTATTTCCGAATGATGTCTATTATGGAATGTGCGAAAGACAATAACGTAAAAGTAGAATTTTATAACAATGGGGAAGACCTATACATATTGGACGGAATGACCGTCAATATTCAGCGAGATTTTATCAAACGCTCCACGGTTCCGACAGTAATGCTTTCGCTCCAAACCGAGAACACCTCGCTCACATATCTGTCACCGTCATATACCGAAAGTAACATATCAGCGGCGGCATTTGACACGTTAGTGCAAACAGATTATTTGATATTCGGAAGCAGAGGTCCCTCTCCCAAACAAAAATACAAAATACAAAACGGTGAGAGGATAAAACAAATCGTCTTTTCATCGGACGAGATTGCGTCGTATTACGACATAAATTCATATGTGTCACCTAATTCGCATCTGATACTTTCACCCGATATACACAGATATGAATTCGATGCGGATTGACAAAATTTTAAATCTTTGATATAATCATAAAAAACACACGGAGGAAGAACATGACCGAACAAGAAAGAATTTCAATACGTTCTCAAAACGCAAAATCATATTTTGAGCAGGGATATAACTGCTCGCAATCCGTTGCTCTGGCTTTTGGCGATCTCATGCCCGTAGATCAGGAAAACTTATTGATGCTTGCGTCTCCATTTGGCGGCGGAATGGGAAGGATGCGCGAGGTTTGCGGAGCCGTCAGCGGGATGTTTTTGGTAGAGGGATACCTGTGCGGATATAGCTCGGCTTCCGATAACGCAAAAAAAATTCAGCTTTATTCAAATGTCAGAGAGCTTGCGTCAAGCTTTTCAAACCAAAACGGCTCTATAATATGCCGTGATCTGCTTATTGGAACGCCCCATACAAGCGGTGGCATTCCGGAAGAACGGTCGCCCGAATATTACAAAAAACGTCCCTGCGCAGAGTTGGTTGCATCTGCTGCCGAAATATTAGCAAAACATTTGCTTGAACAGGGAATAGAAGGAGTCTGAATTGAAGATCACCAATTATAATTTACAAAGCGCAAAACCCAATATCGATGTAAAACTTGCCGTTGTAGCCGATCTTCACACCAAAGATCCCTCTCCCGTAATTGAAGCATTGAAGCAAATTCAACCGGATGTCATACTTTCACCGGGAGACATGTTTGAGAATTTTGGCGGCAAAAACACCGTGCGCAATCAGCGCGGTTTTGCTTTTTTCGAACAAGCAGTCAAAATAGCTCCCGTATATTACTGTTTCGGAAATCATGAGGTGGAAGCCGAACCCTGCTTGGAAAATCCCGAGTTCTCCGGATACAGAAGCGTACCTCAAAGCGTGTTTGATCGCCTTGAAGCGCTTGGCATACATATGCTGTTTGATAAGTACGAAAGCTTAACCGACGGCATACTCATCGGCGGTGTGCTTTCCGGGCTTTACAAAAAAGACGGAAAACCGAATGTGGCTTTTTTGGACAGATATTCCGAAGAGTCAGGATACAAAATACTCCTGTGCCATCATCCCGAATATTATCCCGAATACCTTGCGGATAAAAAATTTGACCTCATATTGTCAGGGCATGCTCACGGAGGGCAGTGGAGAATATTCAACCGAGGAGTTTACGCGCCCGGTCAGGGATTGTTTCCCAAATACACATCAGGCTTACACGACGGAAAATTTATAATAAGCCGCGGATGCAGTAACAATACAAGACCGATACCTTGTCCAAGATTTTTTAATCCACGAGAGGTATTGTGTATTAACATCAAAAGCAAATAAGAATCGCAAATTTGCGGACACTCGTGGAGTGTCCGCTTTTTTTGGTATAAAATATTTCATTTGCTTTTTTATTGCAAAAGTAATTTATCTTACCTTGTGTTTTTGAGCTGCGCGGAGAAAAAATAAGAAAGAAAGGAGAGTGACTATGAAAAAACTTATTAATTTTCTACTCGTTTTAGTAATCATATCAATGATACTTTTAACTGTTGTATCGTCATTTGCTTTTGTGTACTTATACAAAAAAGCCGGCATTAATATAGATAAGGAACTTCTGTCCTTGCCGTCGGAAAACACGCAAACGATTGTATATTATTATCAGGACGGAGACCCGTCAAAACCAAAAGTTTTGACCGAAAACCTTTCATGCTCGGAATCAAAATACAGTTATGTGCCTATAAGCAGGGTGCCTCAGAAAATGATAGATGCGTTCATTTCGGTAGAGGATAAAAGGTTTTATTCTCATCACGGTGTGGATTTTATCAGAAGCGCAAAGGCGGTTGCAAATTATATATTAAGAAAATCCTCGTCATTTGGAGCCTCCACCATAACTCAGCAGGTAATCAAAAACCTTACGGGAAAAAGCGAGCGCACACCAAAAAGAAAGATAAACGAGGTCTTTCTCGCTCTTAATTTTGAAAAAAATCACAGCAAAGATGAAATATTGGAAATATACTTCAACATAATCAATCTCTCCAACGGGTGCATGGGAGTAGGCGCAGCGGCGGATTTCTATTTTTCAAAATCACCCAATGAACTTTCGTTATGTGAAATAGCCGCGATAGCCGCAATCACCAATAACCCATCACTGTACGACCCAATAAAATGTCCTCAAAACACTGTGGGCCGAAGAAATGTCGTATTGAAATGCATGTATGACCAAGGCTATATATCCGAGAGCGAATACAATTATTCAAAGGTACAGCCTTTAGAATTGAACGTAAACAAAAAAAGCTATCAAAGCAATCTCTCATGGTTTGAAGAAACTCTCATATCTGACCTCGTCCGAGATTTCACACGGCTCGGATATACAAAGCAATACGCATATAACACAATATTCAACGGCGGGCTAAGAATATATACTACCGTCAACCCCGACATACAGAATATTCTTGAATCGTACTATCGGGATCTTGACACATATCTTTCTGTATCAAATGTACCCTCTCCGCAATCGTCAATGATTATTATGGATCCATACAACGGAGATATACTCGGCATAGCAGGAGCGATAGGAAAAAAGCAGGGAAATCTTATACAGAATTATGCGACAGATACCAAGCGTTCTCCCGGCTCCACAATAAAGCCGCTTTCGGTATATGCCCCCTTAATCGAAAAGGGAGAAATAAACTGGGCAACAATCGTAAACGATTCTCCGATCTCAAATATTCAAGGCAAAGATTGGCCTCAGAACGCAAACAGGAAATATGAAGGCAACATCAATATATGTGACGCAATAGCAAACTCAACCAACACAGTCTCTGTAAAAATGCTATATAAGTTGGGCGCCAAGAATTCCTTATCCTTCCTGAAAAACAGACTGCACATTGACAGTCTCATCTCTCCGACAAAGGACTCTTCGGGTGATGAAAACCCGGTTTCTCTTGCGCTCGGACAAACTCTGAACGGCATATCGTTACGGGAACTCACCGCAGGATACAGCATATTTGCTCAAGGTAATATGAGCACGGCGCGCTCATATTACAAAGTTACGGATGCAAACGGAAATCTTATCTTTGATAACCGAAAAAATCAAGAAGAGGTGATCTCCGAGCAAAGCGCATCTATTATGACAAAGCTACTCGAGCAGGTAGTGATATCGGGAACAGCATCTGGCGGACAAATCACACTTTTGAAGAATGTTGACGTGGCAGGGAAAACAGGAACTACTCAAAACAACTGCGACAAGCTTTTCGTGGGATATACACCTTCTTTGCTTGCGGGGGTATGGTGCGGATACGACTATCCGCAACCTCTGTCGGGTGCTTTGGGAAATCCTTCGGTCAGAATATGGAACGACATTCTAACGCAAATATATAGGCTAAATAGCTACAAAGATGCTCCGAAACAATTCCACTGCTCGGAAAAGGTACAAATGCTTACCTACAATTCACAAACCGGACAGATGCCCGTTGTCGGTGATTCAACGGATATACTTCGCAACGGATGGTTTTTGCAGAATAACTTTGAATAATTCTCCATATAATGTTCCAAAAGAATGTTACGGAGGATATCATGATGCAAACAAAACATCGTGACAGA
The DNA here is from genome assembly GCA_015063545.1 of Oscillospiraceae bacterium. Classification (GTDB taxonomy): domain Bacteria; phylum Bacillota; class Clostridia; order Oscillospirales; family CAG-272; genus SVTX01. Next base: position 14,108 of record SVTX01000004.1, on the reverse strand, counting down.
CGGCCCGATGCGGTTAAAAAAACAGGTTTGATATGCGGTATTGTTTATGCAACAATAGGATTTATTATAAGACTTTGCGCTCCAAGTCCCTTGAATATGATACACGTCATGGGGGCAGACGTACTCCTGCCCCCGATGTGGATCTTTAATATGCTAAGCCTGTTTTGGTTTTTTATATCGGGTTTTGCATTCGGCATCATAATGGGAAAAATATTCTGCAAAAGAATATGCGGACAAGAGGAAATTCTCTCGTATCGGGGAAGCCTGTTCTTTATAGCTATGTTTTTTATGTCCTTAATGTGGTATCCTCTCTTTTTTTGCGGCACAAAACTGTTTTTCTCTTTCATTATTTCCGTGTGCTGTCTTATTTGCTCGTGTATGTGCGCATTTTTGTTCAAAAGCGTACACACATTGTCCTGCCTTGCGATGTGTACAAACAGCCTATGGCTTTTTTATGTCTCATACATAAACCTTGCAATCATGTTACGCGTATAAGCAGACATCGTAATTTTTATAAAATACCGCTCAAAATCTATTGACAAATTGCGAGTAATGTAGTATAATTCTAGTATTAAGAACAATTTGTCGGAGGAATAAACATGAAATCCATTAAGATAATTGCTATGATTTTATTGGTAAGCATTATGGCTTGCTCTTTTATAGCATGTGGTTCGAAGGAAGAAGAAAAACCGCAGACACAAGAAAAAGTATCTGAAAAAGAAGCTCCCAAGGGTGACGTAACTCCCGAGCTTGTAGATATTACTGTGTCTTTTGAAATAAAGGATAGCGCCGGATCTAACATTTTCCGTGAAGACAATTTCAATTACAGAGGTCTCAATCCCACTGTTTTGGGAATTATCGAATACTATACTACTCAGAAGGATATCTGGTTTTCAACATCCGATGACGGCTCTATGATCACAGAGATAGATGATTATTACGTTAAGGATGCCAACCAGTATTGGGTAGCCCTCAAGGGAACTACTTTCTATACAGGTGAAGTCGACAAAGACGGAAACAAGAAAACTATTACTGTAAAGAACCTTCTCAAGCCCCAGAACGAAAACCTTCTCAAGAGCTATGCGTACGGTCACATATCCACCGACAAGGTAGCAGACGGTGAATCGTTTACTATAGTTCTCGTAACTCGCGAGGGATAATCGCTTATTTTCGTATTTCACAATATTATTACGGGTGTCACAAGGTGGCACTCGTAATATTTTTAAAACAACTTGTCCAAAGGGGAAAAAACATGCTTATTTCTATTACAGGAAGACTTGGAAGCGGAAAATCAACCGTTTGCGGAATCATAAAGGAAAATTATGGATTTGAAATATTCAGCACAGGTGCTATACAGCGTGAATTCGCTCGCAGAAAAGGCATCTCTACGCTTGAGCTCAACAAAAGAATGAAAGAAAATCCCGAACTTGATGACGAAATAGACAGCCTTGTAACAAAAATCTCACGAGAGAGAAAAGAGGACAAGCTCATTTTCGACTCTCGTATGGCTTGGCATTTTGCGGAAAATACGTTTAAAATATTCCTGACTATTGATCCTATGGAAGCGGCAAACAGAGTTTTTTATAACCGCATAAGCGCCGAGGAACACTATACCGACGTAAACGACGCATGCGAAAAGCTTGTCGAGCGAAGCGTTGTTGAACGAAAGAGATTTATAGAGATATACGGCGCAGACTATTATGATTTCAAAAATTACAATCTTGTTGTGGATACTACAAATAAAACTCCCGACGAGGTAGTCTCTGTAATTATGGAATATTACGAGATGTATAAAAATGATCCTGCGTCCTATGGCGACGTTAAAGAAATGTAATATGAGCGACAGAGAATTTATTCTGGAATACATGAAATCGCTATCCGACGTGTCTTTTGATCAACCATTTGAAAATGATTTTGATACTACAGTTCTTCGACACACCGATACGAAAAGATGGTTCGGAATCATCATGAATATTCCGGAGCAAAAGATAGGACGAGATACAAATAATCAAATAGATATTTTGAACGTAAAAAGTCGTCCGGAAGATTCACTTGCCCTGTTTGAGCTTTATCCTCAAATCATACCCGCGTATCATATGAATAAAACACACTGGGTAACAGTTCCGCTTGACGGAAGTCTATCACACAAATTAATAACATTTTTAATCAACAAAAGTATTGAGCTTACACAAAAGAAAAAATAAGAAATGCTGTCGGTGTACCGACAGCATTTCTTATTTTACTGCTTATCTATCTTATCAATGATCTTATCAAAAGTAAGTCCGTACCTATCTGCAATATCTCTTGCATAACTCTTGCCGTCGGGCTTTGCTCTTACAATTTTAAAGGAACGCTTGCCCTCATCTATACCTGCAACGAGAGTATCGATATAAGAACCGTTTTTAGCTTTGGATACCTCGTTTATTCTATCTATCTCGGAAGCGAGCTCATGCAAATGAGTTGCGAAAAGCGCTCTGCAACCGACAATCGCAAGTCCGGCAATCACCTCTGATGCAATATATGAGCCTTCATACGATCCGGTGGAGGAGAGAGATTCATCCAACAATACAAGACTGTACCTTGTTACATTATCAAAAATCTCAACAAGTCTTGCGCACTCCTCTCCGAGTCTTCCTTTGTCTATAGTGTCGTCTGCACCTGTGGGGAAATGCGTATATATAGCATCAGCAGGACTTACGCATACGCTCTTAGCAGGGAAAAACAGACCGAGCTGCATCATAGCAACCCCTATGCCTATAGCGCAAGTTATTACTGATTTCCCGCCTCTGTTGGGTCCTGTGAGAATATAAATCAATGCATCCTCTTTCGAGAATGAAATATCATTTCCCACTATGTCCTCTCCCTTTGGAAGCTTCATTGCAACCACAGGATTATAAAGCTCCACAGCTTCAAATTTGCGCTCATCAAGCTCTGCAAAAGTCGGGGTACAAAGATCAAAGCCTCTTTGAGAAAGCTCCGACATTAGCGCCGCGCCTTTTACCACAAACTCAATCTCCGGCATAAGCTCTATAAGAAAATCAGTATTCTCAAGAACGTATGACTGTACTATTTTCTTCCACGAACGAAGGGAAGAACGGTACACGTCGCTGATAGCCGAATTAAAAGCATTTGACATAGCGATCTTCTGATTTTCGGACTGTTTTTTAGAAAACGGAACCAAACTCGCTATACAAGTATATTCGTCATCCTTAAAATTTAAACGCAATATCTTATCAAGCGCATCTCCGGACTTAAATGCCTCGGAATTCACCGCAAGCACACCCGCGCCGGTAGGGCGAAGCTGAGAATCAAGATTTACTCCAACAGTCACACTTTTTATCTCCCGTACACGTCGGGTAAGTTCCGAAAGCTTGCGATTAAGTTCCGCATAATACTCAGATTCTGCCAGCTCAGTAATTCGCTGCGTCAATATTTTAAATGCTTGGCTTTTGACATTATCTTTGACCTGAGACAGCCCACTGTTAAGAATATCGATACATGAAATGTACAGCTCTATCTCAGTTATACTGGAAAGATAGTCGTCAGCATCTCCGCTGTCGGACTCCAATCTTCGAAGCTCGGTTATATCCTGAACAATAGGAATTACCTTGTTGAATGTTTCGGATATAGCAGGGTTATCCATCATGTCTCGGAATATGCCCATACGGTATTTCATGACCTCTATATCGGTTGTAAAATAATCGGACAAGGTTGCGCTTTTCAAATCAAATATTTCCAAGAGGCCAAGCTCCTGCAAGGTGTACATATCGATGTCGGGAACACAGATGCCCTCAAGATGCTCCTGCTTTGATTTTTCATTGGGATATATAAGGCTGAAATTTGTCAGTTCCATTATAAAAAATTCCTCTCAGTTAATTTTTCTTTGCTCTTTTTTGCCATTTGAATAAACAAGTATATTTTTTATTCCGCACTCCCTCAAAATGTGCTCCGCATATTCAGAAGATGAACCTATCAAGGAGGGGGAGTGGGCATCACTTCCCACAGTAACAAGCTCTCCGCCACATTCCTTATAAAGATATACAATCTCTCGGTCGGGCATACAGAATCCAAGTCCCTTTGTGTAGGTGGATGTATTTACCTCAAGGGCAATATTATTTGCGACCATAATACGGAAAATATCACTTATCTTGTCATAAAACGCAGACATATCAACAGTTTTGCCTGCCTGCGAAATGTACCGACACGGGTACGTAATATGCGCGAGGGAATCCACCCTGTCAAGCGCACATATCATGTCCTTCATTTCTGTAAAGTACTCCGCACATAGAGAAATTATCTCGTCCTCGGGCATACTTTTAAAATCCATAAAATAAAAATCAGGCTTTCCTTTAAGATTGTGCAACGAGGCTAGAACAAACTCGACAGGGTATTTACGCAGAAAATCATTGGCAATATCGGGGTACTGACTTGCCTGTCCGATCTCTATACCGTAGGAAACGTGAATCTTGTCTTTGAAATCCTCTTTTGCTTGCATTATGTCTGAGTATGCGGCTTTTGCGTCGTAAGGAGCGTAAAGTCCCTCTGCTTGAGAATTAGCCTCAAAATGGTCTGTAATAGCAATGCTTGTAAGTCCTTTGGCTATTGCCGCCTCGCATATCGCCCTCGGAGTTGCCGATGCATCTCCGTCAAAGGAATATTTTGTATGTATATGATAGTCGTACAAAAGCATAGCGGCCTCCTTGAGAATATATCCTTTATATTGTAACATATTTTTTCAGTTTTGTACATAGCATTTTAAAATTTTATTTTTTTATTGAAAAAAAACGGTATTTATGCTACAATAACATTACAAAGCACAAACAGAAAGGGGGAGGCTGAATGAAACCGTCAAACATATATGAATATCTTCTGAATGAGCATCCGGGTATTCCGTCAATTTTGAAAATATGCGCCCCCGAAGAATATCTCTCATATAATCACTCGGATTATGAAAACTTTGCTGTTTTGTGCAAGTGTATGGTTATGATTTCCGGTCAAAAGCTGTTTGCGGATATCAGGTCCTCCATCAATAAACTATACAATCAAGACGTAGATATCTGCGGGGAATCGTGTGATGCTTTATGGAAAGCATTCTATAAAGAAACACACTTTGGCAGAAACACAGAAAAAACGTTGACCGTTCAATATCTTGAATACAGTGATATCTCTTCTGCCATAAGGCTTGATACTCAAAGTTTCGTAAGACCGGACAAATATCATTCGGATCTTATACGAAAAAAGATAGCTTTGGGTATAGATATAACTGCCGACGAAAGAGCAATGATCACAGTTCAGAACATCCGTGAACAGGCACAGATTTGTCTTGAGAGCTCCGACATTTTAACGGTTGACGCAACAGGTTGTAACACAGATGTAGCCGTCAAAATTATCCAATATCTTGAAACATCACATCTGTTTCCGAAAATACTGCTTATAACATCAGAAGTGAACGACACGATGTATGAGCTTTTATGTTATCCAAATCTACACTTAGGAATAAACACACAGCAAACATCACATGAATTATCCGAGATAGCGTCACGAATTCCGATCGGACGAATAACTTTCGTTACCGACAAAGATAAGAAAGCTTTAGATGCCGAGTTTAATAATGCCTTATCCGTATGGAAAAAAGAGAACAGAGCATACTCAAAATGCCAAATCAGGCTGAAAAAATCAATTTATTGAATTGTACTATTGACAAATTGCTGATTTTTGTATATAATTGTATTGATATATACAATTATCCATGAGGAACGGAGGATATAACTATGTTTTTTGAAAAAAAGAAAAAGAACAACACTCTCAAAATAGTACTCATCACCATCGGCGCTATCACGGCTGTCGCAGCGATAGTTGCGACTATCGTTTTGATAAAGAAAAAGAAAAACAACAAGCTCGTAGAAGAAACCGTTGAAAATCTTATCGACGAAAAGCTTGCCGAGGAAGAAGTTATTGCAGAATAAAAATTAAACTGACCGAAGGCTGTTGCCCTCGGTCTTTCTGCAAAAAGGAGAATTTTATGAAGATAAAGATACTTGACGCATCAACTCTCGGCGCGGATATGGACTTATCAGTTTTTGAGACATTTGGAGAGCTTACCGTGTATAGCAAAACCTCTCCCGATGAAGTCGTAAAAAATATCGGCGATGCCGATGTTATCATAATAAACAAGGTCAAGGTGGGGGAGCACAATCTGCCCGAATGTAAAAATTTAAAGCTCATCTGCGTAATGGCAACAGGATATGACAATATCGGCACCGAGTATTGCAAGGCAAATAATATCGCCGTCTGCAACGTTGTGGGCTATTCGTCGCAAAGCGTGGCACAGATAACTGTGGCTATGGTGCTGAGCCTTGTATCACACCTGAATGAGTACAGAGATGCGGTAGCTGACGGTAGCTATACCCGCGGCGGAGTTGCAAATATGCTCACGCCTGTGTATCACGAGATATGCGGCAAGACGTGGGGAATAGTTGGCTACGGAAATATCGGCTCGCAGGTGGGCAGAGTTGCAGAAGCGCTTGGATGCCGTGTCATCGTCAATAAGAGAACACCCACCGAGGGCGTTGAATGCGTGGATATAGACACACTTTGCCGTGAATCTGATATTATCACAGTCCATACACCCTTAACTCCCGACACGAAAAATCTTATAAATGAGCATAGAATAAAGTCCATGAAGCCTGATGCGATATTCGTCAATATGGCGCGCGGCCTTGTTGCCGACGAGGCGGCATTGGCTGACGCGATAGAGACCGGAAAGCTTGGCGGTCTTGGAATTGACGTTTATTCAATCGAGCCATTCGGTACAGACCACCCGTATTTCAAAATTGCGGGACTTTCTAACGTATGTCTCACTCCCCACATGTCCTGGGGCGCATACGAGGCAAGAGTGCGTTGCCGAGATGAAGTTATGAAAAATATTGAGGCATTTTTGAACGGAGAAAAGAGGAATAGAGTAGTGTAACAAAACACGACACCTCATCAGTCACTAAAGCGACAGCTTCCCCTCAAGGGGAACAGCTTCCCCGTATGGGGAAGCCTCTTTTTTATAAAAAAATGCCCTTAATCACTTTACAAATCGATCAAAACATGTTATAATATTCATGTTTGATTTTGAGAGGAAGGAGAGCATATATGCGGCTTGACAAATACCTGTCCGATGCTGGTGTACTGACGCGCACAGAATCGGCAAGAGCGGCTAAAAACGGACAAATTACCGTAAACGGTGTCGTAACACGTCGCTCAAGCGGTCACATTGATCCCACGAAAGATATAATCTGCTATAACGGTCAGAAGATAATCTACCGTGAGTTTACGTATATCATGCTCAATAAGCCCGAGGGCTACGTCAGCGCGACTGACGATAAGCTCTCACCGACTGTTCTGACTCTCCTACCGGACGAGCTGCAGAGAATAGGACTTTTCCCCTGCGGCAGACTTGATAAAAATACGCTCGGACTTATGATACTCACAAACAACGGCCCGCTCGCGCACAAGCTGCTCTCACCCAAAAACCACGTTGATAAAAAATACCGTTTTGAGACCAAGTTTCCCGTGTCTGACGAGGACGTTAAGAACCTTGAGGGCGGTGTTGACATCGGCGGATACATGACCGCGCCCTGCCGCGTTGAAATGACGGGTGAGCGCGAGGGATATATCACCCTCACCGAGGGAAAATATCACCAGATAAAGCTTATGGCAATAGCCGTACACAATCAGATAACTTACCTTGAACGCGTGACGTTTGGCGAGGTCGTGCTTGACACAAATCTTGCTCGCGGTGAGTGGAGATATCTGACCGAGGGTGAGCAAGCATCACTTGAGAAACGCGCGTCAAAAATTCCCGCCGAAAGCCTTGAAAAACATAAGGGACCGCAGAATTAATTTGGCTCCCTTGTCTAAAGGAATTCACGCCGGGCGTGGTAGAGGGATTTGCTTTCAGATTATGGGCTTTCTCCCCCCACAAATATCACAGACCAAAAACCGAAAGGAACAATAATACATGGACATCATCAAAAAATTAGCCGAAGAATTCAAGCTGAAGGAAGAACAAGTGCAAAAGACCGTTGAGCTTATCGACGGCGGTGACACTATTCCGTTTATCGCAAGATACCGTAAAGAGGTCACGGGAAGCCTTGACGACGAGACTCTCCGTAATCTTAATGACAGACTTGAATATCTTCGTAACATAGAAAAGAGAAAGGAAGAGGTGCGTTCTCTTATCGAAGCTCAAGGCAATCTTACCCCCGAGATAGAGCAGGCTATCATGAATGCCGTCACTATCACCGAGGTTGACGATATTTATCGCCCCTTCCGCCCCAAGAGAAAAACTCGTGCATCCGTCGCAAAGGCAAAAGGACTTGAGCCTCTCGCTCTCATTCTTATGGAGCAAAGAAAGGAATATGAGCCTTCTATCGACGAAATTGCAGCAGAATATATCAATGAAGAGCTGGAAGTGGCATCCGCGGAGGAAGCTCTCGCAGGCGCTCGCGACATTATCGCCGAAATGGTCTCCGATAATGCAGAATTCAGAAAATCCGTTCGCGCGCAGACGTTTGATCACGGACTTCTCAACGTATGTAACGCAAAAGACGAAGACTCCGTTTATGCTCAGTACTATGAATACAGCGAACCTCTCAAAAAGATTCCCGGTCACAGAATTCTCGCCATCAACAGAGGAGAGAAGGAGGAATTTCTCAAGGTGGCTGTTGTTATATCCCCTGAGATCGTGCTCAATTTCCTTCTCGCGTGTGTTATAACAGAGCCTGCAAGCCCCGCATACAAGCACGTTTCCGCAGCTGTTATGGACGGCTATGAAAGACTTATTGCGCCCTCTATTGAACGAGAAATCAGAAACGACATGTTTGACCTCGCCTCCGAGGGAGCTATCAAGGTATTCTCGGACAACCTCGGACATCTTCTTATGCAATCTCCCCTCAAGGGCAAAACCGTGCTTGGCTTTGACCCCGGTTACGTAAACGGATGTAAACTCGCGGTAGTTGATAAGACGGGTAAGGTGCTTGACACCGCCGTTATATATCCTACAAAGCCCCGTTCTCGCACCGAAGAAGCTTCAAGAATAATGAAAACTCTCATAAAGAAGCACCACGTAGACGTTATCGCAATAGGTAACGGAACGGCTTCCAAGGAAAGTGAAATTTTCTGCGCAGGACTTTTAAAGGAAATACCCGAATCGGGCTGTAAATATATAGTTGTAAACGAGGCAGGCGCTTCCATTTATTCCGCATCTAAGCTCGCAACAGAAGAATTCCCGGACTTTGACGTTATGCAACGTTCTGCGGTCTCTATCGCGCGAAGACTTCAGGACCCGCTTGCAGAGCTTGTAAAAATAGATCCCAAGTCCATCGGCGTAGGTCAGTATCAGCACGACATGAAACCTGCCCGTCTTGATTCTGCGCTCACAGGAGTAGTAGAAGATTGCGTAAATGCTGTCGGCGTGGATGTAAATACAGCTTCATACTCACTTTTATCTTATATTTCAGGTATCAACACAACAAGCGCAAAGAACATCGTAAAATACAGAGAAGAAAACGGTGAATTCACCTCTCGTTCTCAGCTCAAAAAGGTTCCGCGAATAGGAGATAAAGCGTTCGAGCAGTGCGCAGGCTTCCTAAGAGTTCCCGGTGCGAAGGAAATACTTGATAACACCGGCGTCCATCCCGAATCTTACGAAGCAACCAAGGCACTTCTTGAAATGTTCGGATACACTACCGACGATGTGGCTCATAATCAGGTAAAATTCCTCCGCCGCGATGTGGAAAAGAAGGGCATAAAGAGCGTAGCCGAGGCTCTCGGTATAGGTGAACCCACGCTTATCGATATTATAGGCGAGCTTGAAAAGCCGGGACGCGATGTGCGCGATTCCTTCGAGCCTCCAATTCTCAGAGACGATGTTTTGGACATAGAGGATCTTAAGCCCGACATGGTGCTTACAGGAACTGTAAGAAACGTTATTGACTTTGGCGCATTTGTAGATATCGGCGTTCACCAGGACGGTCTTGTGCATATATCGCAGATCTGTGACAAATATATAAAGCATCCCTCTGAAATGCTCTCGGTAGGAGATGTGGTAAAAGTTAAGGTTCTTACCGTTGACGTTAAGAAAAAGAGAATAGGTCTCTCTATGAAATTTTAATCCATTAACACGGAATCACTGTAAAAAAGTCGGATAAGCGTTAGTTTATTCGACTTTTTGTTACATTTGCACAAAGGGATGAAAGCAATTTTAGTAATTTAGGCTCTTTAAAATCATCGCAAATTTTGGTACAATTATAACAATAGGAAATTAGGGTTTCCATTTATTAAATTTCAGGAGGAATAAACCCCATGGCAAGTTTGTCACTCAGACACATTTACAAGAAATATCCCGGTGGTGTTACCGCCGTTTCCGACTTCAACCTTGAGATCAAGGACAAGGAATTTATCGTTCTTGTCGGTCCTTCCGGTTGCGGTAAGTCTACAACTCTTCGTATGATCGCAGGTCTTGAAGAGATATCCGAAGGTGAGCTCTTTATCGGCGATAGACTCGTTAACGACGTAGCTCCTAAGGACAGAAACATCGCGATGGTGTTCCAGAACTATGCTCTTTATCCTCACATGACAGTTGCTGAGAACATGGCTTTCGGCCTTAAGCTCAACAAGACACCCAAGGAAGAGATCAAGCGCCGCGTTGAAGAGGCTGCAAGAATCCTTGACATCACACACCTTCTCGACCGTAAGCCCAAGGCTCTTTCCGGTGGTCAGAAGCAGAGAGTTGCACTCGGACGTGCAATCGTTCGTAACCCCATGGTATTCCTTCTTGACGAGCCTCTCTCAAACCTTGACGCTAAGCTTCGTGCAACCATGAGAACTGAGCTTACAAAACTTCATAACAGAGTTCAGACAACATTCATTTACGTTACTCACGACCAGGTAGAGGCTATGACAATGGCTACAAGAATCGTAGTTATGAAGGACGGTCTTATCCAGCAGGTAGATACACCTCAGAACCTCTATGACAAGCCTGTTAACATCTTCGTTGCAGGATTTATCGGAACACCTCAGATGAACTTCATCAACGGTACTCTCTCCAAGAAGGATGACGACGTTTACTTCACATTTGAAGAGAACTACACCATCAAGGTTCCCGCTGATAAGGCAAATGCCCCCGAGCTTCAGGAATACATCGGTCAGGAAGTTGTTATCGGTGTACGTCCCGAAAACATTCATGACGAGCCCGCTCAGATGTCCGTTCTTGAGGACAGTACAGTTGAGGCATACGTTGACGTTACCGAGCTTATGGGTGCAGAGATCTATCTCTACCTCACAATCGGTGAAACAAACCTCACAGCTCGTGTATCTCCCAGATCCACATCTAAGGCAGGCGACACCATCAAGATTGCATTTGATACAGCAAGAATGCATATCTTTGATAAGGATACAGAAAAGTGCATCGTTCACTAATAAACTGCATAAATATCACAAAAACAGGCAGAGGTGTTGCATCTCTGCCTGTTTTTGTGATATAATGAAATTTGCAAAAAAAGCTTCACTTTAGGGAAGGGGTAAAATTCAAAATTTATGTTTAGAGACTTAACAAGAAAGAAGCAGCAGCTTTCAGACAAAGAATGCAGAGAGATATTAAATCAGGAAGTACGTGGTGTTCTTGCCGTAAACGGTGACGGAGGTTATCCATACGCTCTTCCTATAAACTTTTACTTTGACAAGACAGACAATAAAATATATTTTCACAGTGGGAAGGTCGGTCACAAACTCGATGCGATTGCAAATAGCAATAAAGTATCATTTTGCGTTTACGACCAAGGATATCACAAGAATGGGCATTGGTCTCTGAATGTCAGAAGCGTGATTATATTTGGTCGCGTTCATATTGTTAGTGATTGGTCAGATGATTTGATGCTGGAATTTTCCACAAGGTTTACTAACGACACTCAATATATCCAAAATGAAATAAAAAAATTCAGAAATAACACCACCATTTTGTGTCTTGAAATTGAGCATATGACAGGAAAGCTCGTAAATGAATCATGATTTATTTGCTCTGTCTTTCCTTCATTTTTCGCCAACTGATAAAGCCGTAGATATCATTAAGCAAAAATGCCACAAAGCAAACAGCAACAGAGACATACTATATTTTATTTAAAACTTCTTGCATTTTTTTTGCTCATGTGATATAATAAAAAAGTAAATTATATTTACGCGCGGAGGGAACCATGGAAATAGGCAAAAAAGTAAAGCAGTTGCGAACTGAAAAGCTCATGACACAGTCCGAGCTCGCGGGCTCTGAGATCACGCGAAATATGCTCAGCCAGATAGAAAACGGAATAGCGCTTCCTTCTTTGAGCACGGTATCATATCTTGCACAAAGACTTGGTGTTTCGGTAGGATTTTTACTTGCAAACGAAGATGACGATTTTATGTATAAAAAGGATATGACCATGAAAAACATAAAAAAAGCATTTACCGATGGGAACTTTGAAATTTGCAAGGATCTTTGCCTATCTGAACTTGAGTCTACGGACGACGAGATAGAATTCATACTTTCATCATGCTACATAAATATCGCGGTAGACAATATTTGCAACGGTATGCTTCATAAAGCCTGCAATAATATAGATCTTGCCTTGGTACATGCGGAAAACACAATATATGATACCGTATCTGTACGAAACTGTGCATACGTATTGCTTGCGTTTTTAAGGAATATTTCTCCTACGCTTGACTGTGTGGAAATATACGAAAACGTAACGGAAATGTGTTATACTATTTCTGCATTTGAGAACTCTTTCTGTAAATATATTCTGGCGCTTCAAACGCTTGATGCGGAATGTTTTGACAGTTCGATTCCCGTAGAGCGCTTATATAAGATTCATATTCTGTCGCGTATAAAGATATCCCGTGAAGACTATGCCGGAGCGCTTTCAATTCTCAAAGACCTGATAAATTCAGATGAGGTGCCTTCCAAAATACTTCTTTATCTTTCAAGCGCGGATCTTGAACTTTGCTGTAAAATGACCGAGGATTTCCGAGGGGCATATGAGCATTCTCAGAATAAGATCTCTCTGCTTGAATACATGCTGTCAGACACGTGAGGTAACCATGAGGAAATTATTCACACTTGCGGTTACGATGCTTTTGCTGTGCTCATGTGCAAAACATGTCACAGAAGAAAACACGGGGAAAATTGTTACACCGAGTGACTTGGAGCACGTAAGCGAGGAAAGAGAAAAGCTGAACGTTACTTATCTTTCCAACATAGATCACTCTGCACCTAAATATTATTGGACTGAAAACGGAAGCGTGTTTCACTCGTCTGAAAACTGCTCTTCGCTGGCAAATTCCAAGACTGTAATCTGCGGCAATATATCACATGCGATAAACCAAAATATTACAAACACATGCTCGCGATGCTTTGAAAAAAGCGACTGAAAAATTCAGTCGCTTTTTGATTTTTAACTTTCAAAACAAATAAGAAATTACATTTTTTCGTAAAGAGGGAACTTCTCGCAAAGCTTTTTGACTTCCGCGCGAACGTAGTCTGCACTACCTTCAAAGTCTGTTGCTACGAGCTTGAAAAGCTTAGCGATGATCTTCATCTCCTCAACACCCATGCCTCTGGTAGTAGCCGCAGGAGTACCAACTCTTACACCCGAAGTAACAAAGGGCTTCTGAGGATCGTTGGGAATAGCATTCTTGTTTACAGTGATATGCACCTCGTCAAGTCTGTGCTCAAACTCCTTACCCGTGATATTCATGGGGCGAAGGTCAACGAGCATAAGGTGGTTGTCCGTACCTCCGGAAACAAGGTTAAAGCCTTCCTCAAGCAGAGCCTCTGCGAGTGCCTTTGCGTTTTCAACAACCTTGTGTTGGTATTCTTTGAATTCAGGCTTGAGAGCCTCTCCAAAGCAAACCGCCTTCGCCGCAATTATGTGCATAAGAGGACCGCCCTGAATGCCGGGGAATATTGCCTTGTTTATCTTCTTTGCGATCTCCTCATCGTTACAGAGGATAAGACCGCCTCTGGGACCACGAAGTGTCTTGTGTGTCGTAGTTGTAACTACATCTGCGTAGGGAACAGGCGA
>SVTX01000003.1 GCA_015063545.1 Oscillospiraceae bacterium | reverse complement strand
ACGAATGATGTGATAACGTACACCAGGCAGGTCACGTACTCTTCCGCCTCTGATAAGAACTACAGAGTGCTCCTGAAGATTGTGTCCGATACCGGGAATGTAAGTTGTCGCCTCAAGTCCGTTTGTAAGTCTTACTCTGGCGATCTTACGAAGAGCAGAGTTAGGCTTCTTAGGGCTAGTGGTGGAAACCTTTGTGCACACGCCTCTCTTCTGAGGTGCGGGCTGGTCAGTTGCTTTGTTAGTCAATGTGTTGAGGCCCTTCTGAAGTACGGGTGCTTTTGACTTGTAGGTCTTGTCCGTACGGCCCTGTCTAACGAGCTGGTTAAAGGTTGGCATTCTCCTTGTCATCCTCCTTTTCTTTGTTTTTTTAATGTTTATATACAGACGCACAAAAGTGCGATACTGCCGATATTTAAAAGCATTGGCTGATTTTGGGCACAGTTATCCCATATATTAGCCGCGCAATCGATTTATTATACCACTTGTTTGTTTTCTTGTCAATGTCGCATAAGGTTCAGCACAAAATTTCTACGTTTTGCACAAACATCATTTTATAAATTTAAATTTTTTTGTCAATATTCTAAATTGTTTTTACAAAATATTCTCTATTCTGCGAGGTTTCTTTCCTCTAAATACATAAATCAGCTCCCCTTACAATATTTGCAAGAGGAGCTGACTGAGCTTTTTATGATATTTTTAGATAACTTCTTCTGCTTTCGCTTCTAAATCAGCATCCATATCAAGATCTTGGAATGACAAGGGAATGCTTTCGGGTGCGGGCGTCTGAGGCTGATTTGCCTTTTCAACGCTCACGTTATGATAGCACTGCATTCCTGTACCTGCGGGAATGAGCTTACCGATAATTACGTTTTCCTTAAGACCTCTGAGGTGGTCAACCTTACCCTTGATAGCCGCCTCGGTAAGAACCTTGGTGGTTTCCTGGAAGGATGCCGCAGAGAGGAAGGATTCTGTCTGTACCGCTGCCTTTGTGATACCGAGAAGAACGGGTGTGCAGGTAGCAAGCTTAAGACCTTCCTCGCCTGCTGCGATTCTGTCTGCAACCACCTGATTCTCCTGCTCAAACTCAAGGATATCAACGAGCGCGCCGGTGAGAAGATCTGTATCTCCGCCATCCTCAACCTTAACCTTTCTGGTCATCTGACGTGCGATGATCTCGATGTGCTTATCGTTTACGTTACAGGACTGAGAACGGTAAACCTTCTGAATTTCCTTGATAACGTACTCGTAAACAGCGTCAAGCCCGAGGATTCTCATGATATCTGCGGGAGCCTTGCTTCCTTCTGTAAGAGCATCACCTACGGATACGTGGTCACCGTCGTTAACAGCGAGACGCTGTCCGTAAGGAATATTGTACTTAACGTATTCTGCCGTAGAGAATTCACCGTTTTCGGCGTCAACGTGAATAACAACGTCATTCATGCCTGCAACCTCACCGGGCTTGATCTCAACGGTACCGTTTTGTTCTGCCATAACAGCAACCTTTTTGGGCTGTCTCGCCTCAAAGAGCTCTTCAACTCTGGGAAGACCCTGAGTAATATCGCTTCCTGCGACACCACCCGAGTGGAAGGTTCTCATGGTAAGCTGCGTACCGGGCTCACCGATAGACTGCGCTGCGATAATACCTACCGCTTCACCGATAGTTACAGGCTTGCCGGAGGCAAGGTCTGCACCGTAGCAGTGAGCACAGATACCGTGCTTTGCATGACACTGAATTACTGTTCTGATATATACCTGCTGAATTCCCGCGTCAACGATAGCCTTTGCCATATCGTCAGTGATCATTACGTCATCCTCAACGATAACCTCGCCGGTTTCGGGATGAACAACGGGACCCATAGTGTATCTTCCTATAATTCTATCGCTCAAAGGCTCAAGAACGTTCTTGCCGTCCATGATCTCGTTGATCCATGCGCCCTTTGTGGTGTCGCACTTCTCTTCTCTGATGATAACTTCCTGGGATACGTCGACAAGACGTCTTGTAAGGTAACCCGAGTCAGCGGTACGGAGAGCCGTATCGGAAAGGGACTTACGGGACGAACGCGCACCCATAAAGTACTCTGTAATATTAAGACCTTCACGGAAGTTTGACTTGATCGGGATCTCCATCGTCTTACCTGTTGCGGAGAACATGAGTCCACGCATACCTGCAAGCTGACGCATCTGTGTCATAGATCCACGGGCGCCGGAGTCTGCCATGATCTTAATAGGATTGTATGTTGAGAAGCTGTTTGTAAGAGCCTTTGTTACCTTATCTGTGGTATCGTTCCAGATTCTTACGACAGACGTGTATCTTTCCTCCTCGGAAAGCTCACCGCGCATAAAGTGTCTTGTAACCTTATCAACGTCCTTCTGAGCCGCGTCGAGATATCCCTTCTTTTCGGTAGGAATCGTCATGTCGTATACAGAGATCGAGAAGGATGCTCTTGTAGAGTACTTATAACCCATCGCCTTGATCTCATCAAGCATGTTTGCACAAACTGCCGCGCCATGCTTTTTGATGCAGTAGTCAATGATCTGACCGAGCTGCTTCTTTTTTACGACCTGGTCTATTTCAAGCTTGAACATGTCGTCCTCGGTTTCTCTCTTTACAAAACCGAGATCCTGGGGAATAGGTCTGTTGAATATGAGCTTACCAAGTGTGGTCACAATAGACTTATACTTCTTCTGACCGTTTATTTCCTTGCACATTCTTACCTTGATTACAGAATGAAGCTGGATAATATGATTTTCATAAGCCATTACGGCTTCGTCAAAGTCCTTGAATGCCTTGATGGATACAATGTTTCCATCCTCATCATACTGAGCCGTACCAAGCTCGCCGGGCTTATCCATTGTGAGGTAGTACGAACCGAGGATCATATCCTGAGAAGGAATTGCAACCGCACGTCCGTCCATGGGCTTAAGAAGGTTGTTAGCCGAAAGCATAAGGAATCTTGCCTCTGCCTGAGCCTCTGCTGAAAGCGGAACGTGTACAGGCATCTGGTCACCGTCAAAGTCGGCGTTGAACGCTGTACATACAAGGGGGTGAAGCTTTATAGCTCTTCCCTCAACGAGCACGGGCTCGAATGCCTGAATGGAAAGACGGTGAAGTGTGGGCGCACGGTTAAGAAGCACAGGGTGCTCCTTAATTACATTTTCAAGCGCATCCCAAACGTCAGGATGTATTCTTTCGATCTTCTTCTGCGCTTCCTTTACGTTTGTAGCCTTGTTCATTTCAACAAGTCTCTTAACTACGAAGGGCTTGAAAAGCTCAAGCGCCATTTCTCTGGGAAGACCGCACTGATATATCTTGAGCTGAGGTCCTACGACGATAACCGAACGTCCGGAATAGTCAACACGCTTACCGAGAAGGTTCTGACGGAAACGTCCCTGCTTACCGCGGAGAAGCTCAGAGAGAGACTTCAGCGCGCGGTTGGAAGGTCCTGTTACGGGCTTGCCGCGGCGACCGTTGTCGATAAGCGCGTCAACTGCCTCCTGAAGCATTCTCTTTTCGTTTCTTATAACTATTTCGGGTGTCTTTATCTCAAGAAGCTTCTTGAGACGGTTGTTTCTGCTGATAACTCGGCGGTAAAGCTCATTGATATCACTTGCCGCAAATCTTCCTCCGTCAAGCTGTACCATAGGTCTGATATCAGCGGGAAGCACGGGAATTACGTCAAGGATCATCCACTCAAGCTTATTGCCGGATTTTCTGAACGACTCAACGACCTCAAGTCTCTTGACCATCTTGGTCTTTTTCTGTCCTGTCGCAAGCTTAAGACCTTCCTTGAGCTCAGCGGCAAGCGCAACTACGTCTATCTGAGAGAGAAGCTCTTTGATAGCTACTGCTCCCATACCTACGCGGAACTCGTCCTCGTACATCTCTCTGTACTCCATGTACTGCTTTTCGGTCAGTACAGTTCCCTTTACAAGGGGCGTTGCACCGGGATCAAGAACTACGTTCTCCGCAAAGTAAAGCACCTGCTCAAGCTGCTTGGGTGACATATCAAGTACAAGCGCCATACGGGAAGGTATGGATTTGAGGTACCAGATGTGAGATACGGGCGAGGCAAGCTCGATATGTCCCATTCTCTCACGTCTTACCTTCTTGGTCGTAACGTCAACTCCGCACTTTTCACACTTGTGCACTTCCTTTGAGGGGCGGGAGTTCTTGTATTTTCCGCACATACATGCGCCGTCCTTTGTAGGACCGAAAATACGCTCACAGAAAAGTCCGCCTACCTCTGCCTTAAGCGTACGGTAGTTGATAGTTTCGGGCTTTGTTACTTCTCCGTATGACCATTCTCTGATCATATCGGGAGAAGCCAAGCCTATCTTTATCGATGAAAATTCATTACGTTCCACAGTTGTTCTCCTAACTGTTATAATTTATCAACTTAATTTCTGATTTATCAATCTTCGTAGTCATCAAAGGACTCGTCCTCATAGACTTCTTCCTCGGAATAACCAAACTCATCCTCTTCATCCTCGATGGGATTGCCGTCCTCGTCCTCAAATATGAAGGACTTGCCGAGTTCCTTTTCGTCGGTGTATGTCTCCTCACCGAAATCATCGTCAAGAGGAATGTTGGGCTTCGCGGAATAGGGGGTGGGCTCATCGTCTACGCAAAGAGTAGAGAGCTTGATCTCCTCGCCGTTATCATCAAGAACACGAATGTTAAGCGCGAGAGCCTGAAGCTCCTTAACAAGAACCTTGAAGGATTCGGGAACTCCGGGAGTGGGAATATTCTGTCCCTTGATAATAGCCTCGTATGCCTTACGTCTACCCGTAATATCGTCGGACTTAACGGTAAGGATCTCCTGAAGCGTGTAAGCTGCGCCGTACGCCTCAAGCGCCCAAACCTCCATCTCTCCGAATCTCTGTCCGCCGAACTGCGCTTTACCGCCGAGAGGCTGCTGAGTAACGAGAGCGTAAGGACCGTTTGAACGGGCATGGATCTTATCGTCAACAAGGTGATGGAGCTTGAGGTAGTACATGATACCTACGGTGACAGGGTTGTCAAAGGGCTCGCCTGTACGTCCGTCGTAAAGAATAGTCTTACCGTCAAAGAGCTTGAGCTTATGCGCAAGTCTGAGGCTTTCGCAATATGCGGAATCTGCCTTTTCTTCTTCGGTGAGCTGACGGTATGTCTTTGTGCCGTCATCATTTTCTATTTCCTCAAACAGATCCTTGCCTTCGGGATTTTCGTTGGCAAAGAGGTCACGGCTGTAACCCGCCATCTTGAGACACTCAAGAATGTCCTTCTCGTTTGCACCGTCGAATACGGGAGTCATTATCTTCCAACCCAGCTTCTTAGCGGCAATACCGAGGTGAACTTCAAGCACCTGACCGATATTCATACGCGAAGGAACGCCGAGGGGGTTAAGAACTATGTCAAGAGGAGTTCCGTCGGGAAGGAAGGGCATGTCTTCGGGAGGAAGGATACGTGATACGACACCCTTGTTACCGTGTCTACCTGCCATCTTATCTCCGACAGAGATCTTTCTCTTTTGAGCGATGTAGAGCTTAACGACCTTGTTAGCTCCTGCGGGAAGCTCATCGCCCGCTTCGTGAGAGAATACGCGAACGTCAACAACAACACCCGATTCACCGTGAGGCAGACGGAGAGACGTATCTCTTACTTCTCTTGCCTTCTCACCGAAGATCGCGCGGAGAAGTCTTTCCTCGGCAGTAAGCTCTGTTTCTCCCTTGGGAGTGATCTTACCTACAAGAATATCTCCTGCTCTTACCTCTGTACCTCTCTTTACGATACCCTCTGCGTTGAGGTCCTTAAGGACGTCTTCACCTACGTTGGGAATCTCGCGAGTGATCTCTTCCGGGCCGAGCTTTGTGTCTCTTGCTTCGTGAGTGTATTCTTCAATATGAACAGACGTATAAACGTCGTCTCTTACAAGTCTTTCGTTAAGGAGAACCGCGTCCTCGTAGTTATAACCTTCCCAGGTCATAAATCCGATGAGCGCATTCTTACCGAGAGCAACCTCGCCGTTTGCGGTAGCAGAGCCGTCAGCGATAACCTCGCCTGCCTCTATCTTCTGACCGCGCTTTACAAGGGGCTTCTGATTTACGCAGTTGCCCTGGTTGCTTCTCTTGAACTTGAGAAGCTCATATACTGTCTTGTGTCCGTCATCACCAACAACTGTAATGCTGTTAGCATCAACTCTTTCAACAGTACCTGCCGCCTTAGCAACAACAACGACACCGGAATCCACAGCAGCCTTGTATTCCATACCTGTACCAACGATAGGCGAATCTGTGATAAGAAGCGGAACTGCCTGCTTCTGCATGTTTGAACCCATGAGCGCACGGGAGTTGTCGTCGTTCTCAAGGAAGGGGATCATAGCCGTCGCAACGGATACCACCATCTTAGGAGATACGTCCATGAAATCAATTCTGGATGCGTCTACTTCTATGATCTCGGTCTTGTCACGCGCCATTATCTTCTTATTTACAAAGTGTCCTTCGTCATCAATACGCTCGTTACCCTGAGCTACGATGTACTTGTCCTCAAGGTCAGCCGTCATGTAAACGACCTCGTCCGTAACCTTATGCTCTACAGTACCGTCTTCGTGGGTAATGTGAGCGACCTTACGGTAAGGAGCCTCAATAAAGCCGTAGTTATTTATACGCGCGTATGTTGTAAGGTAGGAAATAAGACCGATGTTAGGACCTTCAGGTGTCTCGATAGGACACATACGACCGTAATGCGTGTAGTGTACGTCACGGACGTCGAAGGATGCACGGTCACGGGAAAGACCGCCGGGACCGAGCGCGGACAAACGACGCTTGTGAGTAAGCTCTGCAAGCGGGTTGTTCTGGTCCATGAACTGAGAAAGCTGAGATGAGCCAAAGAACTCACGGATAGCCGTAGCCACGGGACGCGTGTTGATGAGCGCCTGAGGTGTGAGCTTTTCGTTGTCCTGTGTGGTCATTCTTTCCTTAATGATCTTGTCCATTCTGGAGAAGCCGATACGCATCTGGTTCTGGAGCTGTTCGCCGACAGAACGTACACGTCTGTTTCCAAGATGGTCGATATCGTCATAAACACCTACCTCGTGAGTAAGGTTAAGGAAGTAGCCTATGGACGCAAATATATCATTCTTTGTAATATGCTTGGGACAAAGCTCGGCAATTCTCGCCTTTGCCATCTCCTTGATAGCGTCAACGTCACCCTCGCACTGCTCTGCGATATCGAGAAGAACAGCAACGCTTGCCCTCTCAGTTACGCCGCAATCCTGAAGGTCATATCCGAGAAGATATTCGGGCTCTATTGTGCAGTTGGAGATAACTCTTACCTTGTCGCCATTGTCAAGCTCGATAAGTACGGAATTTACAACTGCTCTCTCAACTGTGAGCGCATCCTCTTCGCTGAGAACGTGACCTGCGGAGAATACAACCTCACCTGTGATGGGGCTTACGATATCCTCAGCAACCTTACGGTTTGCGATACGGGAGTGAATAGCTACCTTTTTATCAAATTTATAACGTCCAACAGCGGCAACGTCATATCTTCTGGGGTCGAAGAAATAGTTGTTGATAAGAGTCTCTGCGCTCTCTACAAGCGGAGGCTCACCGGGACGGATCTTCTTGTATATTTCTTTGAGAGCTTCGATTCTGGGAGTTGTGCCGTTGCGAGCTGCAAGGTCCTCACTCTCGTCCTTCTCAAATGTGTTTGTAAGTCTTATATCCTCGCCGAACGTAGCGTAGATATCCTCTCTGGATTCAATGCCCAAAGCACGGATAAGCATAGTAAGGGGAAGCTTACGGTTTTTATCTATACGAACGTAGAGCACGCCGTTTATATCGCTCTCATATTCGAGCCAAGCGCCTCTGTAGGGAATGATCTGAGCTGTGTAAACTCTCTTACCGCTCTTGTCCACGTCGGATGCATAATACATACCGGGAGAACGTACAAGCTGAGAAACTATAACTCTCTCCGCGCCGTTGATAACGAAGGTTCCCGATTCGGTCATGATCGGGAAATCGCCAAGATAAATATCAGAATACTTAACGTCTCCTGTCTGCTTGTTGGTGAGACGAACGTTCACCTTCAAGGGAGCCGCATAGTTTACGTCTCTCTCCTTGCATTCCTCGACGGGATACTTGGGCTTGGAATCTATCGAATAAGAAATAAAATCGATAGAAAGATTACCCGAGTAGTCGGTTATGGGAGAAACGTCACGAAGTACCTCCGCAAGTCCTTCTTTGAGAAACCACTCAAAGGATTGTGTCTGTACCTCAACAAGGTTGGGCAATTCAAGATTAAATTTCGAGCGTGAAAATGACATTCTCGAATTCTTGCCGAGCTTTTGCTCTTTTACATTGACCATTAAATCAATCACTCCATTCAATGAAATATCATACCTAAGCAAACAAAAACCGAATTTCAGTAGTTAAAATGTCGAATTTTTCCTTTAAAATAACGGATTTTTTGTCGTTTTCGGTAGGCTTGCATATAAAACCCCATAGTGCAAGCGATTATAATGCAGTTTATAATTATATCACTGTTTGTCAAGCTTGTCAATACATTTTTAAAAATTTTTTCAAAAATATTCCAAAAAGATTTTTTGGCGAAAAAAGCAGAAAAAAAGTCCCCGCCGTTTTGTTGAACGGCGGGGCGGTGTGTTATTCTTCAATTCCTAAAATGTTGTTTATGATTGCTTTGTCTTCGTTGGAGAGGTAAAAGTGACAATTATAGTCTCTGTCGTACATTAGTCCATTATATTCTTGATAGTATATCTCTGCGCCGCTTTTTAATAGAAAGATATAATCTTTTTCGATTTGGCTATAAATGGATTCTTCCGTTTTAAAAATCCACTCCGCCTCATTGAATATGGAAAGGATTTTAGCACAATCGTCCTCAGCTATTTTCACATCTATTCCAACCGATGTTGTAGGAATAAGACATTCTAACGGCGCCTCGTGCGTTCTATTATCTATATACGCTTGTTCAATTATTGCGACCAGTTCAAAAAAATCACCGTCAGACAATACATATCTGCTTCCGTTATATCCATAAGCACTTGATTCTGCTCTTTCAGTCAAAATAGTAAAATCCCAACATTCACCTTCATCCGTATATACGTTAAGATCATATGTAAAACCATACACCCCTTGCATCCCTCCTGTTTTTCTGCCCTGAACAGGTAGCAAGAGTTGATGAATTTCACGTATAGTTTCATTGTCGGTTATCGAAATGTCCAAATGGGCACCGCTTCGAATATCAATACGTGTTATTTCTTCTATTTCTGGTAGATCGACCGCATCAATGCTGTATTCGGGATTAATGTCATCTATTCCATCTTGTTCTTTCTCTTGTTCTGTATTTTGTTCACATCCCACGAAAGCAGCTATTATCAATATAGCTACTATCGCAAACAACAAATATTTTCTAAACATCAAATCTCCTCCTCAACAATCTTCATCTTGCATATAGCATCATTGTATGTTTCAAGATTAAGTTCACGACTTACATATCCCGGATTCATTGCATCGCTAACATATACATGCTATCCCCTATTTCTAAGCGTATATCCGGAAATTGTGTGTTTTCTGCTGTTAGTTCCACATACTCATCCTTCTCTACAAATCTCCACCTGTGAGTTGTAAGGTTTGTGGCATTCTCATCGGTATATACTCCTTCTAAAGAATCGTATAGATACCTTCCCGTGGATTTGTTTTTTATAGTGAAGTACCCCATTCCCGGGCTACCTTCCTGTATAATCCAAACAAAGTAATCCGTCGTGCCGGTCGACTGTCTGAATCTAACACCATCGGAGCTATCGCATCTCAAAAAATAACTTGGTGCTCCGTATGGCTGGATAGTATATTCGTTATTTCCGATATTTGTTATTATCCACTGTACCTTGTCAGCATGCGGCACAACCGAACCCTCAACTACGCTTACGCCTTGTGAAGTATGCCATTTTGCAAAATCGGCAGAATACATGTTATTTATATAATACGCTTCAGTGTTCAAATCACCGTTAACATTATTGGACTGTATCTGCGTTCCGTTTTCATAAATTTTCCACTGCTGTTGCTGACTGGTTACACGATAAAATATCGAGAAAGAAGACATCTCCGCTATCATCAAATCTGTACTTGTTTCAACCCAAGTCGCATAATACCCCTGGTGAGTTCCATAACTTACAATAGTGAGGTATTGTTGCATGTTAGCACGAAGAACTATTTTAAACGAGTTGTTTTCATCTCCTACAATCAGCCATTCTTGTGTTGCAGGATCAGACTGATAGCTCAAAATAATATCATCTGCCACAGTATCGTCGTCACCGTCATCTCCAACCGTCAGATAAGCCCCCTCGCCTGCAACAACCGATTCAAGCATATATCCTCCGGTCTCGGAATTCTTAACCAATACAAACCGCTCTCCCTCTCCCACAGTGCTGGTGGTTTCCGTTAAAACGTCGCTCCCTTCTCCTGCATCGGAATCACCTAATGTAATATATTCCGAATTATAAACACTTTGAAGAGATATAACGTCTCCATCAGACAATCCCGTCGGCAATTTATATCCATACGATATCACAAAGCAAGGACCCGAGCCAAGGGGATTGTCCGTAGAAAATATAGGATAACAGAACGAAGTGTTGGTCTCCTCAAGCTCCACGGCAAAAATCAACGAATCCTGCTCCTCATAAATATCACGTATATCAGCAGTAATGTTGAATGAAAACAGCACCTGACCCGAAAGCATTATTGTAGACGACAATAATGACTTGTTTGATATGCTATAATCCGAATAGGAGATCTGCTCCAACTCTTTGTTCGAAGAGAAAGCATACAAATTAACGACTGTATCCTGAAGCTGTGCGCTTAATAAATTCATCTCCAAGTCTGCCGCATATATGGGCATACTTGAATGTACGAAAGGAAGATTTTCTACAGATATAAGAGCAACTCTCCGTCCGTTCGTTCCCGAATTTATATACAGAAGTTGATCTTCGCTATGGTCAACCGTGGAATTTTGCTCTATATACGTGTCTTTTACGTTTGAAGCATATTCAGCCGTGCTTATTGTGGGGTCAAGAATTATCGGATATTCTCTATCCGAGGATTCCATCCACTCCGCATCCGGTGTATATGTGATGGTACACGTATTGCCGCTTTTAACCAATGCAACCTCTACATCATACGACACGGCATACGCGGCATCTATCATATACGGAACACCTACATGATACACGACATCTCCGTTTTTGTCAACGAAATCTACCGAGCCGTTACTGTTAAGCACAGGTATCAACTGACCGCAATTTACGGACATCGAGAAGGATTCCACATCTGTCTCTTTGTAAATTATGATATCTTCTTTTACCTTGTTTAGATAAGTTGTGTATCTTGCCGATATTCCCTCATCGACACCAAAAACAGAATTATAGCTAACCTGATTTGAAACCTTAGAAAGAGTAAATGCATCCTTATCGCTTATGCTTTTCTTCGCATATGTCGCCGTTGTCTGCGTATCATCTTTTATTTCACCGTGAACGGTAATATTGATCTGATCGCTTGCGCTTAAAACCGATGCCTGTTGTGACATTATACTGACATTTGCATCATCTGTGACAGTAGCTTTATTAGCTGTCAACGTCCAAGACAGCTCATACTCACCTTTATTGAGGGTTATCAAATTTTTGGGTGATTCATTTTGTGATGGTACAAGCACAGCGGCAGTCTGCATTTGAGCAGTTGTCTCTCGCTCTCCCACAGCATTATAAAACGACACCTTAAAATCGCCGTTCTGAGCCTCATATGCGCTTCCCTCAGCATTTAGCGAAAGGCTATTGTCAATATCTGCCCATTCTCCCTCATTATCCATATAATGCACCGCTTCGGGATAGGTTACCGCCACAAACGTTCCGTCAGAACAAAGATAATGCTTTTCAAACTCGCCGCGTTTAGTAACGTCCTCTGCAAGAATATAAACGTCTTTGTCTCTTCTTGACGGAATAATCATATCCTCAAGACTTGTGAAAGTTCTATCCGCTTGATCTTCTCCTTGAATATCCGGAGTTTCTTCTACCGCCTCAACATCAGGAGATTGCGCCAAAATTAACATTGGAAAACACGATATCAAAAGAAATATCGCAAGAATACAGGATATCACCTTAAAAATAAATTTCTTTTGCATAAATTTATCTCCTTTTATATTTTATTTTTTGTTTGTACGTGTGCATATAGTCCCCTATATGCGAGCACTCCAAAAGATAAGATGGTGTTTTGCATCTGCAAAGAAAAGTTTAGTTTTCATCATAACAACCCTCCTATCAAAAAAATAAAATATAAAAACGCATAGGTATAGCAGTCACCCGCCAACCTATGCGTAAATTACCTTATCAATAAATTCGGCAACTTTTGTTGTCGGGGATTTATTGCTCTTCTGTTTTTATTTTAGCATATTTTTCCTGTAATTGTATGAACAAAGCGTTAAAAATCCAATTGCGTCAAGGAATTTCGGCATATATCCGTACGCAAACCCTTGGGGTAGTGATTTTTGGCTTTGCCACCGCTAATCTTAACTCCGCCAAGCGCGCAACCGTCAACCATGAGCGGCATATACCCGTCGGATATTTCGGGAATATCGGAAACGTCTATTTCCATTCCTTTAATATACTCTGCAACACGGGGATCGTTGCTTGACAGGCAGAGCTTGTTTTTAAACTCACTTCCGTATGCCGAAAAAAGCTGATGGTGCGGAACAAGTCTTCCCTTTACTACCTCTCCCACACAAACACCGTGCATGAGCACGCCGTATTCCGGCAGCGGACACTCAGGGCAAAGACGCACTGTTCCTCCGCGATACGAGAGCTGTTTTTTTGGAACTGCCACAAGATGCTTTTTGAGAAATTCCTGCGCTACCTTCAGCGCGTCTCTCTCGGCAGAATCGGCTCTATCTGCTCCGGGCTTGTTATTTTTAGCCTTATCCTTCCTTACGGCCGGCTGCTCCGAGGCAGACGTCTTTTTCATAAGCGAAATAAACTGCCCCTCTCCCGGGCAGATATGGGGGTAAAATCTTGCGGTCTTACTCACATCATGTGCTGCGCCGCTGTAGCATATTCCCTTTGCTGTCACATCTGTTATGCTCTGCGGCAGTGCTATAAGCTCAAAATTCTCATGCTCGGACAAAAATGTATCTACAAGCATTTCATTTTCTTCGAGCGAGAACGTACACGTGGAATAAAGAAGATAACCGCCAACCTTGACGCATTTTTCAATGCTGTCCATTATGCTTTTCTGCCTCTCGGCGCACATATTTACGTTTTCAACACTCCATTCAGAGACGGCTTGCTCGTTTTTGCGAAACATTCCCTCCCCCGAGCATGGCGCGTCACAGACCACAGCATCGAAATATTCAAAGTATGTATTACAAAGCTCTCTGGCGTCAAGGTTGAGAACTACCGCCGCGCGGCATCCCATTCTCTCAAGATTGCCCTGCAAAATTGCCGCCCGCTTGGACACGTACTCATTTGATACGACAAGCCCGTCCTCACCGACCGCTGCCGCGAGCTGAGATGATTTTCCACCGGGCGCCGCGCAACAGTCAAGCACCTTCGCTCCCACAGGTAAATCAAGCGCGCATACCGAGCTCATAGCTCCGGGGTCCTGCATGTATATCATTCCCGAATGATGCGCTGCCGTATTACCGGGCTTTTGCTCATTTGTGTAATATCCGTACGGTATATGCGGTATTTTCTGCGCGTCAAGCTTATTAACTTTTTCAAAATCCTCAAGAGATATCTTGTCGGTATTCACCCTGAATGACTTTACGCTCTCTCCGCATTCAAGAGCCGAAAAAAGCTTCTCCGCCTCTTGTCCGAGCAGTCCTCTCATTCTTTCCTTAAATTCTTTCGGAAGCATTATAAAACTCCATTCAATATGTTATATATGCAGTCGGTCATCTGCTTGGGGGTATCAGCTATTATCTGCGCGCCGGCCGCCAAAAGAAATTCCCTGTCCTTAAATCCCCAGCTCACGCTCACACATCTCGCGCCCGCGTTTTCAGCCGTCAAAATATCCACCTCGGAATCTCCGACGTATATAACAGTCTCTGCGCAAAGATATTTTTTTACATAAAACAATGATTCGGGATCGGGCTTTACCTGAAATTGCCCGTTCTGACCGAGAGCAATATCTACAAGTTCACCAAAATGTTTTTCGCAAAGTATCTTTGTCGCGTTATCAACCTTGTTTGTCACCACTCCTATGGGGTATCCGTCGGCCTTTAATTGCGCAAGAGCCTCGCATATTCCCGGATACGGCTTTGTTCTGTCGTCACAATGCACCTTGTAATATTCCTTAAAATATTCAAGCGCATTACAAAAGTCCTCCTCACTCGCATCTGCGGGCAAAGCCCGTCTTATGAGCATGGGTACGCCGTTACCCACAAAGCTTCTTACCTCTGCAAGGCTCCTTTGCGGGTATCCGAATTTTTCAAGAGTGTTATTGACCGACGCGTGCAGATCGTCAAGGGTATTCAGCAACGTGCCGTCCAGATCAAATATTACAGCTGTTCTCATTTTTCATCATCCTCGGGACTTATTCCTCTTTATTCTAACCTATTTAACGAAAGTTGTCAACACAAAAAAAGAGAACAAAGAATGTACATTCATCCTCTGCTCTCTTAAAATCCGCCAAGCTTGCGCTCCTTAAGATATTCTATCGCGGCATCAAAAACTCTTTTGTCATTATCATGTGTCAACGCGTCTCTCGCCTCATCAATGGGAACCCATTCCACCTCAGCGATCTCTCCTTCACGCGGAAATATCTGCGCCTGCTTTGTAAACGCAAGGAAATATATTACTTCCTTATTTGAATTCGGACGGGGCTTGTAATATACCGCCTCGCGGAATTTTTCGCTTATATGTATTCTTACGGATGTCTCCTCGCGCACCTCGCGCTCGGCTGTCATTTTCTCAGTCTCGCCATGCTCAACATGACCTTTGGGGAACGAACGGTGACCGCCGTTTGAATGACGTATCATGAGTAGGTAAGTTTTTTTGTTTCCGTCCGCGCTTTTTGCGTTTCGCAAAACCAACGCGCCGCATGATTTCTCACGGATCATTTTTACCCCTCCTTTCTCTTTCTTTCCTCGGGGGATGCGTTTGAGCATCCCCCGAAAATTCAGAACAGGATTTTCAGATCAATCTCTCTGAACCTCTTCCATTATAAATGCTTCAAGTATGTCACCGATCTTAATGTCGTTGAACTTGTCAAGACCTATACCGCACTCATATCCCTGTGCAACTTCCTTGACGTCGTCCTTGAATCTCTTGAGCGAGGAAATCTTATCCTCGAATATTACTATACCGTCACGAACAACTCTTATCTGAGCTGCGCGTGTGATCTTACCGTCAAGCACGTAAGAGCCCGCGATAGTTCCAACGCCGGGAACGTGGATGGTCTGACGCACCTCTGCGTGACCGAGCAGATTCTCGCGGAAGGTGGGAGCAAGCATACCCTTCATTGCCGCTTCAATTTCCTCGATACACTGGTAAATTACTCTGTACGTTCTGATATCTACGTTCTGTCTCTCTGCAGAATCAAGCGCAGCCTTGTCGGGACGGACGTTAAAGCCTACGATAATGGCATTCGATGCCGCCGCAAACGTTACGTCGCCCTCTGTGATTCCGCCGACTGCGGAGTGAAGAACGCGAACCTTTACCTCGTCGTTTGAAAGCTTGAGAAGCGATGCCTTGACTGCCTCTGCCGAGCCGCCAACGTCTGCCTTGATTATGATGTTAAGCTCCTTGACACCGTCGGAGATCTGAGCGAACAAGTCGTTGAGGTTTGCTCTCGCATTCGCCTTGAATGCCTCTTCCTTTGCCTGGCTCTTTCTCTGATCGGCAAGCTCTCTTGCCATTCTCTCATCCGCAACAGCCGCAAATTCATCACCTGCGAGCGGAACTTCCGCAAGACCGATGATCTCAACGGGAACAGAAGGACCTGCGGTCTTCTGCGCCTTGCCGTTATGGTCTGTCATAGCTCTTACACGGCCAACCGCTGTACCCGCGATAACGATATCTCCGTTGTGAAGCGTACCGTTCTGTACAAGCACGGTCGCAACAGGTCCGCGTCCCTTATCAAGCTTTGCCTCGATAACAAGACCTTTAGCGCGTCTGTTGGGATTAGCCTTAAGCTCCTTGACTTCCGCAACGAGAAGCACGTTTTCAAGAAGCTCATCAATTCCGTCTCCTCTGAGCGCGGATACGGGAACGCATATTACGTCACCGCCCCATTCCTCGGGAACAAGATCGTATTTTGTAAGCTCCTGCTTAACCGCGTCGGGATTAGCGGTGGGCTTATCCATCTTATTTATAGCTACGATAATATCAATGCCCGCAGCCTTTGCGTGATTTATCGCCTCGACTGTCTGGGGCATGATTCCGTCGTCTGCCGCAACTACGAGAATAGCGATATCCGTAGACTGCGCGCCTCTCGCTCTCATTGCGGTGAACGCTTCGTGACCGGGAGTATCAAGGAATGTGATATCCTGTCCCTGAGCCTTTACTCTGTAAGCACCTATATGCTGAGTAATTCCTCCCGCCTCTCCGCTTGTTACGCTTGTGTGTCTGATCGCGTCAAGAAGTGAAGTCTTACCGTGGTCAACGTGTCCCATTACACACACAACGGGCGCGCGGGTAATGAGCTGGTCCTCGGTATCCTCTGCTTCATCAAACAGCTTTTCTTCTATTGTAACTACGACTGCCTTGGATACGTTTGCTCCAAGCTCATCGGCAACTATTGCCGCGGTATCGTAGTCTATTGTCTGGTTTGCGGTAGCCATCATTCCGAGCATGAAAAGTCTCTTTATAAGATCGCCGACGGTTATCTTGAGCATAACCGCAAGCTCGCTCACCATGATCTCATCGGGAATCTGAACATTAAGCACTTGCTTTACGGGAGGCTGTTTTTGCGCGGGCTTTTGTCCCTTCTTTCCCTTCTGCTTGAAGGAGCTCTCCTGTCTGTTCTGATTCTGCTGCTTTTTGAGCTTCTGGTTTGATCCGCTGCGAAGATCGCGGTCATTTTCCTGAACGAATGTGTCGAGCTTTTCGTCATACTTGGAAAGATCAACCGACGAGCCTCTGATATCAACTGTCTTTGCCGCGCCCTTCTTGGAGATGTTCTCTCCCTTCTGGCTCTGCGCTCTTGTAATTATCTGCGGCTGGAACTTTTCCTTGGGAGCTGAAGGCACATAATCGTCCTTATCCATGCCCGGTCTGCCACCGAATCCCTGAGGCTTTTGAGGCTTGCGGTCATCGCGCTTTTTGTCAGGGCGGTTCTGCGAGAAATCGGGCGCCTTCTGGAAGCGGTCATTCTGTGCGGGCTTTGCGAATCTATCACCCTGAGGTCTGTCAAACTGAGGTCTGTCTCCCTGAGGCTTCTCAAATTGCGGTCTCTGAGGTCTTTCGGAATGTGTAGGTGCGGGCTTGCGATCACTCTGCGCCTTATCCGCTCTCATCTGAGCCTTCTGCTGAGCTGCCTTCTCTATTGCTGCCGCGCGCGCTATAGCTTCAGCGCGATCCGCTTTATTTACAGCAGGCTTCTTTTGCTCCTCAGTCGCGGGAGCCTCCTGCTTAACCTTTGTCTGTGGAGCAGGAGCCTCTTCTGCCTTCGCCACAGCATCTGCGGCTTTTGCGGGAGCTTCCTTCTTTTCCACCTTAGGTTCTTCTTTTTTATCTTCCTTAACAGTCTCGGCTTTCTTCGCCGCAGGCTTTGCGCTCTTGGGCTTTTCCGCCTCGGTCTCCTTCTTTTCGCTTGCGGGAGCTTCCGCCTTTGCTTCCTCAGCCTTGGGCTCTTCCTTTACGAGCTTGGAAGGAATATAGGTAATACCGTCAATATAATCATCAATACCCTCAACCTGATATTTGGATGTCAAAGCATCGAAAAGGATGTCGAATTCGCGGGGTTCAAGCGCCTTCTGAGACTTTATCTCTATCCCCTTATCCGACATAATATCTATGATGTCCTTACTCTTAAGCTCAAGATCCTTTGCAAGTTGATTTGCTTTGATTTGCG
Source organism: Oscillospiraceae bacterium (assembly GCA_015063545.1). Classification (GTDB taxonomy): domain Bacteria; phylum Bacillota; class Clostridia; order Oscillospirales; family CAG-272; genus SVTX01. The sequence goes on along the minus strand of SVTX01000003.1, from coordinate 58,856 downwards.
GTTTTGCTGCCATAAATTATCTCTGCCTTTCCTACTTTATGCGACCGTTTTCGGTCTCTGTGACTTTAATCCGTTTTTAAAATTTTACCGTGTATGATTGCTTTTTGTTTTATTGCTCGCTGTCGTGCGAGAGCTTTGCCTCAACCGCACGGCAAAAATTTTCACCCATTACAGCCACAGCCGCAACGGCGCTCTTGCCAACCGCCCTACCCAGCGTAAGGCAGTCACAAGACAGTCTGACGTGTTTTACATTATAAAACTTACACTTGTCTGTTATTTTTTTGTGAGTGTTTTCGGAAGTATTTGATGCTTCAAGCACGAGAATATGCCTTTCCTTCTTCGCTTTTTTGCGAAGCTCCTCGCATATCATGGGAACACCTATGACCGTAGCCCCCGCGCCCTTGCAGATGCCTATCATTCCAAGAAGATTTTTTTGATCCTTGTCCATTAAATCTCTCCCGAGTTCATTCTCCGAATTCTTCCATAATAGCCGTCTCCATGCTATCATATACTCCATCGGGTATGCCACACTCCAAAGCGTGCTCTATTCTGCGACTTTTTCTCGCGCGCTTAAGGCACGTAGCCTTGGGACAAATATATGCTCCTCTGCCGGATTTCTTTCCCGTAAAATCAAGTGTTATCTCACCTTCGGGAGTTCTCAAAACCCGGAGCATCTCACGCTTTGGTCTGTGCTCGTTGCATCCGAGGCACTGTCGCATGGGAATTTTCCTTATCTTCTGTTCCATATTTGCCACCAACCGTTAAATATTATTCGAGAGGTCTTTTCTCGTATCCCTCTGCGGTTATATCTATTTTAAGTCCGGTAAGACGCGCCGCAAGTCGAACGTTCTGTCCCTCCTTGCCGATAGCAAGAGAAAGCTGGTCTGCGGGAACAACAACTCTGCAGAACTTATCCCCGTCCATTTCCGCGGATATTACCGTTGCGGGCGAAAGTGCCTCCGCAACATAGTCCTCGGGAATGTCGCTGTATCTGATAATGTCGATCTTCTCTCCTCCGAGCTCCGAAAGAATGCTCTCTATTCTCATTCCGCGGTTACCGATGCATGCACCTACTGCATCAACACTCTCATCGCGGGAATATACAGCTATCTTTGATCTCGAGCCTGCTTCTCTGGAAACGCCCTTGATGATAACTATTCCGTCTGTGATCTCGGGGATCTCAAGCTCAAACATTCTGCGAACAAGTCCGGGGTGAACTCTGGAAAGTGTAACAAGCGGCCCTCTGGTCTCCTTGTTTACTTCCTGAATGAATACCTTCACCTTTTCGCCAACCTCAAATACCTCTCCGGGAATCTGCTCTCCCTTAAGAAGAACTGCTCTGCCCGTGCCGGTATCAACTATAACGTTGCCCGTTTCATTGTCAACCTTAAGAACCGTAGCGGTAATTATCTCGCCTCTCTTGGACTCATAAGCCTCTTGCATTACCTTGTGCTCACCCTCACGGATGCCCTGAATGATAACTGACTTTGCAGCTCCTGCGGAAAGACGGCGAAGAAGCTTTGTTTTAATTTCAAACTCAACCGTTCCGCCAAGCTTATGTCTCTTACTGATAGCCTTGGCATCTGCAAGAGAGATCTGCGTCGTAGGATCCTCAACCTCTTCAACTACTTCCTTTTGCTGATATACCTTGAGGTCCTTCTTTGCGGGGTCTATGTGTACTCTTACGTTTGTGTTGTTGCCGAACTCCTTTTTGAGTGCAGAAGCAAGTGCTGCCTCTATCTTTTCAAACATGTATTCCTGGGGAATTCCTTTTTCCTTTTCAAGAAGCTCAAGCGCGTTGAAAAATTCTGTATTCATATTTATGTCCTTTCAATATATCTTTCCGTGTTTATAATACGATCATTTAAGTGAGCCGAAATCAAAGTACGTAGAGAGCTTTGCTATCTCGCTCTTTTTGAGTGCGAGTTGCTCGCCGTTTACGTCAAGAATTACCGCCTCAAGGCTCTCGTCAAGTCCGAGAAGAACTCCGCGGAATACTTTCGTACCGTTTTTGGGAGCATATAACTTTGCCTCAACATCCCAATCCACGCAAGCGAAGATATGTTCGTCACATTTAAGCTCACGCTCAATTCCGGGAGACGAGACCTCAAGAATATATGCCTCCGCAATAGGATCCGCCTCGTCAAGCAAGGGATCTATTCCTCTGTGGAATTTTTCGCAATCCTCGATGGTGATGCCTTCTTCATTGTCAATAGTGATTCGCAAATATTTATCCGCACCTTCCTTGACAAACTCAATATCCCAGATATAGTAGCCCATTTCTTCAGCCAATGGAGATATGACCTCTCTGACCGTGGATGCGATGTTTTTTCCGCCTGTATTTTTCATAAAACTGATTTTTCTCCATATAAAACTTTAGAGTGGATTTCGCACCCACTCCAACATTCCTGATATTACCATAGCGTATTATAGCACACTTTTTTTGTGATTGCAATACTTTTTTTGAAAAAACCTTACTTTTTCATTAAATTACAAATATTTTTTCCCCGTTTTGCCGTAGTTTGGCAATTTTTTCTTACAAATTTGTGTTTCTTTTCAAAAAAACATCACATTTAATGTTTACAAAAACACAAATGTATGATATAATGATATAATGTAAAAATGTTTGCTCTGAATTTTCGGGAAAGGAGAAAAAATGAACGCATCAAATCCAAGCTCAAACACAGCGCTTTATGACAAACCCAAAAACGAGCTGTTTTCTGCAAACAGAACTATCATCTTCACATTTCTGCTTATAGTTTCCTGCTCGTTTATTCCCTGCGCGGTGCTCTCGCTTTCTTTTCCCAAGCCGCCGATACATTTCATAGTTCCGGCATATGTTATAATTGCTTCCGGTCTTGCGTTTCTGTTCGGCATTATAAAGCAGTTCAAATATACATTCAGCTATGTGCTTATATTCTTTCTTCTTTATTCCGCAACAAGCACTCCGATAATTCCCGCAGCGTTTTTTGCGGTGATGTTCATATTCACTCTCGGAGGCTATATATCCTCGTGCTGCGGAAAAAGATCTTATGCGCTTTTAATATTACTCCCCATAGTGTCTTACCTTGGAGCGTACATGCTCACGGGAGACTGGATGTTCTCCCTTGTATCCGTTATTCCCTACCCGGCAGTAATTGCTCAGGGCGTGCTTCACAAAAAGAACTCTGAGCGAACGGCAATAGTCGCCACTTCCACATTCCTTTTGCTCGCATTTTCAGTCGGCTTTGTCGCACTCATGCTTTGGAGAGGCGGCAAGCTTAGCTACACAGAAATAAAAGCATCGGTAGACGGAGCGAGAGTGGCGCTGTCAAACCACTTGCAAAATCTCTCGGTTGAAGTGCAAGGTCAGGCGCAGCCTATATTTGAGGCGCAGTATATCGACGAACTTATAACCTCCACGTTCAACATGCTCCCCGGACTTATAATCATGTTGTCGCTTGTGGCTGTGTATTTGCTGCATTCGCTCCAGATCGCCCTTTACAAACGCACGGAACTGGACATATACGTCACAGCAAAAAACACCAAGATAACCATGAGCATATACGCCGCTTGCATTTTCATTCTGGCGTACATCTTCTCACTCACGACCGACACAGCGGGCAAGCCCGACCTTGTGTCTTCCGTTGCAAATAACCTCTATATCATATTCGTCCCCGGACTGTTTTTGGTGGGACTTGATGGCATTGGGGCAATGCTTAAAAAGCTTAAGGGGCTGGGACTGTTTCTCATCTTGCTCCTCGTTATCGCAATATTCATGCTTTCATCGTTCATTTTGCTCATAGTAGCAGCCATAGGCGCATTCTACATCATTATAAAATCAGTAGATGAGTGGGCAAAAAAGCACTATTCCAAGCCTCGCGGATAAATCGAGAAAATAATCAAAGTATATAAAAACTTACACTGCCGGAAGGCAGAATGGAGAACATTATGAAGAAAAACCACTCCGATTTACAAAAGAAGATACTTTCGCCGCAATTCAAGCGCGCAAGCAGATATGATCTTGACTTAAGAGTGCAGCTTTTGTTCTGCGTATTGGAAGGCATCGCCCTGCTCGCTCTTTGCGTTTGCCTTTATTTCATACCAGGCATAAAAGATCAGCGTGTGCGCATATACACCACCGTCCTGATACTCGCCTTCTATACTTGTTCGGCGGGAAGCATATGCATATTCTATTCCGTCAAGTATAAAAAACTCAAAGAAGCGCGCGCTATAGCGGATCAGTTTGATACAGAAATATACGACATGTTCAGATATGTCATAGACATGCCCTACGCGCTTGTTGGCACTGACGGCAAGGTTAAGGTCATGAACGGCGCGCTCCAGGATATTCTCGGATACAAAAGCGCTGTAACAGGAGTTGACTTTTCCGAGGTCTGTCCCCTTCACATAAAAGCGGTAGCAGCACGAAGCTCTAACCGACAGATCTATCACTCTCAGCCTATTTTCGATCTGCCCGAGGAAACCCCTTTGGAGCAAACTCCCATCGTAAGGCTTGCGGACGGAAAAAGATACGCCGTGCTCAGTTATTCCATGACGATACAGGGGAAGAACTATTACTTCGTGCTTTTCGACGACAGTGATGCTTTCCTTGAATTCAAGGAAGAAACCGAAAGAGAATCCACTGTGGTAGCATACGTTACCATAGATAACCTTCAGGAGCTTACACAATACATCAGAGCAGACTACCGTTCCGCCACGGCATCCATAGAAAAGATTCTCGAAACCTGGGCGGCAGACATGCACGGCTTCATCCGTGAATACGAAAGAAACAAGTATGTTGCAATATTCCCCAAAAAAGAACTTGATCTTCAGATAGCCGACGATTTTTCTATTCAGAAAAAGATCATGTCTCTCAAAATAGGAGACAACTCCTTCCCCGTCACGATCTCCATAGGAATTTCCGCACAGGGTGACTCTCTCGCGGAAAAAGAAAAATTTGCGTCCACCGCGCTTTCAATGGCAATAGGCAGAGGCGGAAACCAGGTAGCCATCAAATCCGATGACGGATACATGTTCTTCGGCGGCACGCACAAGACCATCGAAAACAACACCTCGGTTGCTTCGCGAGTTGGCGGAAGCTTGCTTGACGAGCATATAGCCCAGGCATCCAATATACTTATTATGGGACACTGTAATCCCGACTTTGACTCAATAGCGGCATGCGTAGGTGTTGCAAGATTCTGCATGTCCTCCATAGACCGCCATTTTGAAGGCAAAGCGAAAAAACCTGCGCTCAACGTAGTTATAAACAAGCATTGCGATGAATTTGATCTGTGTTATGATCATCTTAAAGATATGGAATGCTACCATGACATATTCATTGAAAAGGAAGCGTCTCTCGACCTTGTAACTCCCGACACTCTGTTGATCATTACAGACGTCAATAATATCAAGATATACGAGTGCCCCGATCTTGCGCGCACAGTGAACAATATAGCGGTCATAGACCATCACCGTCTTGCAGACGCATTGGAATTCACTCCGTTTTTGCAGTATATTGAAACGACACGTTCTTCCGCCAGTGAGATAGTATCGGAAATTCTCTGGCAAAGTTCGTTCTCGGATTCTCTCACTAAAGAAGAAGCTACTCTGCTTTTGGCGGGAATCATGCTGGACACCCAGAATTTTACAAGAAATACAGGTTCACAGACCTTTGCTATTTCTCACTATCTATACACAAGAGGCGCACACACCGAGGTATCAAAAGAAATGTTCAGAGATGATCTGGAAGAAATACTTCTCACCGGCGCGTTTGAATCCACAGCCAAGATATACGGCGAGGACAAGAACATCGCGATCAGCTGGATGGCAGACGACAGAGTTGGCAAGCAGTCAGACAGAATCATCGTTTCCAAGGTTGCAGACAAGCTTCTTTCCGCAAAAGGCATTGATGCCGCATTCGCGCTTGTTCGCATCGGCGACGATATCGTAATTTCAGGACGCTCCTCCGGAAAGATAAACGTTCAGCTTATACTTGAGCGACTAAAGGGCGGCGGACACTTCAATATGGCGGGCGCGCAGCTCAAAGGCTCAACTATAACAAACGCGCGAGAGATCTTGCTCGGCGCAATAGACGACTATTACCGTTACGACCACAAAAAAGAAGATCATAAAAACGAAGATTGATACATAAAAAACTTTTTGAAAGGACACAAAACCATGAAAGTATTACTTTTAGCTGACGTAAAAGGTCAGGGCAAAAAAGATCAGATAATAGACGTATCCGACGGATACGCGCGCAACTTCCTTATCCCCCGCAAACTCGGTGTAGCTGCAGATGCAAAAGCTATAGGCGACGCAAAAGCCAAGGAAGAAGCAAAGCAGTTCAAAATAGCGGAGGAAAAGAAGGCGGCAAGAGCGCTGGGCGAAAAAATAGAGTCTATTCTCCTCGTTATAAAAGCTCCCGGCGGAGACGGCCGTCTGTACGGCTCTATCACCTCCAAGGATGTGGCAGATGAGCTTGCAAAGCAATACGGCATTGAGATCGACAAGAGAAAAATATCTCTGAGCGAAATGATAAAATCCTACGGAGATTACAAAGCAGATATAAAGCTTTACACCGAAATCAGCGCAAAGCTCAACATCAAAGTAACAGAGGCATAAGTCAAGGAAAGGTAAGATAATGGCAGACGACATCATCAGAAAATTGCCGTTTTCGGCAATCGCGGAGCAGTCTCTTCTCGGCTCGGTCCTCACCGATCCCGAATCTCTCAACCTCGTGGCAGACATGATATCCGCAGACGACTTCTATATTGAAGAGCACAAGCAGATCTACCTTGCTATGCACGAGCTGTTTATTACAAACAGTCAAATAGACGTCGTAACTCTTATAGATACGCTTGTAAAGAAAGGTATCTATTCAAAATCCGGCGGTGAGGAATACATCAAAGTCATAGCACAGACCGTTCCCAACGCGCTCAATGTAAAGGATTACGCAAAAATCGTAAAAGACAAGAGCATTCTCCGTCAGCTCATAGATATGTGCGCAGAGGTGTCCGACGCGGCATATTCCGAGCAGGACGAGGTCTCCTACGTTCTTGAAGCCGCGCAGAACAAGCTGTACGCTATAACACAGGGCAAGGAAACCAAAAATTTCCGCCACATACGCGAGGTCATAACCGACGTTTACGCTCACCTTCGCGACCTCACACAAAATCCCGAAGCCTCCAAGGGTACTGATACAGGCTTCAAATCTCTTGACCGCGTTCTCGCCGGCATGGGAAAATCCGATATGATAATCGTGGGCGCGCGTCCCGGTATGGGTAAGACATCCTTCTGTCTTAACATCGCCACAAACGTCGCTAAGTCCACAAAGAAAAAGGTTTGCATATTCTCTCTTGAAATGTCGGCAGAACAGCTTGTCAACCGTATCATTTCAAGTGAAGCTCTCATAGACAGCCATGACCTTCGTACAGGCGAGCTTAATCCCCAGCAATGGGATCATATCGCTCAGTGCGCTTCAAGCCTTGCGGGATGCGATATTCTTATTGACGACACGCCCGGCATCGGCATCACGGCGATGAAAGCAAAGCTGCGCCGCGTTGACAATCTCGGTCTGGTCGTCATAGACTATCTGCAGCTCATGCAGTCGGATCGCCACGTTGACAACCGCGCGCAGGAAGTAGGAGAAATATCCCGCGCCATGAAGATAATGGCAAAGGAACTTGGCGTTCCTGTTATTTGTTGCGCACAGCTCAACCGTGCCGCAGACAGCCGTCAGTCCAAAAAACCTATGCTTTCCGAGCTTCGTGATTCGGGTTCTATCGAGCAGGACGCAGACGTAGTTATCTTCCTTTACAGAGACGAATACTACAAGGATGCCGAGGGCAAGGATAGCGTTCCCTCCGAGTCTGAGCAAAATATCGCCGAGGTCATCGTAGCAAAGAACCGTCACGGTTCTACCGAGACCGTAAAGGTGGGCTGGACAGGACGCTATACCCGTTTCCGCGAGCTTGCAAACGAGGACTTTACTCCTCAGTAATTCACAATCCACAAATCATTCCCCAAGGACGTACAAATGAATAAATTACCGAAAAATTTCCGCGAGCCTCACGCCGCCCTCGGTGTTGAAAAAAACACTCCTGTGCTGGTGGCGCTCTCCGGTGGCGCGGATTCAACGTCATTACTTCATATGATGTGCGTCTGTCGGGAAAGCCTCGGCTTTGAGCTTTATGCGGCGCACGTCAATCACAATATCCGCACAGAGCAATACAACAACGAGGCTCTGCGCGACGAGATGTTCTGCCGCGAGCTTTGTCAAAAGCTCGGAGTGGAGCTTTTCGTTCTGAACGCAGACATACCCAAATTGTGCGAGGCATCGGGCGAGAGTACCGAGACGGTAGCGCGAAACGTAAGGTATGAATTTTTTGCAAGCATAATGAAGGAGCGGGGCGTTCCTGTTCTTGTTACAGCGCATAATGCAAACGACAACCTTGAAACGCAGATATTCAATCTCTGCCGAGGATGCGGAACACAGGGTATATCGGGAATTCCTCAAATAAGATATTTTGAGGGAGGGACAATATTTCGGCCCTTGCTCGCCGTGTCACGCGAGGATATACTCGAATTCTGCAAGAAAAACTCTATTGAATATGTGACGGACAGCACAAATCTTGAAGACGAATACACGCGAAACAGAATACGCTCGCGCATCATCCCCGAGCTGTCCGATATTTTTGGAAACGTAGCCGCAGCTTCCTCAAGACTCTCTGACGCGGCAAACGAGGATTGCGATTTTATAGCAAAGCAGGCAAATTCTGTCGGAGCATCGTTTGCGGATAACAAAATTCCGCTTGATACATTCAATTCCCTACACATCGCTCTTAAGCGTAGAATCCTTTGCTCAGAATTTGAAAAGCACTCAGATGAAACTCTTGAGGCGGTTCACCAGAACGCTCTGATAGCGCTGGCTGAAAAAGCAGTGCCGCACTCATCTGTGTCTCTGCCGGACAGTATGCGCGCAAGGATAGAATTCAATTGCCTGTTTTTTGAAAAACAAACCACTGAGATTTTTGCACCGTATGAGGTTCCTTTGTCTTTTGGATTTAATAAAATAGGCTCTGCTCCGTTCGGAGTTTTGCTGTCAAAGGATGAAATCCATCAAAGCGAGGCAGAATTTGACGGTGAAATTTACAAATTGTATACATCCGCAATTCTGAAAAGTGCTAAAATAGATGCGTTGTCTGCGCGTTCCAGACGCGAAGGCGACACGATCAGGCTATGCGGCATGACAAAAAAGATCAAAAAGCTTTTCTGTGAGGCAAAAATTCCGCTTGCGCAAAGACAAACGCTCCCTCTGATAGTTGACGGAGATGAAATAATATACGCACCGTTCTGTGGAATAAGCGATAGCGCAAAGTCACACGAACAAAACAAGCTCTACATTTACATTTATTGCCTGAAAGGATGACAACATGAACAAGGACTTATCAAAAATACTCATAACAGAACAAGAAATAGACGTTATAACTACCCGTCTGGCGCAGCAGATCACAAACGATTACAAGGATTCCGATAAGCCTCTTATTATGGTCATCATACTTAAAGGCTCTATAAATTTCGCAAGCGATCTTATGCGAAAAATTCCCCTCCCCATGAAAATAGAATTCATGAAGGTATCCTCCTATGGCGCGGGAACAAAGCAGTCGGGCGAAATAAAGGTACAGCTTGATCTGAACATAGACAACCTCGAAAATTATGACATACTTATAATAGAAGACATAGTTGACAGCGGAAGAACCCTTTCACGTCTCACTCAGCTACTCTACGGACGCTGCGCGGAGAGTGTTAAAACATGCACCCTGCTTGACAAACCGTCAAGACGCGAGGTGGAATTTACACCCGATTATTGCGGTCAGACAATCCCCGACGAATTTGTGGTGGGATACGGTCTTGACTATGCGGAAAAATACAGAAATCTTCCCTACGTGGGAGTTCTGGATCCCAAGATTTACTCTTGATCCTTATTTTTCAATTTTTGGCTTAAAACACACTTAACAGTGTTGTATTAAAATATATTCAGATTCCTTATAACAGCAATTCTCACGGAGGATATAAATGAAAAAACACGCAAAACAAATCATTTTTTACGTAATTTTGATCGCCGTCATTATAGTAGTGTGCGCGCTTATATTCAAAAAGCCCGCAGGTGATGAGATCAATTACGACGATATTCTCAAAGTCGTCAACAGCGGAGACGTATCAAGCGTCACTTTTGACGAGAACACCAACAAGCTTACCATAGTAAAAGCAGACAAAAAGACAGAAATAGAATATAAGCTGCCAAACTCAAAGGTATTCTACGACAAGCTCCACGATCCTATTGCTGAAAAAGCCGCAGGCAGCGAAAACGTGGATTTCAAGCTTATTGCCCCCAAGGAATATTCCGCATGGCTGTCCTATCTTCCTATGATACTCATCATAGTTGCGCTGATAGTCATGTACGTAATCATGACACGTCAGATATCCGGCTCGGGCGGTGGCGGCAAAATGGGCGGATTTTCAAAATCTCGCGCGAAAATGGCTGTGCCCGATGATAAAAACAAGGTTACGTTTGCGGACGTAGCGGGCGCTGACGAGGAAAAAGAAGAACTTGAGGAAATAGTTGAATTTTTGAAAAATCCCGGCGCATTTGCAAAGCTCGGCGCAAAAATTCCTCACGGTGTACTCCTCATGGGCCCTCCCGGTACAGGTAAAACCTTGCTCGCAAAAGCCGTGGCAGGCGAGGCGGGTGTTCCCTTCTTCTCTATTTCCGGATCGGATTTTGTTGAAATGTACGTCGGTGTCGGCGCATCCCGTGTCCGTGACCTTTTTGAAAACGCAAGAAAATCTTCTGCTGCTATCATTTTCATAGACGAGATAGACGCAGTCGGACGTCACAGAGGCGCAGGTCTCGGCGGCGGTCACGATGAGCGTGAGCAGACGTTAAACCAACTTCTCGTTGAAATGGACGGCTTCGGCTCTCACGAGGGTATCATAGTCATGGCGGCAACCAACCGTCCCGACATTCTCGATCCCGCGCTTCTCCGCCCCGGACGCTTTGACAGACAGATAACTGTAAATTACCCCGATATAAACGGCAGAGTTGAGATACTCAAGGTTCATTCCAAGAACAAGCCCCTTGAGCCCGCTGTGGATCTCAAGGACGTAGCTAAAATGACTGTTGGCTTTACAGGCGCAGACCTTGCTAACCTTCTCAACGAAGCGGCACTCCTTGCAACAAGACGCGGAAAGAGCCTTATCGGCATGGAGGATATTGAGGATGCGTTCATCAAGGTCATAGCAGGTCCCAAGAAGAAGGCGCGCGCTATGAAGGAAAGCGAAAAGAAGCACACGGCTTACCACGAGGCAGGTCACGCAATGATAGCTTACTATCTGGATCTTGATCCCGTTCAGCAGATATCCATTATTCCCAGCGGAAGAGCCTTGGGATACACGCTCAACCCGCCCGTTGAGGATAAGTACAGTGAATATAAGAGCGAGCTTAACAAAGACATTTCCATGCTTCTCGGCGGCAGAGCCGCAGAAGAAATAGTCTACGGTGACGTTTCCGGCGGCGCGTCAAACGACATTGAGCGTGCAACGGCAACCGCAAAGAAGATGGTAATGCGTCTCGGTATGTCCGATGTTCTCGGTACACGTTGCTTCGGAAACAACCAGAGCGAGGTATTCCTCGGCCGTGACTTCTCATCCTCACAGGATTACTCCGATGCTACGGCAGCGAAGATAGATAACGAGATACACGACATTATTTCCAAGGCTTATGAGCTTGCGAAAAAACTTCTCTCCGAACACAGAGATAAGCTTGACTTTATCGCTGAATTCCTTGTTAAAAACGAGATCATGGACGGCGACCAATTCAAAGCAGTCATGGAAACAGAAGATCCCTCAATTGAACAGATAGAGGAGATCGCCGCCGAGAAAAAGCGCAAGAGCGCTGAGGCAAACATTGCCGAGCAGGAAAGACTTGCGGCTATTGAGGCAGAAGACAGCAAGACAGTTGAAGAACCTCAGCCCTCCGAGAACGACACCTCCGAGGATGACACTTTCGAAGACGACACAGTTGAGGAATCTCACGACGAGGTGCAGAATTAAAGACTAGCATAATTATAAATCCCGACGGAACTCCGTCGGGATTTGTTGTTTTTGTGACCACAAATGCAATGCTTCGTATACCTTAATCAAAGAGTAAAACCAAATTCCGGTCTGTTGAAAGCGAACGAGTTAGCACTAACCCAAGGCTCCCTTGTGTAAAGGGTGATTTCCCACAAATGTGGGGAAATGTCTGCGGAGCAGACAAAGGGGACGGCGGGTGCGCGGGTTGCGAGGCGACTGAGATTGTTTTGAGCGAACATCTAACCTTTTACAATCCCTCCGTCACGGCGTTGCCGTGCCACCTCCCTTTACACAAGGGAGGCTTTTTTCTAACTACCAAAAGGTAATCTTGCAAAATTTTTCGAAATATATTTACAACCCTAAAAAATTATGATATAATAGTTGTGCCAAACAATCTTAATATCCATAGTTATAGGTTTTTCTTGTTATGGGATAACTATATCTTCTTTTAATTATAAAACCAAGAAAATACGTTTTGGTAAAAACGCGACTCCTGCTTGGTTTTATAGCGAACCTATACTATTGAGAGATTGTTTGGCGACAATTGGAGTTTGCGTTTTTCGGTGCGCTGACTTCGGTTGGCGCACTTTTTGATTTATGATGGGGGATATATGGAAAAGAATATTCAAAAAAATGTAATAGATGTTACCGGCATAGAGCTTACACCCGGAGAGCCTGCTGTTTGCCTTGGTAACGGAGAGCACGGATTTGAGTGTTGTTGCGACGAGTGTGACTACCTCTTGTTTTGTTATTCTGAATTTGATCCTATGAAGCAAGATTGAGAATAAAGTTGGCATTAGATAACCTTACAAAAAGGACAGAGAGCGTAAAAGCCGTCTCTGTCCTTTGCCTGTTTTTTTATTTATTCCCATAAAGCTTTTCATACGATTCCATCGCCTCGGCGATCATCTGCTGAGCTTCATCGTAATTAAAAAACTCCTTAACTGCCGTCTGCTTGTGCTCCAGCTGCTTATATACCGTGAAGAAATGCTGGATTTCCGCAAAAATATGCGAGGGCAATTCGTCAATAGATTTGATGCCGTGATAAGTGGGATCCGACGTAGGGATGGCAAATATCTTGTCGTCAAGCTTTCCGCCATCTATCATTCGCATAGCTCCAATGGGATACACCTGAACAAGCGTCAAGGGTGTTATAGGCTCAGAGCAAAGAACCAAAACATCAAGCGGGTCTCCGTCATCCGCATATGTACGGGGGATAAAGCCGTAGTTTGCGGGATAGTGCGTTGCCGTGTAAAGAATTCTGTCAAGACGGAGCATGCCCGTATCCTTGTCAAGCTCATACTTACAGCTGCTTCCCTTTGATATCTCAATTACCGCCGTAAAGTCCGTAGGTGTTATAAACTTGGGGTTTATATCGTGCCAGATGTTCATACCATTTCTCCTTATTTTACGTAATCAAATTCAAAATCATATATCTCGACAGTATCACCGTCGCGACAGCCGTTTGCTTCAAGCTCCTCGAACACCCCACTCTTTTTGAGTACCTTCTGGAAAAATTCCAGAGATTCGTAGTTTTCAAAGTTGACCTGTCCTACAAGGTTAAAGAGCCATTCACCTTCAACGATAAATTTCGCTCCTTCGCGTCTGATAGTGGTGTCCTTGCCTCCGCCAACATATGCATCGGAATCGTCGTATTCCGAATCGTACACTATCATAGGGGGCAAAAGCTTAAGTCTTTCGGCAACTCTCTCTACAAGCTCCTCGGTGTTCTCACCCGTGTATGCCGAAACGTATATCATTTCCCAGCCGTTCTCATCCACGAAATCCTCAAATGCCTGTACGTCAACTACGCTTTCGTCAAGAGAATCCACCTTATTTGCAACTATTATCTGAGGTCTGGTGGCAAGTTCAGGAGAATAACGCTCAAGCTCGTAGTTTATTGCCTTTACATCCTCAATCGGGTCTCTGCCCTCAAAACAGGAGATGTCCACAACGTGCAAAAGCAATCTGCATCTGTCAACGTGACGAAGAAAAGCATGTCCAAGTCCCGCGCCGTCTGCCGCGCCCTCGATAAGTCCGGGAATATCCGCTGCCACAAAGCCCGTCTCACCGCCCGTAGAAACTACTCCAAGATTGGGAGAGAGCGTCGTGAAATGATAATCCGCGATCTTAGGCTTTGCCGAGGAGATGACAGACAAAAGCGATGATTTTCCAACACTGGGCATTCCGATAAGTCCTACATCGGCAAGCATCTTCAACTCAAGGAGCACTTCCCTCTCCTGGCCTTTCGTTCCGCTTTTTGCAAACATGGGAACCTGTCGCGTGGGTGTCGCAAAATGTCTGTTTCCCCAACCGCCGCGACCGCCCTTACAGCAGACAAAATCTGCGCCGTCATTTTGTGACATGTCGTGAATTATCTTGTGCGTTTCGGGATCTCTTATAAGTGTTCCGGGAGGAACCATAATATATATGTCCTCTGCAGTCTTTCCGTGAAATTTTGAGCCCTTGCCGTTCTCTCCGTTCATAGCCACAAACTTTCTTTTGTATCTGAACGCAAGCAAAGTGTTTGAGCCGGGATCGACGCGGAAGATTATATTTCCGCCGTTTCCACCGTCTCCGCCGTCGGGACCGCCCGCCGCAACGTACTTTTCGCGTCTGAATGACACTGCGCCGTTCCCGCCGTCGCCCGCCTTGACGTATATTTTTATGCTATCTATAAACATTTTATTCTCCTTTCACTATCGCAAGGATTTTATATTACAAATCTGTCTATGTTGTTTTTGGTATATTCTACGACCTGTTTTTCTATATGAGCTTTGTGTGAGCTGACGTAATCGGCAAAGTCCTTTTCTGCCGACGGACTTGTTTTGCTCTGGGTAAAGAAATATACTATCTTCGAAGAAAGCTCATAATCTCCGTTTTCATACAGATACTTTGAAAATATTCTGGAGCACTCATCTCCGTAGCCAAGAAACATTTTTATGGCAAACGCATCCTTTGTTTCAGCAAGCTGATACAAAAGCTCATAGCAGAAAAGCGGCTTCATTGCTTCATTGTTCAATGGAGAATTATCTGAGAAAAGCTCTCCTACGTAAAGTTTCTTCCCTCTTTTAAAAAGCGACATGTAATCGACCACCTTTTTTCTGATGATCTCAAACGTCAGCTCGGAAACAGGAATATCCTTCCTCATTTTTTTGTCATACAGGAAAAAGTTGTGCTTGTGGTTTCTCGCATAGACGGAATATCCTGCCGCAAGAGCAAACAGTGCGCCCAGAAAAAACAACAGTCCGGCAGCGCAAAAAAGCGCTATTTTTGAAGAAACAGCCTCCGCCTTCGCTACTCCAAGACATACGAAAATCACCGATATTCCCATCATAACGCACGCGATCCGCACTATTTTTGCCTCAGGTGAAATCTTATTATCCTTCAATTTGTACCTCTTATTTCTTGCTATCCTCTCCGCGCTCACGGATTATGAGCTTTATCGGAGTACCTGTAAAACCAAACGTCTCACGCAGACAGTTCTCAATATATCTCTGATATGAATAGTGGAACAGCTCCGCGCTGTTGCAGAATATAACAAACGTGGGGGGAGCAACGCTTATCTGCGTCATGTAATATATCTTGAGTCTGCGTCCCTTGTCTGTGGGAGGCTGCGTTCTCATAGTCGCCTCTCCCAGCACCTCATTGAGCATACCCGTGGAGATTCGTGTGTTTGTCTGATTCTGAACATAGAGAATTCTCTCAAAAAGGTCGCCTATTCTCTGTCCCGTCTTTGCAGAAACGAAAATTATTGGCGCGTAAGTCATATACGCAAGCGCTTCCCTTATCTTCTTTGTAAACTCGTTTACGGTGTGATTGTCTTTTTCAATGGAATCCCACTTGTTTACAACGATAATTGACGCCTTGCCCGCCTCGTGAGCAATACCCGCAATTTTCTCGTCCTGCTCGGTAATTCCCGTTCCCGCGTCTATCATGATAAGACAGACGTCGGCGCGCTCGACCGCCATATGTGCGCGGAGAACGCTGTACTTTTCGATATTATCGTTTATTTTGGACTGACGGCGAATTCCGGCGGTGTCGATCATAGTGAATTTTCCGTAGGTATTTTCAAGCACCGTATCAACGGCATCTCTGGTCGTGCCGGCGATATTGGATACGATAAGTCTCTGCTCACCGAGCATCTTGTTTATGATGGACGACTTGCCCGCGTTGGGCTTTCCTATGACTGCAACCTTAACGGAATCGTCCTCCTCCTCGGTGTAGTCCCACTCACCTATTGCCTCAACGCATGCGTCAAGAAGGTCACCCGTACCTGAGCCGTGAACGGACGATACAGCAACCGGCTCGGTCTCAAAGCCAAGCTCATAGAACTCGTAAAACTCATAAGGCAGATGGCCTACGCTGTCACACTTGTTTATACAGGGAACAATAGGCTTGCCGCTTTTCTTGAGCATTATCGCGATATCGCGGTCATTCGCAGTAAGTCCTGTGCGAACGTCGCACATGAATACGATAACGTCTGCATCCTCAATAGCGACCTGCGCCTGAAACTTCATCTGCGACAGAATTATATCATCACTCTTGGGCTCAATTCCGCCCGTATCTATTACTATAAATTTCTTGCCGCACCACTCGGTCTCGCCGTAGATGCGGTCACGCGTAACGCCCGGTACGTCCTCGACGATGGAACGGCGCTCGCCGATGAGCTTGTTAAAAAGTGTGCTCTTGCCGACGTTAGGACGTCCGACAATAGCTATAATTGGTTTTGACATTTCTGTTCTCCTTTCATTTATGAAAGTTTTCGCCCGCCTTTTTCAAAAGGCGGCGCAGTCAAGGGCGCGTAGCCCTTGTCGCCGTTCGTAAGCGGCGAAACTATCCTCGGCGTTTTCTTTTTGCAAAGGCACATTTTGAAGAAATGTGCGCTGAAGCGTAGCGAAAGCAATTTTCATTTTGCGCCTGAGGTGTCAAAAGAAAAAGCGTCTATGGATTTTTGATAATAGCATTGTTGAAGATTAGCACCTCTCAAGCATCTGCCTGATGAACTCTCCGCCGCTCTCGCCCGAGGGCGCTGTGGGTACTCCAATAATTTCGGAGAGCTGTGTGGGTGTCATATCGTCAAGGAAAATATCCTCGCCCGCGCGGAGCGTGTTTGACGGGAACACCAACAGCTCGCCAAGGTCTTTGCCTTTTAGTTGCTCCGACATGTCCTTGCCCGTTAAGAGTCCCGCGACAGTAATGCTTTCTCCAAAAAAGTTGTTGATTATTTTGTATACGTTTATCTCAAGCCCTTCGACAGCCGCTTCAAGTCTTACCGCCATACTCTTTATGGTGTCGTAGGATGCCACGCCCGTGGCAATTGATATTTTTCGGGGAGCTTGGTAGTTTTCCAAATACTCGTCAAGGAAATTCATCTCGTCGTTAAATTCGGTAACAAGCGATGTTATCATACCAACGCCGTTTTCTATCTGGGAATATCCCTCGTAGTAATCCTCGTCGGGAAGCTCCCTTTCGGCGCGCAGATAAAGCTCATCCGCGCAGAAGAACATTCTCGCGCCGTACTTTTCTTTGCACTCGGTAGCAAACCTGTCTACCGCATCAATGACTGCCGCAGCCTCGTCCTTTGTATATTGCTCAAGCGGGAATAATTTTTCACGGTATCTCGTAAGTCCCGCAGGTACTATTGAGACGCTCTGCATCGCGGGGAAAAGCTCGGACAAATCGCGCATTGAGCGTAGTAATTCCTCGCCGTCGTTTATTCCTTTACAAAGCACTATCTGTCCGCAAAGGGATATGCCCGCATCAGCAAGCCTTTTCATATACGCAAGCACCTCACCCGCACGTTTGTTGTGCATCATCTGCACGCGGAGCTCGGGATTTGTAGTATGCACCGAAATATTGACGGGGGAAATGTGCATCTCGATTATGCGGTCTATGTCGCTGTCATGAAGGTTTGTGAGGGTGATATAGTTTCCGTGGAGGAATGAAAGACGCGAATCGTCGTCCTTGAAATACAATGTCTTTCTCATTCCGCGCGGCAGCTGGTCGATAAAGCAGAAAATACACTTGTTCTCGCATGAGTGCTTTTTATCCATGAGGGGAGTTTCAAATTCCAGTCCGATATCGTCGTATTGCTGCTTTCTTATCTCAACCGAGTAATCCTTTCCGTCACGACGGCATTTGAGGATAATTTTGCTATTCGTCAGATGAAATCTGTAGTCCAGTACGTCGTTTATTTCTCTGCCGTTTATGGATATAAGTACATCGCCTGCGCTGATGCCTGCGCGTTCGGCGCGGCTTTTTTTGTCTACTGACAGAATTTTTACCACAAAATCACCTCCTGTTTCAATTTGCACACAATTTGCCATTATAGATTAATCATAATATTATAACACAACTTTTTTGAGTTTGCAATAGTTTTTTCCCAATTAATCTGATACCCGTTTAAAAAAAGCAGCCCCCGAAACGCACCAAGCGTTTCGGGGGTTAAATTTAGTCTAACTTAATTATTTTTCTTTTTGGAAAAGACATATCCTGCCGCAAGTGCAGTGCTAAGTCCGATAAAGGCAATACCAACACTCGAAGAACATCCGCCCTCCTCCGTTGCGGCGGTAGATGAGGTCGTGGGTTGCTCTGCCGTCGGCTCTGTCACAGGCTCTGTGATAGGTTCCGTTGCAGGTTCGGTTGGAGGCTCAGTGGGAGGCTCAGTGGGAGGCTCAGTGGGAGGCTCAGTTGAGGGGATATCTCGCTTTTCAGAACAGATGTTGCAGTATTCGTCAGATTCACTGTCGTACGTGTGCCCAAGCGCCGCACCTTCGGTTGTATTACAAACAGAACAGGTCTTAGCCGTTGTGCAAGTCGCGTCTGCGAATGCGTGTCCGAGTGCGGCAGTCTCATCTGCTACGTATGTGTCAGCACAAACCGAGCAAGTGTAGGTAGTATAGCCGCCTTCTGTGCAAGTGGGTAAAGTTACAACTGTTTCGTAGCTATGTCCAAGCGCCTCGCCCTCTGTTGTATTACAAACAGAACAAGTCTTAGGATTTGTGCAAGTCGCATCCGCGAATGTGTGTCCGAGTGCGGCAGTCTCATCTGCTACGTAAGTGTCGGCGCAAACCGAGCAAGTGTAGTTAGTATAGCCGCCTTCTGTGCATGTGGGTAATGTTACAACTGTTTCGTAGCTATGTCCAAGCGCCTCACCTTCGGTTGTATTACAAACAGAACAGGTCTTAGCCGTTGTACAAGTCGCATCCGCGAATGTGTGTCCGAGCGCGGCAGTCTCATCTGCTACGTATGTGTCAGCACAAACCGAGCAAGTGTAGGTAGTATAGCCGCCTTCTGTGCAAGTGGGTAATGTTACAACTGTTTCGTAGCTATGCCCGAGCGCCTCGCCCTCTGTTGCGTTGCAAACCGAACAAGTCTTTGGATTTGTGCAAGTCGCATCCGCGAATGTGTGTCCGAGTGCGGCAGTCTCATCTGCTACGTATGTGTCAGCACAAACCGAGCAAGTGTAGGTAGTATAGCCGCCTTCTGTGCAAGTGGGTAATGTTACAACTGCTTCATAGCTGTGTTCTATAAGTCTTTTGTTGCCGCAGAACTCGCAGAAGGTATCGCAGTCGTTGTCATATTCGTGATATAACGGGTGATCCCATCCGCCCTGAGGGGTAATGCCGTTAAATTCTGTCATTGTAAAGGAGAACGGTCCTTTATAAGCCCCTGTACTGGAACGAACGGCAAATCCAACGTATGCACCGCCGTCGGGGAATCGGTGATTGATATAGTTTGTAATCGCATCCGAATTGATTTCTATGCCGAACACGGTCAAGCTGTATTTTTGCGTGGTCTCATCATAGCTCAGATCCATGTTGAATACCGCATTTCCGTTCTCGTCGAATATGGCATCGCTTTGCTCGGCACTTAAGTCTCGGAACCATTCGATAACAGACCAGAATTCTTCTTTTTGCAGATAGTCATCGTAAACCCATGTGAAGCTTTCATCGCAACAGTAGAATACTAACTGCTCGAATGTAGGAACACCGTCACGTGTTGAAGATCCGACCAAATCAAAAAATACTCCCTGACCGTATGTTGCGTCGAGGTAACCAAAGGCAGGATTGTGGCTATCCCACAAGAAGAAGTTTATTCCCCAGTCACCGCCGTAGTAAAACTCGTCTTCTCTCACGGTTATGGAAACGCCTTCGCGGAGATTCTGCTTTTCCTGCGTCACCAGATTGGCTTTAAGTGGAGCATTGCCATATCCGTCCTTGAACATTCTAAAGCCTTCGTCGGTGTACTCCAGATCGGGAAGTACAGCGTTCGTAGGAGGATTTCTGTAGTCGTCGGGAGTGGGGTAGGTGTATGCGGAAGAATATACTGCCCAAGGCATTCCTTTTTCGTTTCTATAATATGGATTTGAAGGATCATAGGGAATTTCCGGAGATGCCAAGGCTTGTAGAGAGCCCAATAATAGTAGGAATGATATTATACATGTAAGAGAAAAAACGATTTTTTTCATAATATTTCTCCTTTCTATTTTTTGTTTATTTGCGAGTTATCCGTAAATGAGGTCATAAATTTGACGCACATGATTGATTTCTCCGGCAGTTAAATCCGTAGATTGATCACTATAAATTGTATACATTATATCTTTTGGATCTATTGAATGTCCGGTATATCCTATCGAATGTCCAAATTCGTGCAAAATCACTTTTCTATTCTCGTTATTGGACACTTCTCTATAAAGAATATATATTTGATACCCGGTACAGGACACGATATGCTTGATTTCATTATTATAGACAACATATCCTGTATACGCATCGTTCTCTGAAACAGCAAAACCATAGGAATCAGAGGTGCCCTTTTCCGCTTCTTTTTGGCGATATGCGCTTTCCGACAATCTTTCTATTTTTATTTGTGCATTGTTCTTTGATGTAGATTTTGTGATTTCAATATCAAGTGCTTGTGCCCATTCAGCAATTGCATTGTCACATATTTGCGCAAAAATTCCACCATCCTCTATCTTATCATCTAAATAATAGGTTATTGGCGTGCTCAAATATCTTACCTCGTCTGAATCATTATGCCAATGGGATACGGTACCATAGTATTCCTGTGTATTATAAAAGCCCCATTCATCATTATAGTTATAATCTGAAACATATGCATTTTGTTGTACTATATTGTGTTCATGTTGCCCAGTCATTCCCGTCATTGCTGCACACCAATCTGTTTCATATGTCTCACTTATACGATTTCGTATTATGTATGTTCCTCGCTCTGTCAATTCAAGTTTCCAAATTTGATTGTAAAGTCCATTATATAGCTGCTGAGACAACGATCCACTTGAATCGTATGTTTCATTCTGATATGTAAGAGCTAAATTACTAAGTTTTGATTGAATCTTATAATATCCATCACGCCAATGGGTAATGTTCCAAGTTTGGAAATTATGGTAACCAAAATCTCCTGCCATGATAATGCTTGTGGCAAGCGTAGTATCTGTCTGCATAAACAGCCCGTGTTGAGCGTTTTGAATATAGTACTCGCCGTCAGGTATCGGAACAGTGACCTGTCGAGTTTCAAGTACAGAACAAATCGCAGTTCCTTCGGGTGTAAGTATCTCAACGTAAAACGAAAATTGCGGGAGTATATGCGGTGTCACTTCGAAAATATTTTCTTCAGAATGCCAAGTGCCTGTAGCATACGTATATTGGGATTCACTTGACATGTACATGTAAGGCTGATTGGCATTTATCTCAGACGACCACATTGTGGGTATATATGATACCAACTCCCCTGCATTTAAATCAGGGGGAGCTGACCATTCTGCGCCGCACCATGTCTCGGGGCAGGTGTATTTTTTTAAAGACCATTTTGAATAATCCGAAAAGGTTTCTTCATCAGAAACAGTTACATCGGTTGGATATGTTGTAGCAGTTGATGATGTTGTTAAAAAATTATCGCTGCCATATTGACGTATGGTTACATTTTCTCCATCAAAATTTATATAAAATGTGTCCGTTATCTGAACGGCTGCATCATCTGCCGGTATTTTTTTCGTAACGTATGTTCCATCTGCCTCGCTTAGTGTAAGGAGATTGTTTTGCATTGTTCTTATGACATATCTATCTGTTGAACTTACCCTGCTTATCTTAAACAATGTTGCACGATGCATTTCATATACATATGGTCCAGCAACGTGATTATAATCGTCAGTTTTGATTTCGCCATTGTCCCATGCCGCAGGAATTTCTAACCATTGGTAAACATTTCCCACATTTTGTATGAAATAAATTCCATCGGGAACATATCTAGTATAGCTTATGCGATAATACGGAGCACTTGTTCCTTCTGTTTCAGCGGAATTCAACATCACACATGAATATCCCGAGTTATATTTCAAAGCTATTCCGTTGTTGGTTTTTGTTCCATTGTACCAATCTCTAGCCAAAGATGTTATTCTAATAGAACGAGTAGAGGAACCGGTTGAAAAACGTGTTGTGTCGTATGCGGCCTCCGATAATCCCCGATTGTTTCCCAATTGTGCCGAGCTGTTCCATGTTAAAGTATTAGCATCCCAGGATTGAGATATTTCATATATGTCAGCGTCCATTGTTTCATCTGTTGTTCCATCGGGGAAATAATATGAAACACAATAGAAAACGGTGCCCAATGTGCTTCCTTCGGGTAACTCGGGAAAATCCATTTTCATGTATACAATATTGTCGCCGTCCAAAATCAAGGGGTTTGCGTTTCCAAAATTAGAAGTTGCGCTTGACGGATCAATATATGTGTCATATGCTGTGGAATATGATGTTAAAGAAGGATCAATGGTTACAGGAAAAACTCTATCTTGTGAATTAATCCAAGTCTTATCTGCACTTACCGTAAGGGAATATTGATTTTTACCTACAAGTGACAGTGAGTATTGCACATTATACGATATGTTTCCTTCCGCATCATACATGTACGGTGATGGAATCACATATTGGGGATTGTTATTTATCGCATCGTAAAATTTTATACTGCCATCGTTGTATAGCTCGGCATACAATCCATCTACATTAATCGCAAACGAATACGTGTAGTCGCTTTTTTTGTTCT
The DNA here is from genome assembly GCA_015063545.1 of Oscillospiraceae bacterium. GTDB lineage: Bacteria > Bacillota > Clostridia > Oscillospirales > CAG-272 > SVTX01. The sequence goes on along the minus strand of SVTX01000003.1, from coordinate 35,675 downwards.
TTACAATTATATTCTCTTTAATGCTACGTGTGCCAATAACATATTCTATGTCTGTATCAGCACTTACGTTAAAATAAGTAATGGAGCTCTTATTGTCAATGTTAATTGCTTGATCAATAGTATCAAATTTTGTTGCTCGAGCAGGGCTGTTTGTTATCGACGGCATATTCATCGTAATGTCTTTTGAAACACTCAAAGAAGATTCCTCTTCAAGAACTATATCTTTATCAAGAGTAGCTTTCTGCGGAACAAGAGACATAGATATAGAATACCCATTTTCCGATAAACTAAAAATATCTTGATTAGCCAAGACATTTTGTGCAAAGCTTAACCGGTTGTCTGCTGTTGCATAAACATTTTTGTTACCATCAGTTTTTAGCGACAACGCATTATTCACATCTTGCCATTGACCATTGGAGTCCTTGACATGAACCGGTTCGGGATATACAACCGCTTCGTATGTGCCGTTGGGCAGACTGAAATGTTTTACGTATTCTTCTCTTAATTCCTCTACTTCAACAACCGTTCCTTCTCGTTCTCCTTCTATTATTTCAAATCCCTCTGTAATATACTCATTGTCATTTTGCTTGACAGATAAATTTGAATTTATATATGGACTTAACTGATAATTTTCCTGTACGTAGTCATTATTGACTGCTGTTTGATTTTCTAATGCAAAAATAGGCGTTGCCGATGCACAAAGAATAATTGCAAAAACTGTTATTACAGAAAATACTTTCAAAAAAGTGTGCTTTTTCATGTTTGTTTCTCCTTTTAGTAATTATGGCTTGATAATATCCAATCTTAAAACATGAAAGGAAGCATATTTTTATATGTTATATGCTCCCCGGCACACTGCTCAAAATAATAGGCAAGGCACGCTGGGTTAACTTAACAAACGATAATATTCTTTTCATCAGCTTCCCCTCCTTATTAAAGCTACTTATCCATCGTAGAACCATTATATCATATTATACAATTTTTGTCAACCTATCCATGTTTTTTTGGTGGTTTTCACCTCATAGGGCGTTTTTTCTAATTCTACGCAATTTTGCAAAAATAAGTGCAAAAAATCGTCCGTATTTTTGAGAAAACCTATTGTAAACATAATTAATTTATGTTATAATATTATGAATATTGATTTTTTATGGACGGTAAATTTATCTTGGAAAATACAGAAAACACACTGACACTGCGCTCGGGCGCGACAATTCGCAGAATAACCCCCGAGAAAGCGCGCGAAAAAAATTATCTTACAAGAGCAGTCCTTCAGCAGATACATCTTGTTCCATCGGGCGATCCCGTGGCATTTGACAGAAATGAGGACGGCAGTATAATATACTATTTTGATCCCGAGAGAGTTTCCGAAGCTCCCCCCGAACAGTGGTACTACCCCAGAGCTAAAAAAGAGGTAAAGTCACTTGACAGCGGCACGCAAATTGAACGCATGAGCATCAAGCGCGCGGCTCTCTGCGGCTTCTACACAAAAGAACGGCTTGCGCAGATGCACTACGAGGTCTCCGAAGAACCCGTTGCGTTCACCGTCAAGGGAGACGGAACAACTCTCTATTTCTACGACAAAAAAACAGCTATCCGCCTTCCCTTAAATTGCGTAAAATGCGGCCGCGACGTTCGTTACAGACGTAAGCTCTGCCGCGCTTGCTTTGAGGAAGATCTCGCGCTTCGCCGCGAGGAGGGCGATGTTTACAGAAGTCAGCACTTCGGCATGGACAGAAAAAGAGTTCTCTTTTTCGACTTGGAGCTCACGGGCGTGTACGTTCACGACGAGATAATCTCCATCTCCATCGTTGACGGCGAAGGAACAATTATTATGGATACCTTCGTCAAGCCTGCACACAAGAAAAAGTGGAAGCAGACCGAAAAAATTCACGGCATAACTCCCGACATGGTCGAAAACTCCCCCATGCTTGACGAGCTTATCCCCGAAATAAAGGAAATTTTCGCAAACGCAGACAATATAATCGCCTATGGCGTATCCACCGACTACAGTCATATAAAGTACATATATGACACGGAGGACGAGCGCGAAGAACTTCACAAAAAAACACGTTGCTGCGCCAATGAATACGTGCGTTACATTCACGAGCACCACCCCGATCTCGTTCACGCATCGCTAACCGATGCCATGGAATGTCTCGGTATTGAATGGGACGGTATTCCCCACTCCTCGATCGCAGACACTATCGCCTGCATGAAGGTCTGGGAGGCTCTTTTCCCGAACTATTACACAACAAAGGAATAATTTATGAATGAGATAATTTTGTGCAAATACGGCGAGATCGTTCTCAAGGGCGCAAACAAAAAGTTCTTTGAGGACATGCTTTGCCGTCAGCTCAAGGACAGAGCAAAAAAGCACGGACATTTTGAAATAACCCGCGCACAGAGCACGATATATATAAAGCCCCTTGACGGAGACTGTGATCTTGACGGAATGTTTGATTCCGCAATGCACACCTTCGGCATCGCGGCGGTATCCCGCGCGGCTGTGTGCGAAAAAAATCTTGACGACATAAAGCGTGTCGCAAGAGAATATATTCCCGATTTTCTTGAAAATTGCAGAACCTTTAAGGTTGAGGGCAAGCGAAGCGACAAGCACTTTCCTTATAACTCCATGGACCTCTCCCAGATCGTAGGCGGTGAGATTCTCTCGGCTATGAACGGCAAAATAAAGGTTGATGTTCACCACCCCGATGTCGTCGTTAAGGTTGAGATCCGAGAGACTGCCGCGTACCTTCACGCAGGACAGTTCAAGGGCGCGGGCGGTATGCCCATAGGTAGCGCGGGAAACGGACTTGTTCTCCTCTCCGGCGGTATCGACTCCCCTGTTGCGGCATACATGATGTCAAAGCGCGGTCTTCACATAGAAGCCGTTCATTTTGAGTCCTTCCCATACACAAGCGAACTTGCAAGAGAAAAGGTCATAGACTTGGCTCGCAAGGTCGCGGCATATTCGGGAGATATATACGTTCACGTAATTTCTCTGACGCACATTCAGGAAGAAATAGCAAGAAACTGTGAGGAGGATTATTTCACCCTCCTGCTCCGCAGATATATGATGACTATTGCATCCAAGGTGGCGGAAAAGCACAAATGCCGCTGTCTTATCACAGGAGAAAGTCTCGGCCAGGTGGCGTCACAGACGCTTGAGGCAATAACCGTTACCGAAAACGCGGCAAGCCTTCCCATTCTCCGTCCCTGCATCGGCATGGACAAAGAGGAGATAGTTACGATAGCGAGAAAAATCGACACGTTCGAAAAGTCTATCGAGCCTTATGAGGACTGCTGCACAGTATTCACTCCCCGCCACCCCAGAACCAAGCCCGAACTTTCAAAGGTGCTCGTTCAAGAACAAAAGCTTGACTTTGACGCTCTGGTCGAGGAAGCCCTCGCTACAGAGTACACTATAAAGGCAGAAGCAGAAATATAAGGCTTCTCCCTGAGGAGAAGCTCCTGCGTAGCAGATGATGAGGTGTAGGATGCGTGGCATCCGTTAAAGTTGTAAGCAGACCACCTCATCCGTCACCTTCCCCTCAAGGGGAAGGCTAAATACGACATTAAACATAAAGGAGAAATAAAATGGCAGAATTTTTAACATCCGAAGACAAAAGAAGCTATTATTGCGGACAGGTGCCCGAAAGTGAGATAGGCAACAAGGTCTGCGTTATGGGTTGGGTTCAGCGTCAGCGCGACCTCGGCGCACTTATATTTATTGACCTGCGCGACCGCACGGGCGTAGTTCAGCTCGCATTTGACGACAAGACCGACCGCGAAATATTTGACAAGGCGTTTTCCTGCCGCGCGGAGTACGTTCTCTGCGTTCACGGAACCGTAAGATCAAGAGGAGAGGGCGCAAAGAATCCCAATCTCCCCACAGGTAACATTGAAATATACGTTGAGAGCATGAAGGTTCTCTCCGCAGCTCAGACACCTCCCTTTGAGGTCAACGACAACAAAAAGGTCAAGGACGAGACAGCTCTTAAATTCCGCTACGTTGACCTTCGCCGTCCCGAGCTTCAGAGAAACATCAAGATGCGTCATGACATCGCTCGCGTTGCGCGTGAATACTACTACGAAAACGGTTTTTATGAGATAGAAACCCCCATGATGATCAAGGCAACACCCGAGGGCGCGCGTGACTACCTCGTTCCCTCCCGCATCCACAAGGGAAGCTTCTACGCTCTCCCCCAGTCGCCCCAGATCTACAAGCAGCTTTTGATGCTTTCGGGCTTTGACCGCTACATTCAGCTCGCGCGTTGCTTCCGTGACGAAGACCTCCGCGCTGACCGTCAGCCCGAATTTACACAGATAGACCTTGAAATGTCCTTTGCAACGCAGGAGGACATTATGGCTATGAACGAGGGCTTTATCAAGCGCGTGTTCAAGGAGGTCATGAATATTGACATCCAGACTCCCATGCAGCGTCTCACATTCGCCGAGGCTATGGAAAAGTACGGCTCGGACAAGCCCGATACGAGATACGGTCTTGAAATTCAGAACATTTCCGAGTGTGTAAAGAACTCCGAATTCGTTGTATTCAAGTCTGCGCTTGAATGCGGCGGAAGCGTTCGCGCGATAGTCGCAAAGGGCGGCGCAGCTACACTTACAAGAAAAGAAATAGACAAGCTCACCGAGCATGCAAAGGGTATTGGCGCGAAAGGTCTTGCTTACGTTCGTTGGGTTGACGAGACTCCCACCTGCAGCTTTGCTAAGTTCATGACTGCCGAGGAGCTTGAGGCTATATACACGGCCGTCGGTCTTGAGCAGGGTGACGTCATGCTCATCTGCGCGGACAAGGACAAGGTAGTTCTTCCTACACTCGGCGCGCTCCGTCAGATAGTTGCGCGCAAGCTCGACATGATCCCCGAGGGCAAGTTCAACTTCCTCTGGATCACCGAATTCCCCTTCTTTGAGTGGAACGAGGAGACACAGCATTGGGATGCTATGCACCACCCCTTCACTATGCCTCTTGAGGAATGTCTTGACGACCTTGAGACTAACCCCGGCAACGTCAGAGCAAAGTGCTACGATATGGTTCTCAACGGCACAGAGCTTCTTTCAGGCTCTATCCGTATTACCGACTGGCAGCTCCAGGAGAGAATGTTCAAGTCATTGGGACTTACCCCCGAAGAAATCGAAGCAAAATTCGGCTTCCTTGTAGAAGCCTATAAATACGGCGCACCTCCGCACGGAGGCTCCGGCATGGGACTTGACCGTCTTGCCATGGTAATGAGTGGTGCAGACAGTCTCCGTGACGTTCTCGCCTTCCCCAAGGTTCAGAACGCAAGCGAGCTTATGTCCGGCTGTCCCGCGCCCGCTGATCCCAAGGCTCTTGAGGAGCTCAGCATCGCCGTAATAGAAAAAGAATGAGCCAATTGCTCATTCTTTTTCTAAAAAATATAGGAGGATACGCAATTGAAAATCATAAACATTAAACTTCTCTCCTTGGTTTCTGTATTGTGTCTGCTCATGGTGTGTCTAATCTCCTGCGACTCGGGCAGCACACATTCAGAGCATGCCACAAACAAAATTGAAACCATTACAGGAGAATTAGTAAATAACGCCCCCTCACCGGATGCAAACTACGGCGGAAACGTGGGCGACATCTGTCTGCCCATGCAGCTTGAAACGTTCTCCGGCGACACGTATAACATAGCTCAAAACAGAGGTAAGGTCACAGTCCTCAACTTCTGGGGTGAGTGGTGCGGCTACTGTCTTGTCGAGATGCCCGAATTTGACAGAGTGGCAGAGGAATACAAAAACGAGCTTTCGGTAGTTGCCGTCCATTCACTCAGCGGAATGGATCAGGGAATCGCATACGTAAATAAAAACTACGCCGACAGCAAAATAATTTTTGCCAAGGATCTATCAGTTTACGGTCAGACTTATTACGGCATGCTCGGCGGAGATGGCTCTTATCCCCGTACCATTATCATAGATAAAAGCGGAGCCGTCGTTTTCTCACAGTACGGCGCGATGTCCTATGACGCGCTTGTTGAAGCTATCACACCCTATCTTTAATATCAAAAACAACTTAAAAGCGTTACACCTCAGATGAGATGTAACGCTTTTTTTATTTTTTATCGCTGAGGTATTGCTCGAGTGTTTGTTTATTATTGTATATATGCGTTGCGGCGTTAACTCCCACAAAGCGATAGTGCCATGACTCGTAAGAATAGCCGGTAACAGATTCTTTTCCGTCGGGATAACGGAGGATAAATCCGAACTTGTGGGAATTTTCTTTGAGCCATTCGAACGCCTTTGTCTCCGCAAAGCCGATATCGTCAGTCTTTTCGGTCTCAGAGCCGTAGTTTACAAGCTCGCTCATGCCGGGCGCGACGAAAAAGTCAACGCAAAGTCCCGACTGATGCTCGCTTGTGCCGGGGTATGCCGAATATTCCAACGCTCTTTGCTCACATTCTGCCTGTGTCAGAGTGTTATCCTTGACCCACTCCTCGTAAACATAGTTATCAAAGAGAGCTTTCTGATACGCATAGTCGCGGTATCCGCTTGTAATATATACATCCGAAATGCCCTGTGCCCGCATCTCCTCTATCATGGCTATTGCCGCCTGCGCGGTCGCCTTTTCAAGTTGAACAGCCTTTTCATAAAGCGTATATGACGTATCTACGTCAATAATACCCGAAGGAGTATAGCTTTCTCCCAAAGTCTTGTTTTTGTTGACGAGAATAAGATATTTTTCGTCTGTTGTGTTAAGTACGTTCTTTACCGCCGATATGTCGCTCATATATGTGTGATCCTCTGTGGTGTAAATTATTTCCTTGTTTTTTTCACATCCGCGAAGGACAATTCCTATCGCTACTGCAATTATCACCGCGCCGATAAAAATCGCCAGCGAAATTATAAACGGCTTGGTCTCTATATCTGATCTTTTCATATTACCTCTTTTGGGGGTTATTATTTCTTTTTGGTTTCTATCATAAAGAAGTACGGCGAGGTCTCGGAATTGACTATCTTGACCTTAGTGGCGCAAACCTTGAAGCGCGAAAGCGAGGAGAGATATTCCTCTATCATTTTGCCCTCCGCGTCTCCCTCGGGGTGTCCGGGGTAGACGGCGATATTGAGTATCGCGTCGGTGTCAAGAAGGTCTATTGCCGCCTCGATAGCGGGCATGGTGGTTTCTCGCATAGTGGTGATGGATTTGTCACCGCCCGGGAGCCATCCAAGGTTGAACATACCGCCTCTTATTTTGCATTTGACGTAATTTTTTACGTTGTGATGAGAATCGCAAATGAGCGTATAGTTTTGTGGGCAACCCGCGGCTTCAAGATTTTTTCTTGTGGAATCCACCGCAGACTGCTGAATATCAAACGCGTAAACGTGACCGCTTTCCCCTACTGTTTTGGAGAGAAATTCAGTATCATGACCGTTACCCATCGTAAAGTCTACAACTATATCGCCCTCCTTTATATGAGTGAGGAGAAATTGCTTATGTAAATCAAGTAAATCTATCATGTTCTGTTCCTATTGAAATTATTTGTGAAGATCCGATCTTAAAAATTTCATCGAGCGCTCGACGGAATCCTTGGAGTTATACCACGGCTCCTCGTCATATCGGTAATCAAACTTTTTGCAGAACCACGAAACGTCACCGGAAAGCTCGTCAAGATATTTTTCAACCACCTCGGCGCACTGCTCGGAAAATTCCTGCATCTGCTTTTTGGAAAGCCGTTTCTGTCCCATTTGCAAAAGCATTCTGTAGTGAGGCAGGCAGAAATACGGCTGAGCCTTGAGCTTTTTTACAAACTCCTCGTCAGACTCCCACAAAAGAACCGCTGTCTCAACCATATTGTTAAAATTAAAAGCAATTCTTCCGCAAACGTAACACGAGCCTTCAAGCTCGCTTATTCTTTTTATGGGCTTGTTGCCCTGACCGCCACCGAATCCTTTGTCACGTATTTCTTTTTTTAGCTCATCAAGATGGCTCTCAAGAGTTAGCGCCATTCCAAGTCTGTTTTTTCGCACGAACATCATGTCGTAATGAGTGCGGCAAAATCCCTGCTTATTGGTCTTTATACGAACGTCAGGCTCCATCATGGATGCGCCGAGAATAAGGTCCAGCTCATCTCCCTCCAGCTTATTGTAAAGGCGGCAGAAGGGGCAGCCGCAAGACTTATCGTCTCGACAGGCTTCAAACGCTTCGTTGACGGGTATGGTATATATCTGTTCCAAAAAATTCACTCCTTTGTGGGATTGACTTCCCTTTTCTTACATGATATAATTATAACATACGACACAGATATTTTGCAAGTGGTACAGGCTAATTTTATGATATTTGAAAAAACTTTTTACGAAAACAAAATAACCGCCGTAAAACTGAGGGAGGTTCAGCATTTTTCCCCGGACCTTATATTTGACTGTGGGCAGTCCTTCCGCTTTGACAAGGTGGAGGGTAGTCATCACGAAAGCGAATTCGCAGGGGTTGCGCACGGAAAGTATATCTCCGTGGCAAAGGACGGCTCGGATGTTTACATATACAATACAGACGAGCAGGAATTTTATTCTTTGTGGTGCAATTACTTCGGACTTGACCGAAACTATGCAGATATAAATTCATCTATTCTTTCGCTTTCAAGCAATCCCGCGCTTGCCGACGCAATAGAAAAAAGCTCCGGGATACGTATTCTAAAGCAGGATCCGTGGGAAGCCCTTTGCTCATTCATAATCTCGCAAAACAATAACATCCCCAGAATAAAGTCACTCATCTGCGCCATAAGCGCGAAGTGCGGATGTGAGTGCGACCTGTCAGGCATGGAAGCGCATATCGCCGCATCCCACAAAAACATTCTTGGCGCAACTCACACCTTCCCCACTCCGCAAAGCCTTTTTGATCTTGGCGAGGAAGGGCTCAGGGAACTTAAAACGGGCTTTCGGGCAAAATACATCATGGATGCTTCAAGCAGAGTTATATCGGGACAAACGGTATTCTCGGACATTGATGCAATGCCCACCAAAAAGGCAACAGACGAGTTGTGCAAGATATGCGGAGTAGGTCCTAAGGTAGCATCCTGCGCGTTGCTTTTCGGTCATTCAAAGCTTGATGCATTTCCCATTGACGTATGGATCAAAAAAGTCATAGCAAAATATTTTGACGAGAGCTTTGATCCTACCGCCCTCGGCGAATACGCAGGAGTTGCCCAACAGTATCTTTTCTATTATGAAAGATATCTTCAAAACACTTAAAGGAGACAGAACATGACACTCGAAGAATTTGTAATTGAGCTGCAAAAAAGTTTCCCCGGATTCGGGAAGAAGGTAATATACGACGTAAACGCAAAAGGACAGGACTTTTGCGAGATGGTATATCCCAACCAAAATCAGCCCGCATATCCTCTGACACTCACCGCGTTTGAGGACGGCGCGCTTATATCTTTCGGGAATCTTGAGAATATAACGGGAGATAAAAAGCTTTCGTATGCCGAAACCTTTCAGGCAATAGATGATATTATCTCCGACAGAATAGTTTTCACGGTTTGCTATGACAGCGCAGAAAAAAAGGAGGACGGAAAAGTATCCGACCGCCGTGTCTTTGCATTGACGGGAGACGCTGACGATATGAGTGAGCAGTATGACAAATTCATCAGTCAGCTCAAAAAACCGATCGGCAGAATGCCGAGATTTCTCACTCCCCTCAAGGGCGTGTTTGTATTTTTGAATTTTTCGGGCTCTGTAAATTTTGAGATAACCAGATAAGGAGTACCCCCTTATGCAGTACAAATATATAATTTTTGACCTTGACGGAACCTTGACGGATCCGTACGAGGGCATTACAAACTCCATAAAATACGCAATGAAGGTAATGGACAAGCCCATTCCCGCCGACTGTGACCTTGCGCTTTTCATCGGGCCTCCGCTGTATTACTCGTTTGAGCATTACACAAAGCTCACCGCCGAGGAATCTGTCCGCGCGGTTGACGAATATCGCGTGTACTACAAGGACCGCGGATTGTATGAAAACAAGATCTACGACGGCATAGCAGACCTTCTGCGAGATATTCGCGGTGGCAGTGGAATGGCGCTGGTAGGCACCTCAAAGCCTCAGGTCTTTGCAGAGGAGGTGCTCCGCGACGTGAAGATCCATCAGTACTTCAACGCCATCTCCGGAGCAGACATGAAGGAAGCTCACTCCTCCAAAGAAGAAATTATCCGTCGCTCTCTGATGCTCGCGGGCATATCAGAGGACGAGTATAAATATTGTCTTATGGTAGGCGACCGTAAATTTGACGTTGAGGGCGCAAAGCTGTGCGGCATACATTCCGTAGGTGTCACCTGGGGCTATGGAGACCGCGCCGAGCTTGAAGCCGAGGGCGCAACGTATGTAGTTGATGCGGTTGAGGAATTAAAAAATATAATTTTTGGATAAAATTCGCCCTGTTTTTGTATTTTACATCAATTCCGGACTATTGACAATTCCCTTTTTATATTATATAATTATATCAAGAGCTCTGCAAAAGCAGAGGAATTTTCAGGAGGTACAAAATCATGGTATCGGTAAACATTCGTTTGAAGGAAATCAACGACGTATACAAGCTTGTAAACATACTCGTAGGATTTGACGGTGACGTAGATCTCGAATCCGGACGCTACAAGGTAGACGGAAAATCCATTCTCGGTATTTTCAGCCTTGACCTTCGTCAGCCCATAAAGCTTACATATGCAGGAGACAAGGCAGACGAGCTTCTTGCTCAGATCTCCTCTCTCGTTGTTGAATAATAAGAAATCCGACTGGGTACAGTCGGATTTCTTATTTTATTCCGGTATATTTGATATTGTCTTCTTATAAACGATGATGAAAAACAGCACCGACATAATAAGAGACATGATCTCCGCGATCGGGAATGCCCACCAAACGTTATTTACATCTCCTGTTTTCGCAAGCAGATATGCCGCAGGAACAAGCACAACAAGCTGACGCGCAATAGACGTAAACATGGAGAATATACTTTTGCCGAGCGCTTGAAATACCGAGCCCATAACAATACAGATACCCGCAAAAACAAATGAAAGCGCCGCTATTCTCAATGTGTAAACCGCTATATCCAGCGCCGCGGGAATTTCAATGAACATTCCTGCAAGCTGACGCGGAAACAGTTCAAACGCAGCAAGCCCCATAACCATATAAGATACCGCCGCCCCGCCGCCTATGAGCATAGCAGATATCATTCGCTTGCGCTTTTGCGCTCCGTAGTTGTAAGCTATAAGCGGCACAAGTCCGTTGTTAAGCCCGAATATCGGCATCAGAATAAAGCTCTGAAGCTTGAAGAACGCGCCAAACGCATTCTGCGCATACAGTCCCGTAGGCGCGGCAAAAGAATAAAGAATATTGTTAAGGATAATATTCATCACCGAGCCTATCGATGCCATAACGATCGACGGAACTCCGATAGCGTATATCTTGCCGATTATTTTGCTGTCAGGTCGGAACTTTCTAAAGCTCAGGTGTATGTCCTTATTGAACTTTCTGTTGAGTATTATAGCTACGCCAAACGCGACTATCTGTCCAAGCACTGTGGCAAGAGCTGCGCCGCGAACTCCCATGCCGCAACCGAAAATAAATATGGGATCGAAAATAATGTTTATTATCGCGCCTGTTGCTTGGGTTATCATGGCAAGATATGTTTTTCCGGTTGAGATCATAAGTCGCTCCATGACAATCTCTCCGAAAATTCCAAATGAACCGATATAGCATATAAACAGATATTGTTTACCGTATTCGATAACCTGCGGATTGTCCGTCATTATCTTCATGTACGGACCGATAAGAGTAAGACCAAGCGCCAAGAAGACAATATAGCTGCACAAAGCGAGAAACACTCCGTTTCTGGCTATTTTCTCTGCTCTTTCAAAATTCTTTTCGCCAAGGCTTTTTGAAAGAAGCGCGTTTATACCTACACCCGTTCCCGTAGCCACGGCTATTATTAAATTCTGCGCAGCAAACGAAAGATTGACCGCGTTAAATTCAAGCTGTTCGGGCGATATGCTCGCAACGAAAAGACTGTCAATAACGTTGTATAGCGCCTGAATTATCATGGATACCACCATAGGAAGCGATAAGGTGATTATCAGCTTCCATATAGGCTGTGTGCCCATTTTATTTTCCTTGGGCTGTAAAAGCTTTGTATCTGACATAAACTCTCCCTTATATACACAAAAAAAGAAACTGCCGTTTCTTTTTACATTGTACCACACAATTTGACATAAGTCAAGGATATACTCATACAAAATCCACTTGACTTGACCGCCCGAAAATGGTATAATTTAATCATAACAAAGCAGAAAGCGAGGTGAGGACATGGATATTATCAAAGAAGCGGATTTCCGGCGCGAAATAAAATCAAAGCCAAAATCTGCGTATCTTTTCTTTGGCGAAGAAGATTATCTTAAATCCCATGCCCTTAACGCCGCAAAAGACGCTCTGTGCCCCGATATCACCTTTGCTATGTTTAATCAAATGGCTTTTGATGCACTATCTTATTCTGCTGACGCATTAATAGATGCTATAATGCCTATGCCAATGATGGCAGACAGAAAGCTTATAACCGTGACAGGACTTAATTTGAACGCCTTCAAACCCGCCGAGGCAAACGCGCTCTGTCAGGCTTTGAGCATGCTGGACGAATATGATTACAACACGGTAATTATCAGTGTAGCCTCGGACAGATTTGACTACGGAATTTTGCCCAAACGCCCGTCAAAGCTACTCTCAAAGCTATCGGAATTTTTAACCCCCGTATATTTTGAGAAGATATCCCCCGCCAGACTGTATACATGGGTAGGTAAGCACTACTCGCACAACGGAGTTTCAGCCTCCGCCGAAATATGTAAGCTCACAGTGGACCGTTGCGGCAGAGACATGTTCTCTCTCTCGTCAGAGACTGATAAGATTTCTTTTTACGTTCTTGCGCAAGGCAGAAATGAAGTCACACCCGACGACGTGGTCAAAGTGTCCGTTCCTGCCGCCGAGTTTGATGCCTTTGCTTTTTCAAACGCGCTTACCTCCGGCAACCGCGAGCGCGCGTTAGCAGTTCTCGGCGATATGAAATTTCGCCGCGTCGATCCCATAATCATAATGAGCGAAATAATTTCTAACATCTGTGATGCGCTGTCGGTAGAATTGCTCGCTGCGGACGGAAGGACGTCATACGAAATCTCCGACGCGCTGAGAATGCACGAATACAAAGTTTCCCTCCTTCTCAAGTCAAAAAGAGGCGTTGACCGTCTCAAAAATATGCTTGAAAAATGCCGCACGGCAGATCTTGAACTCAAAATGTCACGTGACGGCTATACCACTCTTGAGAAGCTTATCTGCACAATTTAAGATAATATTTTGACAAAATGGAAAAAATAGGTTTTCCACATTTTCCACAGGCTTTTCCACACAGGAAAGTCCGTAGAACAAAGGAAAAAGTCGCTTTTCCACACAAAAATAGGGTTTTCCACAACAAAATCTGTGGAAAACCCTATTATTTTTTGTTACAAAATGTGCGATTTTAAAATGTTGTTTTTGTTACTTTTTACTACATATCCAGATCATTCTCCCCAATGAACCGTGAGTGATGATGAGTTCCAATATTCACTCCAAGTATCGGGCTGCTCGGATACCTCACAATAAATTTCTCCGCCACAGTTTTTGAAAGCATCGCGTCCGATACTCTTCACGCTCTCTGGTATATTCGTGTTCAAAATAGAGATGCTGTTCATAAATGCAAACTCGCCGATACTCTCAACCTGATCACCAATAAGCACGCTTTTAAGCGAAGAACAGTTGCTGAATGCGCTATTTCCAATGGATTTTGTACCCAAAGGCAGAGTTGCAACCTCAAGATTTACGCATGCGTTAAACGCGCTGTTATCAATGTGAGTTACGGTTTCGGGGAATGTTACCTTCTTAAGATTGATATATGACGAAAAAGCATTGTCCAAAACCCTGGTAACTTTTACTCCGTTGTAGTATGCGGGAATAACTATTTCCTCAAGGTAATAGGTAGAGCCGCCTTTAACTCCGTAAGTTCCGTCAGGCAAAAGAAAGAATTCCAATCCCGGGGTTCCCTCATAGAAATTATCCACTCTGCCGATGTTTACAGGCTCATCCGGCTTGTCGGAATAAACTACCCAAAGCTCACCGTTTATTACCTTCATATCTACGATTTGCTTTTCCTGCGCCGCCGCTTCTTGATTATTTGACTGCGTTGTCTTTTTGCCTTCGCCCTCATCTGCTTTTTTTGAACACGACGTAAAGGCAAATATTCCAATCAGCATACACATCACCAGCGCAAGAGCAAGTATTTTTCTTTTATTAAACATAATTTCTCCTATCAGCAAACTATCTTCATAAAGGACTTTTTGCCCTTTTTGAGAAGCAATCCACCTGCTATCTGCTCACGGGTAAAGCTTGCGCGAATATCGGTGATCTTTTCACCCTCAACCGACACACCGCCCTGCTGTACAGCCTGTCTTGCCTCAGACTTGGATTTTACAAGTCCACTCTTTACAAGCATTGTGAGAATATCTGCCGCGCCGTCAACAAAGTCCTCATCCGTAAGAGTTGCCGTGGGGATATCCGCGCCGGGGCCTGCGCCAAAGAGCGCCTTTGCCGATGCCTGAGCCTTTTCCGCCTCGTCCTGTCCGTGAACGAGCTTGGTAAGCTCATAAGCGAGAATTTCCTTGGCTGTATTGAGCTGTGAGCCCTCCCAGCCGTTCATCTCCTCTATCTGCTCCATAGGAAGGAACGTGAGCATTCTTATGCACTTGAGAACGTCCGCGTCGCCCACGTTTCTCCAATACTGGTAGAAGTCGTAAGGACTTGTCTTTTCGGGGTCAAGCCATACTGCGCCCGACTGCGTCTTACCCATCTTCTTGCCCTCGGAGTTGAGAAGCAGAGTTATTGTCATAGCGTATGCGTCTCGGCCGAGCTTACGTCTGATAAGCTCCGTACCGCCGAGCATATTCGACCACTGATCGTCACCGCCAAACTGCATGTTACAGCCGTATGTCTTGTAGAGGTGGTAGAAGTCGTAGGACTGCATTATCATGTAGTTGAATTCAAGGAAGGAAAGGCCTTTCTCCATTCTCTGCTTATAGCATTCAGCGGTAAGCATTCTGTTTACAGAGAAGCACGCTCCAACGTCACGGAGAACGTCAACATAGTTGAGGTCAAGCAGCCAATCCGCATTGTTTACCATAATTGCCTTGTCCTCGCCAAACTCGATAAAGCGGCTCATCTGCTTGTAGAAGCACTCGCAGTTGTGAGCGATAGTCTCTTTTGTCATCATCTGACGCATATCCGTTCTGCCGGAGGGGTCTCCTACCATAGCCGTACCGCCGCCGATAAGAACTATGGGACGGTTACCTGCCATCTGAAGTCTCTTCATAAGGCAGAGCGCCATAAAGTGACCTACGTGCAAAGAATCTGCCGTGGGGTCAAATCCAATGTAAAAGGTTGCCTTACCTTCATTGATAAGATTTTTGATTTCTTCCTCGTCGGTCACCTGCGCGATAAGTCCGCGCGCGACGAGCTCGTCGTAAATTTTCATTGCCATTGTTTTTATTTCCTTTCGTTTTCTTACTTGTTTTGTATTTGATATGTTTTGATATATTTAGTTGACCGAAGAAAAATTCTTCAAGACAAGACGCAGGCGTAGCTCCCTACGTCAAGTCACGATGCGGGAGCACAGCAGTATTGGAGGATTTTTCAAAGGCCAAAAAAGCCCTTGCATTAAAAAATGCAAGGGCGAATAATCGCGGTACCACCTTGATTCTCCCCGACGTTACCGAGGGGGACTTATCAGCCGAATTTTCGGCATACTCTGTAACGGGAGCTCCCGTCATAGCCTACTTGCCGCAGTGTTAACCCGCCGCTTTCGGTATGAGGCTCAAGGATGTATTCACAAAAGCTCCCGTTTGTCTCGCATCTACCGACAACTTTCTGTATCGGGGGTACTGTCGCTACTTGTTCCTATCATAGCCTTTCATTTTTACTTTTTGATTATATCATATATTCTCCGGCTTGTCAAGAGTATTGATAACTCTCTTATTTGCCCATGATATTTACATGTCGTTTTTTAGCCTCAACGTGACCTGCCGCCGCCGCTTTTCGATAATAATTTGCCGCTTCGCGAAGGTTTGGATGTTCCATTCCGCTTCCCTCCTCGCAACAAAGGCCGTAACTGTATGCCGCGTGAGGATTTCCGCTGTCGGCTGATTTTTTGAGCCATTTTGCCGCTTCCACGTCATTCACCTTGGTTCCGACGCCGTGACGTAAGCACCAACCGAGGCTGTACGCCGCATCAGAGCTTCCCATCTCTGCGGCAATTTTGTAGCATTTGAATGCCGCCCTGTCATTTTTTGAGAGCAACGGCTTTCCGTCAAACCACGTATCTCCCAAACGGTTCATCGCGCCCGCCACAGCAGCCGCGCCAAGCTGAATATCTTTGTCGCGAGTACCTTTGAAATACAAGTTAAGATCTCCTCCCGCCTCGTATATCTTTGCTATCTCGCGTTGAGCTTTTTCCGATCCCGTAACCGCTGCGCCTGCAATATATTCAAACGCGCGAGCGAATTGCGCGGGGTCGGTTGCATACCTTCCCCTGAGCATTCCAAGTCTATAAGTTGCATCGACCGTTGCCTTCTGTGCGGCATTCACTCTCTCTGTATCCCTTTCGGGGAAGGAGAACAGCAACATTCTCTGCTTGGATATGCCAAGAGATATCGCCTTCTGATATTTCTGCGCCGCCTTGTCGGCATTCTCGGGCAGACCGAGCCCCTCGTCATAAAGGATTCCCAGCATCAATACCGCAGGAACATATCCCTTGTTTGCTGATTTATTAAGCAATTTATTGAGCGTGTCTCCGTATTCTCCTGCCTTTGCCATAAGCTCTGCCGCTTTATAGTTTGCCTCGGGACTATCCTGCTCGGTTGCCTTTATATACAAAGAATATGCCTTGTTTATATTCTTCGGCACACCAAGCCCACTCTCATAGCAATATGCCAAAGACAGTATTGCCCGAGTGTGTCCTGCGTTTATTGCAGATGCATAATATTTTGCCGCTTCAAAGTAATTCTGCTGACATCCCGAACCGAAAAACAAACTCTCTCCGCACAAAAACATTGCATCCGACGAGCCAAGAGCCGCGGCTCTTTTGAACCATTCAAGCGCCTTGAATCGGTTTTCCTTAACTCCAAGACCTCTGAGCAAGCATATTCCTATTCTCAAAGCGCAGTCCATTCTGCTCGCCCCAAGCTCAAATGCCTTGTTATAGCAGAAAAACGCTTTTGTATAATTCTTTACGGTTCCTATACCCTTGAAGCTGAAATGCGCCATTTGGTAGAAGCTGTCGGCGTGACCTTGCTCCGCCGCTTTTGAATACCATTTATACGCCGCCCAATAATCTCTCGGAGTTCCCACTCCGTCTGAAAGATAATTTGCCGCATGCCACATGGATTCCGTATGCCCGAGTGACGCTGCGCGCTGATAGCTTTCAAATGCGCCCTTAAAGCTTTGTTCTATTCCCTGTCCGACCTCAAAACACAACGCTTTTTTATATGCCGCTATAGCATTTCCCTGCTGTTCCGCCGCAGAAAAATATGAAAACGCCTTGTGAGGATTTTGCTCACATTCATCGCCCTGCTGATAACATATGCCAAGTCTTGTTGTTGCATTTGAATCTCCAAGCAACGAAGCTCTCTCAAAAAGCTCCATAGCTCTTTTCTTATCCTGATATACACCATGGCCGTAATAATAACAACCGCCAAGATTGTTTACAGCCGCCGCATATCCTCTGTCCGCCGCCAAAGAATAGTATGACACCGCAGTTTCAAAATCATAGTCGCATCCTATTCCGTATTCATAACACATTCCAAGTGCGCACAAGCATGCTTCATCCTTTTTTTCTGCGCCGATCGAAAAACATCTGAACGCTTCGGATGTATTCTGTTCACATCCCTGGCCAAATGACAACGCCAAACCCTTTTTATAAAGACCTTCTACACTGCCGTTATCCGCCGCCCTGCTGTAATATTCAAATGCCAACGCGGGATTGAAGTCATCTCCGCTACGTGCAGAATAGATGTCTCCAAGCGCCACCAGCGCGGGAGAATAATTTCCCTTTGCGCTCTTAAGAAAATGCCCCTTTGCCTCGGATACGGACACCTCGACGCCCTTACCGTCACGCAAGCACACTCCAACGCAATATTCCGCTTCATAAAGCTCTCGGCCAAGCTCAACCGCACGGCGCAAAGAGCGATATGCCTCCAAAAGGTCTGTCTCACAGCCGTAGCCTTCAAGCAAGCAATATCCTACCTTAAAATGTCCCTCTGCCACACCCATATCCGCGGCATCGCAATACATTTCATAAGCTTTCTTTTTGTTCTCGGGACATCCCAATCCGGAAAAATAGCAATCTCCGAGAGAAACTCCGGCCCTGAGGCTTCCGTGCTCCTTTGCTCTGTTATACCAGAACACCGCTTGCTTTAAAAGATTGGGAAGCACCTCACCCGACATATAGCTATCTGCTATAAATTTTTCAGATGCCGCAACTCCCCTCCACGCGTCTATGGCGTGTCGGATTATTTCTCCGTGCTCATCTCTGCGGCAGTCAGAATCATTGAACGTCTGTGGCAGTCGGCACAGTTTTTCAATAAACAAAACGTGGAATATTTCCGTGCGGGGACGGTCGCTCTTAATGAGAGTGATCCCTTCCTCCGCCTCGAACTTTTTATGTATCTCCGAATAATCGCTCCTACATATTATCGCAACCTCTATGCCGCACAGTCTTGCCTCGCGAATCTGATACGACATTCTTTTCAAATTTTCTTCGGAGTTCTGCGGCTCTACGATAATAGCAAAGCTCGATCCGTGAATGCTGGTGTAAAGCTGAGAAAGCTCTGCGTCAATTCCGTAAGCCTCACACTCAAATCCGTACTTCCTTATAATTTTTTCTATCTGCCCGGTCTCATCGCAACAAATATGTATGTATGCGGATTGGTTGTCTGTGATTTTTTTTGTGCGGTCGCGTCTTCCGAGAACGGATCTCTCCTTTGCATGGCTATTCTCGTTCGACAAAATTTCCGATTGCTCATTTTCGCCGGGGCAGTTTGTATCGTTTACACCGGTTATTTTTTCCTGCATAAGGCTTGATCCTCCTCTCCGCAAATTTTTCTGAATTTATTTTTTAGCTTCAAAATACGTTCCGATAGCCTTGCCCTCTAAAGCTTCGTAAAGTATTTCGGGATTTTCTCCGTTGGTTATGAACATAGGAATTCCTATATCCGTTACCATCTGCGCGGCAACAAGTTTTGCGCCCATTCCGCCCGTACCCGCGTCTGTTCCGGCTCCGCCCGCGCAGGATATATATTTGTCAATATTGTCAACACGCTCGATAAGCTTTGCGTCGGGATTTTTTCTCGGATCACTGTCGAAAAGTCCGTCTATATCCGACAAGTTTATAAGCAGATCTGCATGGCAAAGTCTCGCAACGTGGGCAGATAGTATATCGTTTCCGCCAAACTGACCGAGCTCATCCGTTGATACTGCGTCATTCTCGTTTACTATCGGAATACATCCCATCTCCAAAAGAGTGCGGAATGTATTTTCCGCCGCCTCGCGTCGGTTTTGCATATCAACGACGTCGCGCGTCATAAGTATCTGCGCCACGGTATGTCCGTAATCCGAGAAAAATCTGTCGTATATCTTCATAAGCTCCGACTGTCCTATTGATGCCATCGCCTGTTTTTCCTCAAGAGAGTACGGTCTGTGCCCAAGACCGGATTTTGATATTCCCGCGCTGACTGCGCCCGATGATACCAAAATTATGTCCTTGCCCGAATTTTTAAGGTCAGAGAGCGTCTTTACGAGAAGCTCTATACGTCTGAGATTAAGATTGCCCGTTGAATGCATGAGCGTTGACGAGCCTACTTTAACCACTATTTTTTTATGCTCTGCAAATATACTCATAAAAAATTCTGCTTTCCTGAAAAAAATTTTGCAAAAGGTCTTTAAAAATTTATAATTTTGTATTATAATATAAATAAGAATACCAAATTGCAATACACCATTTTAATTATACAACAAATGTATCTGTTTTGCAAGTAATTTTTTGAAAACAAGTAAAATTCAGTATTTTGACTTGCCATTACACAAACGGCAAAGAAAGGCGGCCTAAATGAAGCAGAAGTACACCATCACTATAGCTGACATGGAGCTTAACGTAATATCCGAAGCACCCACCGAGGACATAGAAAAAGTCGTTGGCGTTCTTGACAGACGCGTTCGCTCTCTTCTTCTCAAAAACAACAACTGTTCCAAAACAGAAGCTACACTTCTCTGCGCGTTGGATTTCTGCGCGGACAAGCTCCAGATGAAAGAAGTTATCGAAAATCTCGTTTCCGATCTTGAAGAACAGAAGGAAAAGAATGCCGTTCTGGAAGAAAAGCTCTCCCTTCTCGAAAAGAACATCGAAAAAACAGAAAAGGAATGCGCCAGACTTCAGGCTGAGAACAAGAGACTTATGTTCAACGGTCAGGTATATAAGCAGGAAGCTCCTGAAAAGACAGAGCCCGCAAAGGCAGAGTCCAATCAGACCGCAGAAGCTCCCGCAGATAACAATTCTCCCAAGGGCAGAAGCCGCGTAGGAGAGATGTTTGATCTTCTTACTTTCACAGATATCTGATACATAGCGATTTTATCCAAAAGAACAGAAAGGCTCTCTTTTTGGAATGACTAAAAAATTTCTTCCCGAATTGTTAAGCCCCGCAGGCTCAAAAGAAGCTTTTATGGCGGCTGTTGACGGAGGTGCCGACGCAATATATGTGGGCGGCACCTCTTTTAACGCCCGTATAAATGCCAAAAACTTTACCTCCGAAGAACTTTCCGAGTGCGTAAAGCTTGCTCATTCATACGGCGTAAAAGTATACGTAACTCTCAACACCCTGCTTTTCGACAGAGAAAAAGAGGGCTTTTTGTCATGCGCGGAGAATGCCGCGACGTGCGGAGTTGACGCGTTCATCGTAGCAGATATGGGCGCGGCAGAGCTTTTGAGATCCCACATGCCCGACATGCCGCTTCATGCAAGCACGCAAATGTCAGCGCACAACGCAGGTGCGGGAATACAGCTTCAAAAAATGGGATTTTCCCGTCTTGTCCCCGCCAGAGAGCTTTCATTTGAGGATATCAAATATTTGGTGGATAACAACCCCTTGGAGGTTGAAATATTCACACACGGCGCGCTTTGCGTTTCTCACTCCGGACAGTGTCTGTTTTCATCTATGGTCGGCGGAAGAAGCGGAAACAGAGGTCTTTGCGCTCAACCCTGCCGTTTACCTTATTGCGCTTCTTCTTCATCGTGCCCTTCACAATATCCCCTCTCACTAAAAGACCTATCGCTCGCTACTCACGTAACGGAAATTTTGGATAGCGGCGTACATTCCCTAAAAATAGAGGGCAGAATGAAAGCCCCCGAATACGTTCACGCGGTAACGGGTATATGGCGAAGGCTGCTCGACGAGGGCAGAAACGCTTCGGGCGAGGAAATGAAAAAGCTTGCGGATATTTTTTCCCGCGGCGGATTTACCGATGGATATTTTACAAAAAACATAAACAAAAAAATGCTCGGCATTCGCTCAGAAGCAGATAAAAGCGCGTCTATGAGCGCCGAAAAATTCACAAAAATAAACCGAAAGCTACCCATCGATATCGACGTTGACATACACAGAGATTCTCCCTGCCGCCTCAAAATTTCATTTGGTGACCTGATGGTAAGTGCAGAAGGCGACATTCCGCAAACTGCCATAAACGCCCCCATTGACGAGGACTGCGTACAAAAAAGCATGCTAAAGCTCGGAGATACGCCTTTCATCGTAAACAAAATAAGCATTTCTCTGGACAACGGGTTGATGCTTCCCGTCTCAAGACTGAACAGTCTCCGAAGAAGCGGTATAGATAAGCTCTTGTCGGAGCTAACAACAAAGCAGATTCCAAAATTCACGAACAAATTCCCGGCGCCACCCTCAAAAGAAAGAAAAAAACAGCGTATAGGAAGATTTTTGTTCCCATCACAGATAACCGACAAGGCAAAAAAATTTTTCGATAAGACGTTTTTGCCACTTGAGCGATACGACAGCTCAGCAGACGGCTTTGTCTTGCCGCCTGTAATTTTCGACAGTGAAAAAGATGCTGTTATGCGTCTTATAAATTCCGCTATAAAAAACGGCGCGACGTGCGCCATGGTCGGAAACATCGGAAACATTGAATTGGTAAGAGATCTTGGAATTGATATTTTCGGAGATTTCAGATTCAATGTTACAAACAGCCTCTCCGTCGCAAAGCTCAACTCAATAGGCGTCACAAACGTCACCCTCTCCCCCGAATTAACGCTTCCGCAAACACGAGATATTTCGGGAGATTGCGCGACTGTCGTGTATGGACGCATACCGCTGATGACGCTTGAGAAATGCATCATACGCGACACACACGGCTGCGAAGCCTGCGAAAAATTTTCACGCGAGCAAGAAAACGGCAATATGCGGTTTGCTCAAATCAAGGACAGACGAGGCTTTATTTTTCCTGTAGCCAGAGAATGGCAACACAGAAACGTTATCTATAACAGCATGCCCACCTGTATGTCAGACAAGCCCGATGAGCTTTCAAAAGCGAACGTAACAAATCAGGTTTTCATGTTTACCACAGAAACACCTCAACAAGTAGATCAAGTCATACACGCATATATCAAAAAGATTCCGCTTGAAGGATCAACAAGAAGAATATAAAAAGCATAAATCCCACGGCAGTTGCCGTGGGATTTATGCTTAACCAAAGTGTCCCGAAGGACACTTTGGTTTTTTTGTTTTATGCGTTTTCTTCCTTCTTGGGGGGAAGAGCGAGTGCTGTCGCTACGGGTTCCTTAGCCTTACATGCGCAAACACCGTTCTCAAATGTGTGTTCCTCGATATACTCGTATGCACATCTGTTACAGTAGTATCTGTGCGTGCCGTCACCAAGATCCTCATATCTGTCTCTGTGTGCCGCAGGCTTATCCGATGCTTTGTATCCACAAATTACGCACTCCTGCCAGTGACCTTCTTCATTGAATGCAAAATCCATGTCGTGCTTGATGTCTCTTATTGCACCGCAGAAGTTACATGTCTGGTCGCAAGAGTTGTCGTACTCATGAACAGGATTTTCAACTTCTCTGATAAATCCGCAAACGTTACACTGAGTATCGCAAACAGCATCATAAACGTGATCTCCAACCTCTCTTACGAATCCGCAGAGGTTACATGTCGTATCACAAGAGTGATCGTAAGTATGCGCCGCGGGAATCATTTCTGCTTCGCAGAATACGCACTTACCGGAGCAAGGAGGATTCTGAGTATGCTTGAGCTCGCTATCGGGTCTTGTGTATCCGCACTCAGCGCAATCACTGTCACAGTCATAATCGAACTTATGGTATGTCTTTCTTACATCACCGCAGAAATTACATGTAGTATCACATGCGTTATCGTAGGTATGGCCGACCAAGTCGTCATACGTTCTGCCCTCGTATCCGCATACTGCGCAGTAGATGGACGTCTCTGCGCAATCGTTAGCGTAAACGTGGTCTCTGTATTCACCCGTTACACCGCAGACCTCACAAGACTTGTAGTGACCTGCTTCCGTAGAAGTCCATTCGCCGAATACATGATCAGCAGCGTCTCTTACTTCTCCACAGCTGTTACAGTCAACGTCACAAGCGTTGTCATAAACGTGAGTTGCTTCTCTTGTCTGTCCGCATACGTTACAGTCAGCATCGCAAGCATTGTCGTAAGCATGCTCTGTAATTCTTACAGCGTCACACTCATTACATGTTATGTCGCAATCATTGTCGTACAGGTGCTCGCCCACAGTTCTAATCTTGCTACATACGTTACAGATAGCATCACAAGCATTGTCGTAGCTGTGCTCCGCAACTCTGGTCTCGCCGCACTCATTACATTCAGCATCGCAAGCATTATCGTAAACGTGTCCTGCCGTTGTTCTTATGTAGCCGCAATCGCAAGTTGTATCGCAATCACCGTCATAAACGTGAGCAGCTATATCCTTCTTAGCATTACATACGCTACACTCACTCCAGTGGTAACCAGAATCATTCTTATCTGTATAGCTGTGAGTAATGCTTCTTTCAGCGCCGCATCCATTACAGTAAACGTCACATGTGTTATCGTATGTATGCTTGCTTGCATCAAGCTCGCCGCAAACCACTCCGCATATTGCGCAAGTTGCCTTGTCCTTACATGTTCCGCCTACAGGCTGGTGCTGAGCATCTCTGATCGCACCGCACTCGTTACAGATAGCGTCACAGCTGTAAGAATATGTATGCTCACCTACGGTTCTTGTCTCGCCGCACTCGTCACACGATGTATCGCAAGCGTTGGAGTACTTATGAGCGCCTGCAGCTCTTGTTGCGCCACATTCATTACATGTTGCATCACAATCGCTTGTGTAGTAATGGTCAATTACTTCTCTTTCGTATCCGCAACCTTCGTTGTTACAGATAGCGTCGCATCTGTTATCATATACGTGTCTGGAGCATCTTACAGCACCACAGTTGTTACAGTCAGCATCGCTTGCGCTGTCGTAAGTATGTCCTGTTGCGGGAATAGTTGTCTGAGCAACTATTGTCTGTCCGCAAACGGCACAGATCTTACCGGAGGTAAGTCCGTCTGCTATACATGTTGCGTCTGTACCGGGTACAGTCTGCTCTGCGTGAGCCGCTTCTGTATTGTTGTATCCGCAATCGTTACAGTAAGCGTCACAAGCATTGTCGTATGTATGAGCGTTAGCCTCTACGTTTCCGTAAGCATCACCGCATACGCTACACTTCGCCTGAGTCATGCAGGTTGCGTTTCCGCCTGTATGTCCTGTTGCATTAACAAGTATCTGATCGCATACAGTACACTTCTGTCCCTCTGTGCAGGTTGCTGCCGCGCCGAGAGTGTGTGCACCTGTTGCATCAATAAGTTCAATTCTTTCTGCTCCACAAGTACATACGTACTTCTGCTCGCCTCTTGCGATGCAAGTAGGAGCAACTGTTATCTCGCCTGCCACAAAGTTGTGATCAAGCTTAACAGCGATCTCAGCCATACATGTCGTACAGTACTGAGCGTTAGAGCAGCTTGCCTCTATGCCGGGAGTATGCTCGCCAAGTTCTCCGTAGAGAGTTGCGCAAACATCACATGTTGCCTGGCTCTGACATGTTGCAGTTCCGCCTGTGTGAGCGCCTGTTGCAGGTATGGTTTGTGTGAAGATGACCTCGCCGCAAGCAGTACATTCTGTATGCTTGGAACCATCTGTTCCACAAGTTGCATCTACATCTGTGATCCATTCGCTCTCTGCATGTGCGATCTTATCGATTGTACGATAGTTACCTGTGAATTCACCGCAGTCGGAACAGAGCTCATGCTCGTATCCTTCTACCGAACAGCTTGCAGCTACCACTGTTTCCCAAGTTGTTCCGTTGAATCCGTGGCCAAGCGCAAAGTCAAGAATCGTTCCGCAATCTACGCAAATGCTGTTACGTGTACATGTTGCCTCTGCTATGTCAGCGGAGTGTCCCTTTGCGGAAATTTCTTCCTGCTGTGTAAGAGTAATGTTACATACTGCACACTTTGTGCCATCTGTCTTACCTGTGTTTTCACAAGTTGCCGCATAACCGGGAACTACTGTTGCTACGTGACCGGGAGCTACTCTTTCGTGTCCGCAGTTAGCACAAATCGTGCCTGTGCATGTGCCATAGTTGTGCTCGCAGTTCGCAATTGCCCTTTCTGTTCCACATACGTTACAGTCAGAGTCAAATTCATTGTCGTATGTATGGTCAAGAGTGGGAACTGTGCTCTGTGCGCTCATTACGAAGCCGCAAACGCTACAGTGTTCACCCTCGGTAAGACCGGGCTGTGTACACGTTGCCTCAACCGCCGCATCAATTACGGAAGTATGAGTTGCAGAAACGTAGTCACTGTTTTCGGACTTGCCGCAAACCGTACATGTTGTTATTGTATAACCCTGAGTTGTACATGTGGGAGCTATAACACTTGTTGTGTTCTGGTGACCTGTTGCGATAACGGTTTCTGTGTTTACAGTAGCGCCGCAAACAGTACATACTGTGTGCTTGGAGCCATTGTTGTCACAGCTTGCCGCCTGGTCGATCATCCAGTCGCTTTCAACGTGTCCTGTTGCGCCTACTGTATTATCGGTGTAGCTGTAAGAACATGTTTCACAAGTGTATGTTGTGTATCCTTCGGTTGTACATGTGGGAAGTATTACCTTCGCTACGTATCTGTGTTCAACCTTATCAATAGTTACGCTATCACCCATTCTCGCGCCGCAAACTCCGCATATTTCATACTTGGAGCCTGTAGCCGTACAGGTTGCTTCGCTTTCTACTACCCAACCGCCGCTTACGTGGCCTGTTGCGGAAGTTGCGTTGTCTGTATATGTATCACCGCATACCGTACATGTGTAGGTAGTAATTCCGCCTTCCGTACATGTGGGCTCTGTTGTTTCACTTGTGTAGTTGTGTCCAAGAACCGCTATAACATCTGTGTTACCTGTTCTCTGTCCACATACTGCACAGATCTCGTACTTGGAGCCTGCAGTAGTACATGTTGCTTGATTTTCTACTATCCAACCGCCGCTTACATGAGCTGCAAGTTCCTTCTGAGTTGTGGATGTTTCTCCACATACAGTACATGTTGTGGTAATTGTACCCTGAGTTGTACATGTGGACTCCGTCTCAACTGTTACGTAGTTATGGTCAAGAGCGGGAATTGTGTCAGTATTGCCTGTCTCACCGCCGCAATTCTTACATACTTCGTGCTTAGAACCGGTCGTTGTACATGTAGGATCAGTATCAACTATCCAACCGCCACTTACGTGGTCGAGAAGTTCCTTCTGAGTTGTGGATGTGTCTCCGCATACGCTACAAGTTGTAGTTACAGTACCCTGAGTTGTACATGTGGATTCTGTCTCAACTGTTACGTAGTTGTGCTCAGCTGTGGGAATTGTTTCTGTGCTGATGGTTTCCTTACATACCTTACATACTTCGTGCTTAGCACCCTCTGTAGTACAGGTAGCCTCGGAATCAATGATCCAGCCGCCGCTTATATGTCCTGTTGCAGAACCTGTAGCGGTTTCTGTTCTTGTTGCGTTACATACGCTACATGTGTAGGTCGTGTAACCGTCCTCTGTACATGTGGGAGCCGTTGTGCTTGCAGACTCAACGTGTCCGAGCGCCTCAATTGTCTCGGTCTTACCAGTCTTGACACCGCACACTCCGCAAACCTCGTACTTGGAGCCTGCTTCTGTACAGGTTGCATCATTTTCAACTACCCATCCACCGGATGTGTGTCCGAGAGCCTCGGTTTCATTACCTGTGTACGTATCGTTACATACTGTACAAATGTACGTTGTAGAACCGCTTGTCGTACATGTAGGAACTACTACGGAGCTTACAACGTATGTATGCTCTGTAACCTCAACCTCAACGTCCTCGGTTACGGTAGTTCCGCAAATGCTACAGATCTCATCCTTAAGACCTGTCTGCGTACAAGTAGGAGCAGAAGTAATTATCCACTCTGTGCTTGTATGTCCTGTTGCAGGAATTGAGGTTGTCTGTTCATCACCGCAAGACGTACAGATGGACTTGGTGTAACCTTCTGCAGTACATGTGGGCTGGAGAGCTACTATGCTCTTGTATGTATGATCGGTTGTTGCTATTGTATCTGTTGCACCGGTCTTTTCACCGCAAGCCGTACAGAGCTCATACTTGGAGCCTGCCTCGGAGCATGTGGGTTTAACTGTGGTGATCCAGATTGTATTTGTATGACCTGTTGCGGGAACAAAGTCAGAGTTAGGAGCTGTTTCTTCTCCGCAAACGGTACAGAGGTGGATAGTATAACCGCCATTTGTACAGTTGGGAGCAATTACTACGTCCTTATTGCTGTGTCCTGTAGCAGGTACTACCTTCTGCTCGTCTATCTCGTTGCCTTCAGCGTCAAATACCTGTCCGCAAAGCGTACACTTGCTTGCCGCCTCAAGACCTGTTTCTGTACAGGTAGGAGCCTTAACGGGAAGTTCTTCCTTAGTAGGATGTCCGAGAGCAGGAATTTCACCCTGTTCTACAAGGATTTCCTGACATACGCTACACTTCTTACCTTCTGTAAGACCTGTTGCCGTACAAGTTGCGTCAACCGCGGGAACAATCTCCTCGGTATGTCCGAGAGCTGCGATTTCTTCGTAAGTTGTATAATCACATCTTGTACATGTCTGGTATGCGTTCCAACCGATTTCAGTACAGTTGGGCGCCTGAGCATCGTGGTCAACGTAAGCGTGGCCAAGTGCAGGGATGATAGGCTGTTCGTCTATCTTCTCACCGTCAGCATTGAACTTCTGTCCGCAAACGGTACACTCTGTGATAGCCTCAAGACCTGTTTCGGTACATGTTGCATCCTTGCCTTCGATATCATCGAGAACGTGGTCTGCGGGAACTCTTGTCGTTCCGCAAATATCACATACGCCATCACATGCGTTGTCATATACGTGGTCACAGTCGGGAAGTCTTGTCTCACCGCATCTGTTACACTCTGTATCAAGGTTATCGTCGTATTCGTGGTCGAGAGCGTCAACGAAATTATCCTCGTAGCTGTCGTCACAACGTACGCACTTGTAAATGTCATAACCTTCCGTGATACATCCTGCCTCAACGGTTTTAAGGAACTGGTGGTCATGACCGAGAGCAGAGAGAACTATGCGTTCTGTGATCTCTGTTCCTCTGAGGTCAAACATCTTGTTACATACTGTACACTGAGTTGCCTCTTCAATACCCGTATCAAGACATGTTGCATCTGTTCCGGGAAGTATTACAGTAGTGTGAGGAATCATAGGAACAATTTCCTGTGCCTGAAGTATCTCGCCACACTCGCTACACTTCTTACCTTCCGTAAGACCTGTTGCCGTACATGTTGCGTCAACTGCGGGAATTGTTTCCTCTGTATGTTCCTTCATGGGAACTTCTTCCTGAGCCACAAGCGTTGCCTGACATACGCTACACTTCTTGCCTTCCGTAAGACCTGTAGATGTACAGGTTGCCTCTACTGCATCAATTATCTCTTCGGTGTGTCCTGTTGCGGGAATATTTTCCGTCTTGGGAATGTAACAACCGTTTGTACACTCGTAGTGTATCGTTCCGTCCTCTGTACACGTAGGCTCATCTCTGCCTGTCTCAACGTAGTTGTGTCCGAGTGCGGGAATTTCTTTGGACTGAAGCTCATCGCCGCATACTTCACAGTATGTGTACGCGCGTCCTGCGTTTTCACAGTCTGCGTCGTAGTCCGTTGTCCAACCGGATTCTGTATGTCCAAGCTGAGCTACGGGACGTGTTTCAGATGTGTTACATCCGTTAGCACAAACTCTGGTCTCTTCTCCGTCCGTGGTACATCCGGGTGCCATTGTCTGGATCCAGCCTGCCTCGGCGTCATTGCCCCAAGAGTGTCCTGTTGCGGGAATTTCCTGAGATTCGAGTTCAACGAAGCATACCGTACAAGACTTGATTTCTACTCCTGCCTCAGTACATGTAGCGGGTGTCTTTGTTGCCCACTCTGCGCTGATGGAGTGTCCCTTTGCGGGAATTGTCTCTGTCTGCTTATCGCCACATCCGTTAGCACACGCTCTGGACTTGGATCCTTCTGCTGTACACGTTGCGTCAACGTCGGTTATCCACTCTACTCCGTCGTAGTTGTGTCCTGTTGCAGAGCCTTCGTCTGTAACTTCGCTTGTCTGTCCGCATCCGTTATCACAGTATGCTGTCTTTGTTCCATCGGTGGTACATGTTGCATTACCATTAGGAATGTAGGTTGTATAGCTATGTCCGGTTGCAGAAATTTCTTCCTGGGCAAGAAGCTCTTCGCCACAAACTGCACATATCTTACCGTCGGTAAGACCTGTTTCCGTACATGTAGGAGCCATTCCGGAAACTATCTGTTCCGTATGCTCTGCAAGCTCTCCATAAGAGGATCCGCAGTACTGACATACAGCCTGAGTTGTACAAGTGGGTGCGCCACCTTCGTGTACGCAAACATAAGTACATACGGTACATACGCCGTCTGTCCACTCGTGGTCTGCTCTGGTTTCTGTGTAAGAACAGTTCTTACAAGCATACCAGTGCTGCTGCTCGCTTGTTGCGTAAGCGAGCTCATGGTCGATCATTTCAATGATCTCTGTCTTTGTATTCTGACAGAGCGAGCATGTGTAAAGTCTTGTTCCCTGTTCTGTACAGGTTGCATCCTTTGTTACAACGCCGCCATCCCAAACGTGCTCATTTGCGGGAAGTTCGATGGAAGGAACAAGGATAGCATCGCAAACTTCACAAACTGTGCTTTCTGTGTATCCGGCTTCCTGACATGTTGCGTCCTTACCGGGAACTATCTTTTCTGTATGTCCTGTAGCATTTTGAACATCTGTGTTCTCTGTGTAGTCACATCTGCTACAAGCCCAAGGTGTATATCCGTCCTCTGTACATGTGGGAGGAACTATTGTTCCCTGTACGAGCGCGTGTCCGAGCGCGTCAACTGTTGCTGTTTCAAGAAGAGTACCGCAGTTTGCGCAACTCATTGTCTTTGTACCGGTAGTATCACATCCGGGAGCAACTATTTCTACCCACGCACCGTTTGTATGTCCTGTTGCTTCAACGGGACGTGTTTCTTCGTGACCGCAGTCACATGTACGTGTCTCTTCACCTGCCGTGTCACAACCGGGTGCTGTTGTAAGTTCCCAGCCGCTTTCCGCATCGTCGCCCCATACGTGCCCCGTTGCGGGAATAACTTCTGTATCAAGGAGTTCTCCGCAAACGCCGCAACGGAGCTCTTTCGTTCCGTCCTCAGTACATGTTGCGTCAAGAATCGTGGACCATGTGCCCTCGTCGTGTCCCTTTGCGGGAATTTCGTTCTGAGCTACAAGGATCTCGTTACATACAGAACAGTGAGAGCCTTCTGTAAGACCGGTATTCGTACAGGTAGGATCTACCGCTGTGTCCGTAACCACGGTGTGTCCAAGTGAAGGAATAACCTTCTGCTCTGTAATCTCGTTGCCATTGTTATCGATCATGTGTCCGCAGACAGAACATCTCTGTGCTTCCTCAAGACCTGTTTCCGTACATGTTGCCGCCTTTCCGGGAACGTATTCGTAATTATGTCCGGTTGCATGTGCAAGCTGTTCTCCGCAAACTGTACATATCTGAGGATCTGTACAAGTAGCTTCTGCTCCGGGCGTATGCTCGGCAAGTTCGCCGAAGGATACTCCGCACTCACCGCAGACCGCCTGCTTTTCGCAAGTTGCGGGGGTTCCTACTACGTGATCACCAACCGTTCTTGTATATCCACAAGTATCACAGGTTGCGTCGCACGCGTTATCATAACCGTGAGCCTCTACATCCTTCTTTTCAGAGCATACGCTACACTGGTACCAGTGCTCGTTCTCATTTGTGATGTAGCTTTCACTCCATGTATGAACTACGTCTGTTCTGATGGACTTACAAATGTTACATTCTGCGTCACAGTTGTTGTCGTACGTATGAGGTGCAAGCTCGCTTGCGTCTCTTTCATGTCCGCATCCATCAACATCACAAACCGTATCGCCACAAACGTTGGAGTAGACGTGCTCTGTTGAAAGCTCACCGTAGCTTGTTCCGCAAACGGTACATACTGCCTGCTGTACACATGTTGCCTCACCGCCCTGGTGCTCTGCGGGGAATTCATCTCTTACGTATCCGCATCCATTGTTACAGGTTGCGTCGCCGCACTGGTTATCATATACGTGCTCGCCCGTCGCGGGAATCACATTTGCTTCGCCAATAGTTGTAAAGTCACAATCCTTACAGTATTCATATGCCTCAAAGCCATCCTGGCCGCAAGTCGCGGGAACTTCGGGTACAAATATTGTATTGTGATCTGTCTTAGGCAATTCTACCTTTGTGTTAAGATCACATCTCGTACACGTCTGATATGCATCCCAACCTATCTGCTGACAGTTAGGTGTCTGTGCTTCGTGATCTATAAGCTCATGACCAAGCTTGGGATTGATTTCATTGAGACATACTGTACAGATCTGTCCCTCAGTACAGGTGGGTGCTGCTCCGAGAGTATGGATTCCCGTTGCAGGAATTTCTTCCTGTCTGAGGTTTTCGTTACATCTTGAACAGTAGATAGTCTTCGAACCTGTTGCTACGCAAGTAGGCTCAAGATCTGTTCTTTCAGCCTCTACGTGTCCGCCGAGGCTGGGAGACATTTCCATACCGCAGTACTTACATACCTGAGCCTCTGTACATGTAGGCGCGGAAATATTAGGTGTGTGATCCTTCTTAGCTTCAAGAATCGTATTACATACAGTACAGTACTTGTCTGTATCGCAAGTAGATTCTTCTATATTAGCCGTATGGCTATCCTTTGCCGCTTCGAGCTCTGTGTTACAAACGCTACAGAAGCATCCTACAGTACAGTCGTACGTATCGGGACGTGTATGGTCTGTTATGGGAAGCTCTGCGTAAGTTGTGTAGTCACAGTCCTTACAGTATTCATATGCGTTCCATCCAACGTCCTTACAAGTAGGTGCCTGAGCTTCTACCTGTACAAGATTATGAGGAAGCTGTTCTGCAAGAACGGTGTTACATACCGTACATGTCTGAGGAGCAGTACATGTTGCCGCTGCGCCGGGGGTACAAGGTTTACCCTCTGCTACTACGTAATTACAATCTGCGCAGACCTGCCCTTCTGTACATGCTGCGTCGGCCTTTATGTTATGAGTGGAAACTGTTCCGTTCATAATGCCTGAACATGCGATACATGTGAGCCAGTGAGAGTTTGCATCCTGAGAGTAAACAGCACCTGCTACACAATCGGATACGTTTTCACCTCCGCAGATATCACAGTAGTTCATATGTCTGTTATTTCCTACAGACACCCAAGGATTGTTGCTATACGAACAAGTGTGTGAGGGTGTTCCGGGAACTGTAACCTTTATCTTTGCGAGAACTATAGCCTGAGTGTTATCGACTGAGGATGTTCTTGCAATGGTTACGGTCTTTTCCTGTCCGGCGTAAGCGGAAAGGTTAATGCCGAGCTTATAAAGTCCGTTTGTTGCTACCCAATTCGCGGATGTTACCTGAGCCGCCGCATTCGCGGACTTGTAATATTCCGTTGTGTTGCTGGGTGTACTGAGCTGGTTGGTCGAGAAGCTGGTACTCCACGTCTTGCCGCCGTCTACAGACCAGCTGAAGTGACCCTGTCCACCTTCAATGAACATCCAACCCTGGATCGTCAAAGTAGTAGAATTAAGTGTTCCGGCTGAAAGGAATACATGTCCCTGAACCTGAGAAGCAGAAGATGCGCTGAAGCCACCGGTTCCGTTGATAGAGTCAACGACACCCGCCCAGACAGTCTTGTTCGCGGGAACTTCTACGTTGTTAATGGTCGCGAAAGGAATATATTCTCCGTCCTTAATGAACGCTACGGTAACGCTGACCGTATTGCCCTTGAATCCGGACAGGTCAAGCTCCATGTTTTCAAAGCGTACACCGGAAATGCCGGGATTGATTACGCCGTCATTAGATGCAACAGCATCGTGAGCGCCTTCAATACCGTCAACAAAGCTACCTGCCGCATTTGCCCATGTGCCACCATTTACGGAATATGCGTATCCGCTGTGACCGCCGCCGGCAACTACCCATCCTCTGAGTGTAAGAGTAGTGCCGCTGAGAGCATTAGGACAATTTACCGTAAAGTAGGTCGACTGATTTACCTTACCCGCATCTGTGTATCCTACATCGGGAGAACCTGTAGGTCCTACACCGTTGACAAAGTCTACGTATCCGCTAAAGGTATTTGTAATTATTACTTCTCTTTCATATCCACAGACATCACATGTTGCATCCGCGTCGGAAGACCACTCGTGATCTTCCTCGGCAACTACTGCGCCACCGCAAGCTCCGCAAGTCTGCTTATGAGTTGTCTCTGTGGTTACCCATGAGAGTGTTCCTGTGTGATTGTTGCTGTCATATCCGCTTGCAGTATCCTCAAATGTTTCTGTGCCGAGTGCGCCGCAAGTAGAACAGCTCTGGTAGTAAACTGCGTACTTGTTACAGGTTGCTGCGCTTACAAGAGCAGATTCCTTAACCGCATTTATGTATTCATGCTCGTGAGGTACGGGAGCTACGTATCCGCACTTTGTACAGGTCGTTCCGTCGTAAACGTGTGCCTCGCCGGAAACTGCCACAGTATTACAGCAGTTATATGTACCTGTGTGCGTAAGCTCATCATACGTCCACGTAATTGTTCCTGTGTGAACAGATGTGTTTGTGCCGCCGTATGTATTATTACATACCGTACAGGTTGCCGCGGTCTGACAGTTTGCGGTACCACCTGTATGAGCCTCAACGTTCATCGCACCGTTACATGCGATACATGTGTTCCAGTGGTTGTTATCATCATGTCCGAAGGTCGTGCCTGCCGCACACTTTCCTGTGAGCTTAGCGCCGCAAGTGTCACACTTACCAACGTGCTCTCCGTTACCTACTGCCGTCCACGTGGAGGTGTTACAGGTATGTGTCTGTGCTCCGCCAACGATTACGTTGATGTTTGCGAATATTACGGGAACACCGCTTGCAGAAACTCTCGCAAGAGTTACCGTTACAGGCTTTCCTGCGTATGCGGAAAGGTCGATGTTCATAGGAACGAATCTTGCGCCCGTGACTACCCAGTTACCTGCGCCTCCGTTAGCTGTTGCTGCCTCTGTGTGAGCAGCAGTTCCGTCGCCCAGAGTCACGCTTGTAACGTCGTGCCATGTCTGACCGCCGTTTACGGAGTATGCGAAATGCTGCTGACCGCCGCTTATCATCATCCAACCGTTGAGAGTAAGCGTTGTATCGGACATTTGTCCTACGTCCCATGTAAGAGCACCGTAGTTCTGAGAGGGGTTGCCAACCGTACCAACAATGAAGTTGGATGCAGTAGTGCCTTCGATGTTATCGATAGCCGCAACGAACTGCGTGCCCGCTACCTGATAGTTGGCGATAGTCGCTATCTGTACGTATTCTCCGTCCGCCGTCTTAACTGCGAGACCTACGGAAATAGTTTGTCCTGCATAAGCAGAAAGGTTGATATATCCTTCAAATCCTGCATTAGCAGACTTAATATCTTCTGTGGGGAATGCACCGGGAATATCTCCGCGCTCGTACATTCCGGCTGTAACATCAGCCCATGTGCCGCCGTTTACGTTGTATGCGAGAGTCTGCTGACCGCCTACAGCTACAGCCCAAAGCTTAAGTCTGAGCTGCTGAGCCGCAGTTCCGTGACCGTACTGGTAGATCCAGTCAAACGTAAGAGGCTTGGTTCCCGTAATGGGCGGGAATCCGGAAAGCGTGGGAGGATCCCAGCTATTGATCTCTTCGATGTTAGCATATACGTTTACAGTCTTCTTAAATCCGCAAACGTCACATACGTTATCATCACCAAAGGTGTGAACGCCCGTAGCTTCTGTTTCGTCACCCGTCCATGTCTCACCGCAAGCTGTACATGTGTAAGTGGTATAGCCCGCTGCTACGCACGTAGGAGCAGTTACG
>SVTX01000041.1 GCA_015063545.1 Oscillospiraceae bacterium | reverse complement strand
GCGGAATTCCTCAGATCGAGGTAACCTTTGACATCGACGCTAACGGTATCGTTAACGTAACCGCTTGCGATAAGGGTACAGGTAAGGAACAGCATATTACAATCACATCTTCCACGAACATGTCTCAGGAAGATATAGACAAGGCTGTTAAGGATGCTGAAAAGTTTGCAGAAGAAGACAAGAAGCAGAAGGAAGCTGTTGACGTAAAGAACAGAGCAGACTCCATGATATTCCAGTGTGAAAAGACACTCGGTGAGCTTGGCGACAAGATTGATGCTTCCGACAAGGCAGATATTCAGGCGGCAATTGATAAGCTCAAGGAAACTGTTAAGGGCAACGACACAGAAGCTATCAAGGCTGACACAGAGGCAGTTGAAAAGGCATTCTACAAGGTTTCCGAAAAGCTCTACCAGCAGCAGGCAGGCGCGCAGGGCGAGGGCTTTGATCCTAATGCAGGACAGGGTGGAGACGGTCAGTTCTACGACGCAAACTACGAGGATAATTCCGACAATAAGTAATTAAAAAATCAAGCGGGAGGGGCATTTGCCCTTCCCGCAAAATGAGTTTATAATCATTTGTAAATTTGCAGGGGCGGCTCACGAGCCGTGCAAAAGAACAATGTTTCGCGATCCGCCCCTACAAATTTACGCTATTTGGAGAGAAATATGGCAGATAAGAGAGATTATTATGAGGTGCTTGGTGTCTCAAAGGGCGCAAGTGATGCTGACATAAAAAAGGCATACAGAAACCTCGCAAAAAAATATCATCCCGACATGAACCCCGGTAACGCCGAAGCAGAGGCAAAATTCAAGGAAGCGAACGAGGCATACGAGGTCTTGTCCGATCCCGACAAAAAGGCAAAGTATGATCAGTTCGGCCATGCGGCATTCGATCCTGCGGCAGGCGCTGGCGGTGGATACGGTGGTTTTGGCGGCTTTGACGTTGACCTTGGAGATATATTCGGTAGCTTCTTTGGTGGCGGATTTGGCGGATCATCAAAGCAGAGACGAAACGGGCCTATCAAGGGCGAGGATATAGAGGTCGATATTACGATAAGCTTTGAAGAAGCGGTATTCGGCTGTAAGAAGGACATAAACTTCACGCGTCAGTGCAAGTGTTCGGCTTGTAAGGGCACGGGCGCGGAGAGTGGCGCTGCGGAGACTTGTCCCACCTGTCGCGGTACTGGACAGGTACGCAGAGTGCAGAATCTTGGAGGCATGCAGTTCCAGTCCACAGCTACGTGCGATACTTGTCGCGGTACGGGCAAATACATTAAAAATCCCTGTAAGACCTGCCGCGGAAGCGGTCTTGAGCGCGAGTACAAGAAGATAACCGTCAACGTTCCTGCGGGTATTGATAACGGAAAGGGACTTGTAGTGCGCGGCGAGGGCAACGAGGGCAGAAACGGAGGACCTTCCGGAGACGTATTCGTAATGGTAAACGTCCGCAGAAGTTCCACGTTTACGCGTCAGGGTTATAACCTCTACTGTGACGTTCCCGTAACCATAGTCGAGGCAACTCTCGGCGCGGAGATAGAAATTCCCACGCTTGAGGGCAGAGAAAAGTACACTATTCCAGAGGCTACACAGTACGGAAGCACCTTTACCTTGAAGGGGCGCGGAGTTCCCATGGTCAACTCCAAGGGAAGAGGCGACCTTATATTCAAGGTAATAGTTGAAGTGCCCAAGGGACTGAGCGAAAAGCAGAGAGAGCTGCTTTATAAGTTTGCCGAGGAATGCGGCGAGAACAACTATACCAAAAAGGGTAAATTCTTTAAGAAAAAGTAATTGGACGGAATAATTATGACCGATAAGGATTATATGTGCGGCGACTACGGTGAGGTCACCGAATGGTCGCAGATAAAGGTTACTGTAAAAACCGAGAGACTTGACGAGCTTGTCTCGGTGATGAGCATGATAAACTCAAACCTCATGATAGAGGATTTCAGCGATATTGATCTTAAGACCTGCTACGGCGATCTTATTGACGAGAGTATTCTCAACGCAGATAAAACTCACGCGTCCGTGTCCTATTTCGTTGAAAAGGGAGGCAACCTTTCCGACGACTTGTCGTTTTTGAAGGAAAGACTTGCCGCAAATTCCTTTGATGACGCGACAGTTGAGGTCGTTGGCGTGTGCGAGGAGGACTGGGCAAACTCATGGAAGGCTTATTACAAGCCATTCAAGATCGGCAAAATAGTCATCGTTCCCGCGTGGGAAAAATACGAGGCGCAGGACGGTGAGATAATCGTCACCATGGATCCCGGCATGGCTTTCGGCACGGGTACGCACGAGACTACGAGACTTATTATAGGACTGCTCCAAAAGTACGTAAAGACGGGCGACAGCCTGCTTGACGTGGGTACGGGTAGCGGAATTCTCGCTATCTGCGGAGCAAAGCTGGGTGCGGGAGAGTGCTATGCCTACGATATTGACCCCATGTCCGTGCGCGTTGCAAACGAGAATATCAAGGATAGCGGACTTGAGGGCAAAATAATCTGCGCGCAGTCAGACCTACTCAAGCAAGCCTACAAAATGGCGGGTGGGTACGATATTGTCTGCGCTAATATCGTCGCGGACATCATAATCCGCATGACACCCGACGTCTCTGACTTTATGAACGAAAAGACAATTCTTCTCGCCTCGGGAATCATATCCGAGAGATGCGACGACGTTGTCAAGTGCTTTGAGCAGAACGGCTTTAAAATAGTTGAAAAAGCAGAGGATAACGGCTGGTGCGCGTTGGCGGTTAAACTAAGATAAATAAAAATTCTGTCATCCTGAGCGCAATGCGGTCATGACCGCATGAAGTCGAAGGATCTCCGAGATTTTGATCACATAGGTTTGGAGATCCCTCCGCTTCGGTCGGGATGACAAACACAAAAGGCGTTGCACTGCAACGCCTTTTTTAGCCTTCCCCAGAGGGGAAGGGGGACCGCTTTTGCGGTGGATGAGGAGAGCCCCATCTACGATTATTATCCCTTTCATTTTTACATTTTTACAACCATGCCGCCGAGCTTTTGCGCGGTATCATCATCGTGTGTGACGAGTATTACCGTTTTGTCCGCGGCAAAATCAAGCAGGACAGAGAGCATTTTTTCTTCCGTCTCGCTATCCAATGCCGAAAAAGGCTCGTCCAGCAATAGGTTATCCGCGCCCGTCTCCTCGGCAAATGCCAGAAATCTTGCAAAAGCAACTCTTTGCGCCATGCCCCCCGAAAGCTCGTGGGGGTGTTTTTCTTTTGCGTCGTCAAGTCCTACGAGCGACAGATACTTTTGCGCCAAGTGGGAATTCTCCTTTTTAAGCACCGCGCAAATGTTATCTTTTGCCGTCTTCCACGGGAGCAATCTCGGCTCCTGGAACATTACCGCAATATCTCCGTTATAAGAAACACTTCCCGCATCGGGCTTTTCAAGTCCGGAGATTATTCTGAGCAAAGTTGTTTTGCCGCTTCCTGACGCGCCCATCAGCGCTATTTTTTTGCCGTCATCAACAGAAAGAGAGAAGCTGTCGAGAACAGTTTGTTTCTTATATTTTTTTGAAATACCGTCAATTCTTATCATACGCTGCCTCCAATTCTTATCTTTTTAGAGGTGGCTTTTTTTATGAGAAATACGAATAGCTTTTCGATAATCAAGCTAATAATTATTACCGCAAGTGTCCATGCGAAAAGATCTTTCGTTTCAAGATAGAGCTTTGAATCGGATATTTGCTTTCCTATAGCTATCGCGGGGAGCGCCAAGACCTCTGCCGCTATTCCTGCCTTCCACGCAAGCCCAAGCGACGAGCTGAGCGACGATGTGAAGTAGGGAAGCGCCGATGGCATATATATGTGCCAAATTCTTTTGAAAAAGCCCATTTTATATACCTTTGACAGCTCTATAAGATTTTTGTCCGTCTGTCTTATTCCCGTTTCCATATTAGTCCACACAATGGGTAAAACTATGAGCGCGGATATTACTGACGGCAAAACGTCTCTGCCCATCCAAAGCAGCAAAAGAACTATAAAGGATGCAACCGGCACGGCTTTTACTACCGTCATAAAGGGAGATATCAGATCGTGCAAGAAGCCTATCTTTGCGGTTACTATGGCGAGAGCAACTCCAAGGAGGGTAGCTTGAATCGTTCCTATAAGGATCCGCCTTACGGACTGGAGAATTATATCGTAAAACTCGCGCGTTTTCGCAAGCTCAAAAAGTCTTTCAACCGTCGCGCGCGGCGAGGGGAGCAACAGCTCCATGTCAACCTTCATCGAGGCAATTTGCCATACCGCTATCCAGAAGGCTATGACTACCGTGTATTTGAGGATTTTTTTAAGAATTGCCATTATAGTAGATGCCCGAATCCGGAACAGCGCCGCCCACTGCCGCAGGATTTATTGAATGGAGCGCACCGAAAAATACGGAGAGCGCGTCAGCCATGGCTTTTCCGTCAATATACTTTATGTTGCATTTGGGAATAGCCGCTTTAGCAACGTTGGCGTTTTCAAATATGCCCATTTCGGCAATAAGTGCAGCCGCAGACTCGGTGCTTTCATTTACGTAGTTTACAGATGACTTGTATTCTTCAAGGAACTTTGCTACAACCTTGGGATTTTCATTGATAAATTCAGTTCTTGCAACGATGCAGCCCTGCATGAGAGAGCCGTCCTCAAAGTGCTTATCCCATTCAGAGGTAAGGTCTATTGCAACGGACAAGTCGGAATTTTTTGATTTTGCGATAGTTACCATAGGTTCGGGGAGCACGGCAATATCAACTTTTCCGGCTACTACGGCAGTGCGGAGATCTGCGGGTTGAACATACGTGTTATCAACAGTCACGTTCACACCTGCCTTCTGGCAAAGTCCTTTGAATATGAACGTGGGGTTTTGCGCAGGGCAGTAGACAGTCTTGCCGTTGAGATCTTCAAGAGAATCTATATCGGAATTTTCCTTGTTTGTGACAACGTAGAGAACACCGAGGGTGTTGACTGCAAGGATCTTTATCTGACCTTTTGTTTTTGCGTAGAGATTAGCCGCGGCATTTGTGGGGAGCGCGGCTATATCAATGTCACCGTTTGCCAACGCGCCTGTGATAACACTTGCGTCGGACTGAACCTCAAAATTGTATTTGAGGGCTGTATCGCCATTTTTGGAGTCGGACATGAGCTTAGCCATTCCAAAGCCTGTGGTTCCATTGAGTGTTGCTATATTTACTGTTACGTCGGTGAGAGAATCGCCGTTGTTTTTATCGGATTTTTTGCCGCCACAGGATATAACAGATACGGCAAAAGCGAGAATAAGAGCGATGGATACGAGGATTTTTGCGATGTTTTTCATAATGTTGCCTTTCTTTGTAGATTATATGGTGTAATGTTCGAGCATTTTGTGTCGGTCCAAGAGAGTTATGTTTTTTCCGTTACGTAAAATAAATCCGTCGGACTGGAGCTTATCAAACGCGCGGTACAGAGAAGCGCGTCCAAGGTCAAGCATTTCCGAGAGCGACGTCATAGAATGCGGTAGGGAAAAGCTATCCTCAGATCCGAGCGAATCAAGGTAGATCGCCAGCCTTCTTTCGGCGCTTCCCGCAGTAAGGCACAGTATCTTTTTGTTAAGATAGCAGATCTTATCTGACAGGAAGGAAAGAAAATTGTACATCAGCGCATAGTCGCTTTCCAGACACTCGGCATATACCTCTTTTGAGATCTGAAGCGTCTCACAGGGCTTGTTT
This sequence comes from Oscillospiraceae bacterium, assembly GCA_015063545.1. Classification (GTDB taxonomy): domain Bacteria; phylum Bacillota; class Clostridia; order Oscillospirales; family CAG-272; genus SVTX01. The sequence continues at coordinate 9,464 of SVTX01000041.1, read as the reverse complement.
GCGACAATATTGCTGACAAACGGAGAATCCGAAAATAAATTTGCAATCCCCACTATATTGCCGCGCCCAAGAGTGCGGAGCAGCATCTTTTTCTGTGAATCCGCAGAATATACGTCAGCTTGACCGTCCGTAAGAATTATGAGCTTTTTTTCCTGTGAACTCGGAGAATATATAATATCACCCGATGCATGCCGTAAAACAGGATTGTCACTAAGCTTTTTTACGGTTTCCTCAGAGCAACCCTCAAATAACGGAAGCTCTGCCAAAAGCTCGGAAATATTTGTTTTTGCCATAACGCACCTCACAAAATGTCTCATTTGATACAATTATACACCATAATGATGTAATTGTCAATAGAAAAATAGAACAAAACTAATATCTGTTTTTTTAAAAAAAGTATGTACATTTTTTAAGATTTGTGATATAATGATCATATATATCATTTTTTGGAGGATATTATGACACTTGTAATACTTGCGGCAGGAATGGGATCCAGATACGGAGGACTTAAACAGCTTGATCCTATAACCGAAAATAAGGAGTTTATCATTGATTTTTCGGTTTATGACGCTAAAAGAGCAGGCTTTGATACGGTTGTTTTCATCATAAAGGAAGAAAATTACGAGCTTTTCAAGGAGACAGTGGGATCGAGAGTCGAACCCTATATCAACACAAAGTACGCGTTCCAGCAGATAGACAATATACCAAAAGGATTTTCCGTGCCCGAAGGCAGAGTAAAGCCTTGGGGAACAGCCCACGCGCTTCTTTGCGCCAAGGATGCTATCGGAGACGACGATTTCGCAGTAATAAATGCGGACGATTTTTACGGTAGAGATACATTTGCGCGTCTTGCTAAGCATTTTGAAAACAGTAACAACAAAAAGAATTTTTGCATGGTAGGATACGTTTTGAGAAACACTCTTACGGAAAACGGAACGGTATCGCGCGGAGTATGCACGTTAGATGAGGATGGCTCCCTTGTTGAGATAAACGAAAGAACAAAGATACGCGTTTGCGGAAACGATGCGGAGTACCTTGACGGAGATGATTGGATATCCCTTTCGGGAGACAGCGTTGTTTCCATGAACTGCTGGGGACTGACATCCGAGATATTCCCGTATCTTGAAGCCAAGATGAAAGAATTTATGGCAGACGAAAGCGGAGATCCTCTCAAAAAGGAAATATACCTCCCAATGGTCGTTGACGCTATGATGAAAGAAGATAAATGCAACGTGGCTGTTTATACCACGACGTCACAGTGGTACGGCGTAACTTATCCCGAGGATAAGCCGCATGTTAAGGAGAGCATAGCTAAACTCATCGACGACGGTGAATATAAAAAGGGACTTTGGAACAGCTAAAATTTCTGAATTGATTTTTCGAGGTGCAAGATGGCAGTACTTATTACGGGTGGAACGGGCTTTATAGGCTCGCACGCTACAGTTGAATTTTTGAACGCTGGATATGATGTTGTTATCGTAGATAATTTGTCTAATAGCAATCCTAAGGTTCTTGACAGGATAAAGCAGATCACGGGGCATGACGTGAAATTTTATCGTGCAGACGTACTTGACAGAGATGCCCTTGACAGAATTTTTGAAGAAAATCCCGACATCGACAGTTGCATCCACTTTGCGGGACTGAAGGCGGTAGGAGAATCGGTAAAAAAGCCGCTTGATTATTACACCAATAACGTTATGGGTACTGTAACGCTTCTGGAGTCTATGAGGGTGCACGGAATTAAGACCATCGTATTTTCGTCGTCAGCAACGGTTTACGGAGTGCCGGATAGCGTTCCGATAAAAGAGGACGCAAAAATAGGTCATGCTTCCAGTCCTTACGGAGAGACAAAGATAGTTATTGAGAAGATACTTGAGGCTGTTCATGCTTCCGACAGTGAGTGGAGCATATCCATACTCAGATACTTCAACCCAATCGGAGCGCATGAAAGCGGTCTTATAGGTGAGGATCCAAAGGGAATACCCAACAATCTGTTGCCTTACGTGGCAAAGGTCGCTCTCGGTAAGCTTCCTGTGCTTAACATATTCGGCAATGATTATAACACGCACGATGGAACGGGAGTAAGAGACTATATTCATGTAGTTGACCTCGCAAAGGCGCATCTTTGTGCGCTTGAATATATAAAAAACAGCCAAAAGATAGAGAAGTTCAATATAGGCACAGGCAATGGATGCTCTGTTCTTGACGTTGTAAGGGCGTACGAGCAAGCATCGGGAGTGAAAATAAACTACAGAATATGCGAGCGCCGTCCCGGAGATATTGATTCGTATTACTCAGATCCCACAAGGGCGAGAGAAGTTCTCGGCTGGTGTGCAAAATACGATCTTCTCCGTATGTGCGCGGACGCACACAATTGGCAGACGAAAAACCCTGACGGATATACGGAATGATATGATAAACAAAAGATTTTTCGGAAATCTGCCCGATGGCAGAGAAGTATATATATACGACATTGAAGACTGTGACATAAAGCTTTCGGTCATGGAGTTCGGCGCGGCGATGGTGAGTATTTACGCGCCCGATATAAACGGAGCTGACAGTGATATTATCTGCGGATACGATACCCTTGATTCTTATGTCGAAGGAGACGGGTATCAAGGCGCGGTTGTCGGAAGATGGGCAAACAGAATAGATAAAGGCAGATTTACCCTTGATGGAATAGATTACAGCCTTTATTGCAATAACGGTGAAAACCATCTGCACGGCGGAGAGGTGGGCTTTTCGCATAAGCTCTGGAGCTCAGAGATAACGGGCAAGAGCAGCGTGAAATTTTCATATTTTTCTCCCGACGGAGAGGAAGGATATCCGGGAAACCTTAAAGTTTGCGTTGAGTATAAGCTCTGTAACAACCGAATAGCCCTGACATACACGGCGCGGAGTGATAAAAACACCGTAATAAACCTCACAAATCACGTTTATTTCAATCTTTCGGGATATGATAGCGGCAAGATACTTGACCATGAGCTTACAGTGTGCGCGCACAGCTATTTACCCACGGATGAGGAGCTTATTCCCACCGGAGAGATAAGGCGCGTGGATAATACCCCGTTTGATTTCAGACAGAAGAAGACCATAGGCAGAGATTTTAACTTTTCGAACAATGACATAAATACAGCAGGCGGATATGATCACTGTCTTGTATTTGAGGAGCTTGATTTTTCCAAGCCGAGAATTGAAGCGTATGATAAAAAAAGCGGCAGAGGAATAAGGGTTTACACCGACCGTCCTTGCGTACAGCTTTATACGGGTAATTTTCTTACTAATGAAAAATACCCATTCAAGGGCGGATATCCTCAATCACCGCAAAATGCGTTCTGCCTTGAAACACAGATAATGCCTGATAGTATGAATCATTCGAATTTCACAGTTCCCATTCTTAAAGCGGGCGAGCTTTTTGAGAGTACAACGGAGTTTGAATTTTTCATAGGATAGTAAAAATCAATGAACATATAAAAAACCCGTGTCACGAGTGTGTCACGGGTTTTGTGTTCGTATGGATTTAAATAGTTCCCGTAATAACTACACTGACCGCACCGGGTTGTGTCGTTACGATACCCGTCTGGATATCGCGAGTGTATGTTGCTGCAGGAATTATGGAGCTCTCATCGGCTATCGCGGGTAGAGTGAGCGTGCCGGTGGCCTCGTCATAAGTATAGCCGTCGCTGAGAAGAGTGCCGTTTACATAAACGGAAATATTCTCGGGCGCGGGGGAGAATACGTCCGTAAGCTGAACGTTGGTTGCGGGAATATTGCCATAGTTGTACATGTTTATAGTGTAGGTTATCTGCTCACCGCAAACTACGGGATCGGGAGACATCTGCTTGATAAGACGGACGTCTGCCGCCTCAAGAACAGCTATGGTGTTTGTATCTACACTGGATTCGCACAGTCCGTCAGCATCTGCCAATACGGTGTTAGTGATACTGCCGAAATCCACCGAAAGAGGCGCGTATTCATTCACCTGCACGATATAGACTATTATAGCATTGGAATTTCCGGGCAGGGAAGCAATAGTAAATTGAAGCTCTCCTGTCGCTGTTACGTCGGTAGCAAGCTGATTTGAAAGCACGCCGTTGATGTAAAGCTGAGCAGGACCTATGTAGGTCAGAGGTGTGACGGGTTGCGTCATGTTGGGAGGAGTGAATCTGCCGAGATTATCGGTCACAACTACGCCGTCAATAGCGGAGTTGCCTGTGTTTTCAAGTGTGATTATATACGTAAGCTCGTCATTTGCAGAATAGGAAGTATTCAGCGAATTTTTGATTACGTTCAGAGGCCCTTGAAGAGTGGTTGTCGCAAGGTTTGATGCCGCGGATGCGCCTTGTACGTTGCCGTAGTTGAAGGTGATCTGCGCGCGGTTTTCTATGTTTTGTGCCATGATAAATACCTTTCGTAATGTTTTAAGACGGAGACCGCCGCGGCTGTCTCCAATGTTATTTTATGACGAAAAAGATAGAATTGTGACAGGAGCTATAATGTCCTACTATACTCCTCCTGAGAAGCATGGCTACCGATAGAAATCTACCGTGGGTGATGCAACACACATTTGCCGCAACCATGTGTTACAGTCCCACCCATAATACAAAGATTCAACAGAAAAACCGAGGAACAGACATTCCGTCTGTTCCTCTTTGCTATTTTGATTATTCAATTCAACCAGCTACTCAACAAATTTAATCGACGTGATAATTATCGACGAGCCGGCGGGGGCGGTCTTAGCGAAGTAGATGCCCAGCTGACCTAAATATCCCTCCGACACGCGCATTCGCAAAATTCTCATCGACGCTGTGTGTATTTCACCGTCCGCGGTAAGTGAGACAGACCTTGCAGCCGAGTTTGCGGCATTGGGATAGGTGCTTCCTCCTCCGTTAGTCAAACGAATGGCGTTGGTTGTACCGTCGGTTATCTTGTAGGTTATTTCAATAGTCTTGTACTTGTCGAGCAGTACGAAGGGTTTGAGCTCATTGTAATTAATAACGAAATCAGCATCCGTTCCTATAGCGGTTGAGGTTATCACGAGACCTTCTTCGGTGAATTCATAATTCATATTTACCGCGGTGATAACGGAATCCTCTGAAAGCTCATTCTGCGTTTCTTTATCTGTCATATCAAGGTATGCGTTGCCCATTCTGTCATTGTTGGGGACATATTCCGCGGAACCTGTCGTGGTATAGCAGTAGTTCCAACGTCCGACGGGCGCTGTGTCACCGTTTACATACCACTTCATGATGTCGCCGTCCTCGCAGGTGTTATCCGCCCACTTGAAGGAGAACTCAAAGTCTGCGTCACCGGTGGGAAGTCCGAGCATTGTCTTGGGGATACAAACCATCATTACATTACCCTCAACGGAGTAGAAAACCTTTCCTACGACCTCAGTTTCAAAGCCGTTACCCGTGAATCTTTCAAGAGTAGCTATACTTGCGCTGTCGGGGTTCTGCTTGTTGAGGATGAACTCGTAGTTTTCCCAGTTTGCGTTTGATGCGCCCATGTCAAGATACAAACGCATCCAATATGCATCGGTATAGGGAGTGATGTTGTCGACTGTACGGACCATGAAATATATATTTTCATTGTCGCGCGCAACCTTTGCATCGTAGAAATCATTACGCCCTGTGTAGTTGGTGTAGTGAAGCTGACGTCCTGTTACGGGATCCTTGTATCCTTGGAAGTTTCTGTCGGAGAGACCGAAATAGTCGTTGTAGGTGGGACCTACGTCGTTCCACTGACCAAATCCACCCGCTATATCTATCTGTTTTGAGGCGCTTGCCTGTTCAATTGCGTTAGTACCCTTGAACTGACGGATATGTTCCGCAAGCTGATAGTAGTAGTGATCCTTCAGAATTCCGTTTGAGGGCTCGCAGTCACGGCTGAATTCAGCATTGTATTGGTCAACAAAGCAATTATAATAGTCGTTTCCTTCGCCTGCGGGCCAATGAGGTATACGCATCGCAACCCATTCGTTCCATGCGGTTACGAATACTACCTCAGGATCTACTGCGAGAGCATTTTCCCACTGTTCCGCAAAGCACGGACCATAAAGCAAGGCGTCTTCGCTCGTGTCATATCCGTCCGACGTCCATGTGCGTCCTATAATATTTTCGCCCAAGCTCATTGGAGCGAGAACACTGTTTACATAATCGTGGTTTACTGCTGTGCCTACTGTGATCTGCTCGATTTCACCGTCACTGTTGTGGAAGTAAGCCTGGGGGAAACGAGACAGCCATCCCCACTGGTCGGGTGCTGTTTCGGTATCAAGATATCCTGCGATATTAGCTCTGAAATCGAACAAGTTGTAGATTGCGTTTTGTGTAGGATCGTTAATATCAAGGCAGTTTTTCCATGCCATGATCATAGGCTTTTCATCCAATCGGAACCATATGTCAGAATAATAATTCTGTGAGTAAATATTTTCGTAAAGGCTGATAAGCTGGATGCGGGTTGCCTCAAAAGGACCGAAGGGAAGCATGAAAGATACTGCGGGGGCGTCAACACCTTGCGCGCGAGCCTCGGAGAACACCTTCATTACCTTCATTGCCGTTTCAAGCCATGTGAACGTGCCATTGGTGTTATCAAAGAATACAACGTCAACGTCCGCCGCCGCCAAGAGCTCTGCTTGTTTGCGGATTACCCATTCATCATCTCCGTCATAGTAGCCGTAAACGGGCTCGTCCCAGAAATGATATGGGTTCATTGCCGTGTTGATTCCAAGAGCATTTAATTCCTCTATGGACATGTTTACGTAGTCTCGCTCTGTGTAGCCCATTTCAATGAGCTTATCAATATTTTCCTGGTTGTTATAAGCGGTTTGATTCTCTGCGAACTCGCCATGCCATGACCAGTAGAAAATAGCAACGATCTTATCGTCTCTGATATCTCCTGTTTGTGTGTTTGTGGAGATAACTCTGTCCAGTCCGTCGGTAGCAACCCATTGGGATTGGTCGACAACGTGATTTTCTGATAGATCTACCGAAGAATCGTTGGGATGTTTTGCTCCGCATCTGCTACAGTTGCTTTCGCCGTTATAAGTATGTCCAAGCGCGGGGGAAAGCTCTGCGTTACATACAGTACAAGTCTGAGCTGTGGTGCAGTTAGCCGCACTTCCGGGTGTATGTCCAAGCGCGGGGGAAAGCTCTGCGTTACATACGGTACAAGTCTGAGCTGTGGTGCAGTTAGCTGCATTTCCGGGAGTGTGCCCGAGTGCGGGGGTAAGTTCTGCGTTACATACGGTACATGTCTGAGCTGTAGTACAATCTGCCTCGTCGCCGGGCGTGTGTCCAAGCGCGGGAGTAAGTTCTGCGTTACATACGGTACATATCTGAGCTGTAGTACAATCTGCCTCGTCGCCGGGCGTGTGTCCAAGCGCGGGAACAACCTCTGTATTGCATACTATACAAATCTGAGCTGTGGTGCAGGTTGCAGCGATACCGGGAATGTGTCCGTTCTCGGATTCAAGAACTTTACCGCAAACGGTACATGTCTGCGCCTCTGTGCAAGTTGCATCCGCACCGGGAGTGTGTCCGAGCGCGGGTGAAAGATTCGTGTTACATACAGTACAAGTTTGCGCTGTGGTACAAGTTGCCTCGGCGCCCGGAGTGTGTCCAAGGGCAGGTGCAAGCTGCACATAACATACGGTGCAAATTTGAGATGATATACAGTTTGCCGCATTACCGGGAGTATGTCCAAGGGCATCAATTTCCTCTGTTTTTATAATCTCTCCGCACGCACAAATAAGCTTTTTCTCGCCTTTTTGAGTGCAGGTAGGTTCCTTTACTGTATCCCATTCAATACCCTCGCAAACATGAGGTTCGGTAGGCTTTTCCGTAGGTTTCTCGGTAGGCTTTTCAGAAGGCTTTTCCGTAGGCTTCTCTGTGGGCTTCTCTGTAGGATCATCGGTAGGGTTTTCTACAGGGGGAACAGTCGGAGTCTCGGTAGGCTTTTCTGTGGGATTGCTACTTTGGGTGGTTGTAGGGGTGGAAGTTTCGTCCGTTGTACATGATATCAGACTAAGGCATAGTGTAAAAATCAATATCCACGCTATCGCCAAAGATATTTTTTTGGTCATCATAACGGTCTCCTTTCGCATAAGAGAATACGCTTTTTTACTATTATAACATATTACTGCACCTAAATCAATTCCTTTTTGTGAATTTTAATAAATCATCGCGGCAAAAATCGGAATTTTGTAAAATCACAAAGTATTGACAAGACATATGACATGTGATAAAATAAAGGAGATATAATTTTTACGGGCAATATGCTGTAAGAAGGGATCTAATTATGAGCAAAATTTTGAAAAAAACATTATTTGCTATGATGCTGTGCGCATTTATTTTTGCCGTTATGAGTGTCATGTGCGGTGCATCGGAGACAGATGCGCCTCGGTGCAGAGACGGTCATAAATATGAGGCGACAGTTATTCAACCTACGTGTACAACACGTGGATACACTATTTACACCTGCGCATGCGGCTTGTCATACAAGAGTGATTATGTTCTGGCATCCGGTCATATTTATGAGCCAAGTGTATTTGAGCCCACGTGTACGAGCCGTGGATATACTCTTTATGAATGTCAGTGCGGATCATCGTACAGGAGTGATTTTATATCAAAGGGCGGACATGATTATACTGAGACTGTAATCACGCCCACGTGTACGAGCCGCGGATATACTCTTTACGAATGTGAATGTGGAATGTCGTATAAGAGTGATTTTGTGTCAAAGGGCGGACACAATTACACGGCGGTGACTACACAGCCCTCTTGTATCAAACGAGGATACACGGTGTACACCTGTGAGTGCGGCGCATCGTATAAAAGTGATTTTACATCAAAGGGCGGTCACAACTATGTTGCCACTGTAACAAATCCCACGTGCACAAAGCGCGGATATACGACTTATGCCTGCGAGTGCGGAATGTCGTATGTTGGAGATCCTGTCAAGGCTTTGGGACATACTCCGGGCGCGTCCGCAACTTGCACCACGGAGCAAAAGTGTGAAGCTTGCGGCACAGTGATAGCTCCTGCTCTGGGGCATAATTATATTGACCGTGTGTGTACTCGCTGTAATGGCATATCGCCCAGCGAAGGTCTTAATTTTGTCTCAAACGGTGACGGTACTTGTTATGTGATGAAAGGCACTTGTACGGACACTGACGTAGTTATTCCATCTGTCTCACCAAATGGGGAGACTGTAACGGGCATAGGTAAAGAGGCGTTCCGTAATTGCAGCAGCCTTACGAGTGTTGTAATCGGTGATAGTGTCACGAGTATAGGAGGTTATGCGTTCTTTAATTGCAGTAGCCTTACGAGTATAGAAATCCCCGACAGTGTCACGAGCATAGGCGATTCTGCGTTCGATCTTTGCAGCAGCCTTACGAGTATAGTTGTTGATGAAAACAATACAACATATTCATCAATAGATGGAAATCTGTATAATAAAGATGC
>SVTX01000040.1 GCA_015063545.1 Oscillospiraceae bacterium | reverse complement strand
GCACAAAATACGTGTCCTTTACAAATTGCTCGACGACCGGATGGCGGCCGTCCTTTATGACGATCTCATCATTTTGAGTGATTTGGGGACGAACATATCTGTTTTTCGCCGCAACGGTAGCTAAGCTGTAATACGCGTCTATCTCCGACAAATGCTGAGCCGCTTTCTGAAGTCTTGCGCTGTTTTCCGCAACTATGGAACGCACCTCGCAGAAAAGGTCATACTCAAGAGCGCAAAGCTTGTCCGATGCGCTCAGAACTCTTGACTCCATGTCCTTGAGCTCCTGGGTTATATATCTTTCACAGTTTGCAAGCGTTTGTTTTCTTATGTATCTGTCAGGTACAAGATCTATCTGCGAACGCGTTACCTCTATATAGAATCCAAACACCTTGTTGTAACCGATTTTGAGATTTTTGATACCCGTAGCCTCGCGCTCGGCGTTTGCGATGCTCTCACGCCATTCGTCACCGCCGGTAAGTATCTCCCTGAACTCATCTACCTGCGCATTATAGCCGTCTTTTATCATTCCGCCCTCACGAACTGTAAGGGGAGCATCTTCTTTTATGGATCTGTCAATGAGGTCGCAAATATCGGCAAGCGTATCCATCTCGCACCAAATGCGCTTCATCTCGTCAGAAGTGCTGTTTTCGATAAGATCATGCAGCTCAGGAAGAATGCGAAGCGTATTGGCGACCGCCCTGAGATCACGTCCGTTTGCCGTGCCGTAAACTATCTTTGTGACAAGTCGCTCAAGGTCCAGAACATTTGAAAGAAGCTCGCTTATCTGCTCGCGGAGCATAAAGTTATTGTAAAGCTCCTCAACGGCATTCTGTCTGCGAACTATTCCCGATTGCGCAAGCAAGGGATGCTCTATCCACTTGCGGAGCAGTCTTGCACCCATAGAAGTTCTCGTCTTGTCGAGAACCCAAAGCAAAGTTCCACGTTTTTCCTTTGTGCGCATGGATTCTGTAAGCTCCAGATTGCGACGCGTGTTGATATCCATATCAAGATACTGACCGTCAGAATATATGTTAAGCTTCTTTATGTAGGAAATGTCCTTTTTCTGGGTTTCAAATATATATCCGAGAAGCGCGCCTACTGCGCAAACTATCGCCTTACTCTCGGTATCATTATCCTTCAAGGTGTCCTCAAACTGCGCCTTGACCTTGTCAATAGATTCCGCATATTCAAAACGGTGAGGCTGGTTGTCAAGCAACATTGCGTGCGCTCTTCCGATAATGAAATCCGCCGTCTCACGGAACTTGTTTTTCGAAAGATTGGCTATGACCTCCGCAGGCGCATACGTGCCTATCTCGTTTATAAGCGCGGCATCCATATTTGCTCCGCTAAAAGACGTAGCGTATACCTCTGCGGTCGAAACGTCGCAAAAGCAAACTCCGTACTCAAATTCATCCATATAAAGAGCGCAAAGATAGTTGTTTTTCGTTTCGCTGAGAAGCTCCGTCTCAATAAGAGTACCGGGCGTCACAACACGAACGACATCACGCTTTACTATTCCCTTTGCCGTAGCGGGATCCTCCACCTGCTCACAGATCGCTATCTTAAAGCCTTTATTTATCAGTTTCCCGATATATTCATCGGCAGCATGAAAAGGAACTCCGCACATGGGAGCCCTCTCCGCCTCACCGCAGTCTCTGCCTGTAAGCGTAAGACCTATCTCGCGGGATGCCACTATGGCATCGTCGAAAAACATTTCATAGAAATCTCCAAGTCTGTAAAACAGAAGGAAATCCGTATAGTTTTTCTTTATCTCAAAGTATTGCTCCATCATCGGAGTCATAGCTTTGTCCTCTCTTTCTTTAGCGTTCGCGAAACGAACATGTCACGTTTGCAAAGCAAACATATTCCAGCAAGTCAATCGCAGATTGAGTTGTTCTTAATGGCAGCCGCCACAGGTAGAACAGTCGTGAGTACAGTTTGTCGCTCCCGTTGCGTTATACATGATGGTGTTATTTACAGTTGCCATAAGCTCATTTACAGCAGCCTGAGCCTCATCAAGCTCTACAAAAAGCGGATTCTTTGTAATAAGCTCGTATATCTCATCCAGTCTGTCCTGGATCCTTGTTACGGCATCGGTATCTATTTCGCCGCCGTCTCCGATCTGAGAGAGCGCCTGTTGCTGAACGCCGTACTCGGTGATAAGCTTGAATATCTCATCGTCTGCCTCGTACGCTGCCTTAGCCTTCTCCATTCTTATCATTCTTTCGTCTTCCTTGATTGCTTTGCCAAGCTCTGCGGCAAGTGAATAAATGCTCATTTTTTATTTCTCCATATCTTGTTTTATTAATTTAATTTTTCTCCGTAAAGAGCGAACGTATCCGCGCGGGTTATCTTTATATTCAAAAATTTACCCGTATCGCTGTCATTGCCCTCAAACAGCACTATCTTGTTGCCCTCGGTCCTGCCCGAAAACACATTTTCATTATTTTTGCTTCTTCCGTCGCAAAGAACTTTTTGCACCGTACCAAAAAGCGGCTGATTTTTCTCATACGCTATTCTATTCTGAAGCTCGAGCAAGCGGTCAAATCGCTCGCTCTTTATTTTGTCGTCTATCTGATCTTCCATTTTTGCCGCCGGAGTACCGTTTCTGGGAGAGTAGATAAACGAATACGTCATGTCAAATCTTACTCGCGACAGCATATCAAGAGTTCCCTGAAAATCCTCTTCCGTCTCACCGGGAAATCCGACAATAATATCGGACGAAATGGTCACGTCCGGCATTTTCTCTCTCATGTACTCAACGATTCCCATGTATCTTTCGGTATCGTAGCGGCGGTTCATTTTCTTAAGGACCTCATCGCTTCCCGACTGCATGGGAAGATGAAACTGATGCGCTATATGCTTTGAGGATGCCATAACGTCAATAAGCTTTTTTGAAGCATCCTTAGGGTGACTGGTCATAAATCTGATATAATAGTCTCCCTCTATTTTGTCAATGTCCGAAAGCAAATCGGCAAAATCGTAAGTCTCTCCGTCATCGCCTATCGCGTCCTTACCATAAGAATTGACGTTCTGTCCGAGCAGGGTTATATCCTTATATCCTGCAAAGACAAGTTCACCGACCTCGGATATAATATCCTCAGGGCGGCGGCTTCTTTCTCTGCCGCGAACATAAGGCACTATGCAATACGTACAGAAATTATTGCATCCGTACATAACTGATACCCACGCTTTGAAATTACTCTCACGGCGCACAGGCATACCTTCCGCCACAAGATATTCTTTCTCCTCGGGACAATAAAGCCTCTTTTGCTTTTGCACGCGCTCAACTATAAGCTGCGGCAAACGAAAAAGCGACGACGCGCCAAAAATGAAATCCACATAAGGATATCTGAATTTTATATCGTTTCGTCTGTGCTCCTGCGCCACCATACAGCCGCAAACAGCTATAATAAGAGAGGGCTTTTTCGCCTTCAGATGCTTGAACTGACCTATTATGGACAACGCGCGCTTTTCGGCATGCTCGCGTATGGCGCAGGTGTTAACTACGATAATATCCGCAACATCCGGAGTATCGCACACCGTGTATCCCATAGCCTCGCACATGCCCGCAATTCTTTCGCTGTCGGCAACGTTTTGCTGACAGCCGAAGGTCTGAATATACGCGTATTTGTCCACGCCAGAATTCAGATTCATCGTTCTGACTTTTTCTATATATTCCGAGTGCTTCTTCATCTCACACTCGGATAAAATCTTGTATTTTCTCATCACACATTCCTTTTTTGGACATAAATAGTCAAATTATATTATACTATAAAATGTTGCCGCTTGTCAAGATTTTTCGAACATAAAATAATTCAAAAAATAACGCTTCGCCGTCATACAACGGCGAAGCGCGGAAACGTGCTATTTTGTATGTCTCTTTGTGCGTACTGTTATCTCGGTTATTTTTTGCTTGAGCTCAGACGTTGAGTATCGGTTTGAAACTCTCCAGCACCAGTTACCCTCGGCAACTGACGGAGTGTTCATCCTACCTTGCTCGTTCGAAAGCTCAAGATAGTCCTGCATGGGAATTATAGCAAGGTTCGCGCGGCTGTTCATGGCGTGCTCAATAGTGGCATACGTCGCGCTCTGCCCCTTTGAGCGAGGACATTCACGTCTGAAACGTTTTTTAGCATCAACGTCAAGCGACCGGTACCACGAATACGTACAATCCGCATCGTGTGAGCCCGAATAAACTACGCAATTATCCGTATCATACATGCGAGGCAAATATTCGCTGTCATCATTATAAAACGCAAACTGAAGCACCTTCATACCGGGAAAACCCGTGTATTCCAGCAATTCCCGTACGTCATCGGTTATAAATCCGAGATCCTCGGCAATAATCTTGGATTTTGGCAATGCGTTCTTTACCGCATCAAACAAAACCTTACCCGGCGCATCGCGCCAAACTCCGCGGCGGGCATTATCATCCTCTGCGGGAATGGAATAATAGCTCGCAAAGCCACGGAAATGATCTATTCGGAGTATATCGTAAAGTTCAAAGCTACGCTTTATTCTCTTTATCCACCAAGAAAATCCGTCTGCCTGCATAAGCTCCCACCTATAAAGCGGATTACCCCAACGCTGACCGTCCTCGGCATAAGCATCGGGAGGACATCCCGCCACGCGCACAGGCTCAAGCTTACCGTCAAGTTCAAACTGCGCTGGATCGCGCCATACGTCCATGCTGTCGTGCGCCACGTATATCGGGATATCTCCGATAATGAAGATTCCCTTTGAATGAGCGTAATTGCGTACCTCTTTCCACTGCCTTGCAAACTCGTACTGAACCCAACTCCAAAAGCCCATTTCCGCTTTGAATTCACCTTTATTTCTGCGAGCATACTCACAGTCGCGGTGTTTTTCATCCCAGGTAACCCATGAAGCGTAAGAATAATGCACCTTGAGCGCCATAAACAGCGAATAATCCTCAAGCCATTCCTTATTTTTTCTGCAAAAGGTCTTATAGCTTGCGTCGGGCGTAAAACGTGAATACGCAAGCCTGAGCATACCGTACCTTGTACCGAAAAGCCAACCGTAATCAACTTTTTTTGAGTTGTTTTTATACTGCAAAAGTTCTTTTGAGCTTAACAACTTCTGCTCTTTCAATATCACAGGATCTATAAAATACGGATTTCCCGCGCAGCTTGCGGGTGACTGATACGGACTGTCTCCGTACGAGGTAGGATTAAGAGGCAGTACCTGCCAGCATTTTTGTCTTGTCTGTGCCAAAAAATCTATAAAATCATACGCGCCCTTGCCAAATGTGCCGATGCCGTACGGCGACGGCAAAGAGCTTATGGGCATAAGGATTCCACTCTTGTGTTTAAAACCGAGATCTTGCTTGTATGTACTCACGATATGACCGCCTTTTTTGTTGATGGTTTTATTATAGCACCAATCCTCTGTTATGTCAACGAGCTTTTCTCTTTTTATGATATTTTAAAAAGCTGAAAAATTTTCAAAAAAGGTGTTGACAAACCAAAAAACTTAGTGTATAATACCAAATGTTGTCGCAATAGTGGCAGCAAATGCGAGAGTGGCGGAACCGACTTGTCGCAAGAATGCTCTGCATTCTTGGTAAGTGAGGCAAAGCCGAACGTAAGCAGACGCAAACTTTTGAGGGGCGTGGGGTTGCACCCGAAATCCTCTGAACTAAATATGCGAGAGTGGCGGAACTGGCAGACGCGCACGTTTGAGGGGCGTGTGGTTACACCGTACGGGTTCAAGTCCCGTTTCTCGCACCAACAAAGGGAGAGCAAATTGCTCTCCCTTTTGTTTTGGTGCGAGAAACGGGCAACTTGATAAACCGTCACACAAAACATAGTTTTGTGTAAAAGTTCAAGTCCCGCCTTTTTTGCCAAGGAGAGCAAATTGCTCTCCCTTTTGTTTTGGTGCGAGAAACGGGCAACTTGATAAACCGTCACACAAAACGCAGTTTTGTGTAAAAGTTCAAGTCCCGCCAAATAATTTTCAATTATTCTTGACAACCGCCTACATGCGTGATATGATATTAAAAAATTATCCATTGGAGTTCAAAATGAACATTCGCAACAATTTCAGACACACGGTCTATGCAAGCTACATTTCATATATAACGCAAGCGGCGGTCAACAATTTTCTTCCGCTTCTTTTCGTCATGTTCAACACACAATACAATATCTCGCTAAGCCAAATAGGTCTGCTCGTCGCGCTGAATTTCTGCACGCAGATCTGCGTTGATCTGTTCGCCGCAAAATTCGCGCCCAAAATAGGCTATCGCAAACTGATAATCACATCGGGCTCACTGATTTTTGTAGGATTTGTTCTGATGGGAATTCTTCCCGACCTGCTCCCCAGTGCGTACTTGGGACTTTGTATTTCGATGTTTATATGTGCTGTCGGCGGCGGGCTGTCAGAAGCGATTGTCAGTCCGATAATAGAATTTTGTCCGCTCGACAACAAGTCCGGAGAGATGAGCCTTCTTCACTCGTTTTACTGTTGGGGATGTGTTCTCGTGATCGGTGTTTCTACTGCATTTTTTGCCATATTCGGCATGGGATGCTGGAAATACGTAGCTCTCGGTTGGTCGATCATTCCATTGTTTGACGCATTCTATTTTTCCGTTGTTCCCATGCCCGACATTGAAACGGAACTCAACTCCATGCCAATATCAAAACTGCTTAAAAACAAGCTGTTTTGGGTGTTTGCGCTTCTCATGATGGGCGCGGGCGCGTCTGAGCTCATAATGGCGCAGTGGGCATCGGCATTTGCGGAATCAGGTCTCGGAGTGTCCAAAGCCATCGGCGATATAGCCGGCCCTTGCGCGTTTGCCGTACTTATGGGTATTTCGCGTGTTTTCCATGCAAAAATAGGTGATAGGATCTCTCTTCCGGGATATATTATGATATGCTCCGTCGCTTGTGTATTTTCATATATTTTAGCATCCCTCTCCCCTATCCCCGCGCTCGCCCTTGTGGGCTGCGGAATATGCGGATTTTCGGTGGGCGTAATGTGGCCCGGAATTTACAGTTATTCGGCAAAAATGATCCCTCGCGGTGGTACTGCCATGTTCGCTCTCCTCGCTTTTGCGGGAGACACGGGATGCTCTTTTGGCCCATTTATAACCGGAGTTGTCTCCAAAGCATATAATAATGACCTCGCTGCGGGGCTTCTATGCGCGGCACTGTTCCCGGTCGTCATCATAATCGGACTTATGATATTCAAAAAAATGAAAAAAGCGGATTAATCCGCTTTTTTCTTTTTCTCGTCATCTTCTATCATTTTCTTTAGTGCCGAAAGCGCGCTGTCAAGGCCGCCTATCTCGTCAATAAGTCCACATTCCACCGCCTCATGCCCCTCAAGAATCGTTCCTACATCCGTCGCCATCATGTCAGCGCGCATCATCATAGTGTTTATATCATCCTCGTTTGCTCTGGAATGACGGCAGATAAAGCTAACTATTCTCTTTTGCATGTCCGCAAAATACGTATATGTCTGCGGCGCTCCGACCACCGTTCCGCTTATTCGCACAGGATGAAGCGTCATGGTAGCGCTTGGTACGATGAACGTGCGCCTTCCCGAAACAGCAAGCGGCACTCCTATGGAATGTCCTCCACCGAGACACAAAGTCACCGTAGGCTTTGACATTGACGCTATCATTTCAGACAGGGCAAGTCCTGCCTCAACGTCACCTCCCATGGTATTCAAAATTATGAGAACACCCTTTGTATCCGTATTTTCCTCGGCGGATACGAGCATAGGAATAATATGCTCGTATTTTGTAGCTTTTTGTCCTTCGGGCAAAACGTAATGCCCTTCTATCTGACCAATTACGGTCAAGGTTTCTATTCCCGAATTCGCACTATTTTTTCCAAGCTTTAATATCTCATCTATCTGTTGCTCAACTTCGTAATCTTTTTCTTCCATAATATACCTCGCAAATGCGTTTTTTCCCTATCTTTTATAAGTATTGCCAAAAAGTTTTTGAATATATCGCAGGATTTATTGAAAATTTGTATTTACATTTCGCATTTTTTGTGATAAAATGATTAAGAATGGGGTTTTATGGCTCCATAGGTATGTTTAAAAATAAAATCATATAAGAAAGAGGTCATTTATCATGGAAAACAAGGTTCTTGTAGAAACTTCGGCAAGACACATCCATCTCACAAAAGAGGCAGTTGAGATCCTCTACGGTGCAGGAGCTGAGCTCACAGTAAAGAAAATGCTCTCCCAGCCCGGTCAGTTCGCAACAGGCAACGAGAAAATAAAGCTCGTAGGTCCTAAGGGCGAGCTTATGGCTTCGGTTCTCGGCCCCACGAGACCCGCAAATCAGGTAGAGCTTTCCTTCTCCGACGCAAGAGTTCTCGGTCTTAAGAACGTTCCCGTACGCGAGTCCGGCGACGTAGCTAACACCCCCGGTCTCAAGCTCGTAGGCCCCGCAGGAGAGATCGAGATCAGCGAAGGCGCTATCATCGCAAAGAGACACATTCACTTCAATCCCGAGCAGGCAGCTGCTTTCGGTGTATCCGATAAGGAAATCGTAAAGGTAAAGATCTCCGGCGAACGCACTACCATTTTTGATGATGTAGTTTGCAGAGTTCATCCCAACTTTGATCTTGCCATGCACATAGATACCGACGAGTGCAACGCTTGTTGCGCATTCGGCGAGGCTTACGGAGAAGTAATTAAATAATTTGAGGAATAAAATACAATGAAAATTTTATTTCAGGGCGACAGCATAACGGATGCCGGACGTGACTATTCAAATTTTCACGACATGGGTGAAGGATACCCCAAATACGCTACCGCGATGCTGATCGATTCCTACCCCGACATTGATTTCGAGTTTATCAACCTCGGCATTAGCGGTCACAGAACCGAAAATCTGCTTGAGCGTCTTGAGAGCGACTTTATAGATATCCAACCCGATATAGTGTCAATTCTTATCGGCGTAAACGATATCTGGCACAGATATCTTGTGCCTCCAATAAACACCTCTTATGAACAGACAGCGGAAAATTATCGCAAGATACTCACCGCTATTAAAGAAAAAACCAATGCCAAAATATTTATGATACAACCTTTTCTTATTGGCCTTGACTGGCTTCGTCCCGAACTTGAGGAATTGAAAAAGACAGTTGACGGTCTGGCAGAAGAGTTTGCTGATGTTTATCTGCGTCTTGACGAAATCTTTTTAGCAGATGAACAATGGCAAAAGGACAATAGCTTTTATTCGGATGACGGAGTACATCCCAATTCAAACGGCTCGTGCTTTATTGGCGAACAATACTTTAAAGCCTTATCGCCACTCGCAGAAAGCTTAACTAATGATTGAAAACTAAATTTATAATTTATAAGGAGAACAAAACAATGAGCACAGAATTCAACTGCGAATATGCTGCAAGCCTTGAGGTTCAGCATATGTGCAAGGTTGCCAAGGGTCCCGATCACGGTCCCGCGCCCATTCCCGAAGAAGGCAAGTGGGTACAGGCAAAACAAATTTCGGATATTTCCGCATACACACACGGTGTGGGCTGGTGCGCACCTCAGCAGGGCGCTTGCAAGCTCTCGCTTAACGTAAAGAACGGTATCATCGAGGAAGCCCTCGTTGAGACTATCGGTTGTTCGGGTATGACTCACTCCGCGGCTATGGCTGCTGAGATACTCCCCGGCAAGACAATCCTCGAAGCACTCAACACAGACCTCGTTTGCGACGCTATCAACACAGCTATGCGCGAGCTCTTCCTCCAGATCGTTTACGGTAGATCTCAGTCTGCTTTCTCCGAGGGCGGTCTCGTTATCGGCGCAGGCATGGAAGACCTTGGTAAGGGCGAAAGATCCATGGTTGGTACCATGTACGGTACAAAGGCTAAGGGTGTAAGATACCTTGAGATGACCGAGGGTTACTGCACAAGAATGGCACTTGACGCGGACGACCAGGTTATCGGTTATGAGTTCGTTTCTCTTGGAAAGATGACAGACTTTATAAAGAAGGGCATGGAGCCCAACGAAGCTTACGAGAAGTCTAAGGGTACATACGGCAGATTTGCTGATGCTGTTAAGTACATTGACCCCCGTAAGGAATAATAAGGAGGTAATACACAATGGCACATTTTGAAGGTTATGAGAGACGCGAGGCGAAGATCCTCGGCGTACTTAAGGAATACGGTATTTCCTCTATTGACGAATGTAAAGAGATCTGCGACGCGTATGGCATTGATCCCTACAAGATCGCAGAAGAAACACAGCCTATCTGTTTTGAGAATGCAAAGTGGGCTTACGTTGTAGGCGCAGCTATCGCAATCAAGAAGGGCTGCACAAAGGCTTCCGACGCGGCTGCAGCTATCGGTATCGGTCTTCAGGCTTTCTGTATCCCCGGCTCCGTTGCTGAAAACCGCAAGGTTGGTCTCGGCCACGGTAACCTCGGCGCAATGCTTCTCTCTGAGGAGACAGAGTGCTTCTGCTTCCTTGCAGGTCACGAGTCCTTCGCGGCAGCTGAAGGCGCAATCAAGATCGCTCTTAACGCAAACAAGGTAAGAACAAATCCCCTTCGCGTCATCCTCAACGGTCTTGGCAAGGATGCGGCTATGATCATCTCCAGAATCAACGGCTTTACCTACGTTCAGACACAGTTTGATCCCTACACCGAAGAGGTTACGGTTGTTAAGGAAACTCCTTACTCCAAGGGCCCCAGAGCTGACGTTAAGTGCTACGGCTCCGACTCCGTTCCCGAAGGCGTTGCTATCATGAGACATGAGAACGTTGGCGTTTCCATCACAGGTAACTCCACTAACCCCACACGTTTCCAGCACCCCGTTGCAGGTACGTACAAGAAGTGGTGTAACGAGAACGGCAGAAAGTACTTCTCTGTTGCTTCGGGCGGCGGTACAGGACGTACACTTCACCCCGATAACATGGCAGCAGGACCTGCTTCCTACGGTATGACGGATACAATGGGTAGAATGCACTCCGACGCTCAGTTCGCAGGCTCCTCCTCCGTTCCCGCTCACGTAGAGATGATGGGACTTATTGGTGCCGGCAACAACCCCATGGTTGGTATGACAGTTGCCGTTGCGGTTGCAATCGAAGAGGCAAGCAAATAATTCCTTGATTTATAAGGCTTTTTGAAATTTCCAAGGTTTCATTGGAGCTTTGTAAAACTCATTTTGCTGAAAAGCACAAATAAAAAAGTTGGACACATCATTTACGTGCAATTGTGCGGTGATGTGTCCGTTTTTTGTCCTCTTGCAAAAAACGGAAAACCGTGGTACAATAAAAGTATCAAATACAAAGGACAGATTTATGCTTGAAAAGATATATTTAGAAATAACCAACGTTTGCAATCTTGATTGCTCGTTTTGCCACAAGACATCAAGGCAAAAAAAGCTTATGAGCGAAGAAGAATTTGATATTATTCTTTCCAAAGCAGAGGGAAAATCACGGTACCTGCTCTTCCATCTGATGGGTGAGCCAACGTTGCATCCTCTACTGCCGCAATTCATTGAAAAGGCACGAAAAAAGGGATTTTTGCCTATTATTACGACCAACGGTTCCCTTCTGAATGAGAAAGGCGATGCCTTGCTTGAAGCTTTACCTTATAAGATCAGCATTTCCTTGCACGCGCCGGAAGCCAATCCCGCATTTTCTGCCGATGGCTATCTTGACACCTGCGTAAACTTTGCCAAAAAGGCGGCAGAGAGAGGCTGTTTTGTTGCTCTTCGCTTATGGAATCTCGGCTCGGGAGCAGATAATTCCGAAATACTGAATTTCTTACACGAATCATTTCCGGACGAGTGGTGTGATATTCGCGGTGGGAGCAGTCAGCGACTCTCCACAAAAATCTTTTTGGAATGGGGCGAGCGCTTCGATTGGCCCGACCCTTCTCTGTCTGAATGCGATCCCTCTTCTGATCTTTTCTGTTACGGCTTGCGAGATCAAATAGGCATTTTGTGCGACGGCAGAGTAGTTCCTTGCTGTCTTGATGCTGACGGGAATCTTGCTCTCGGCAACATCTTCGCTTCCGAGCTTGACGAAATTCTCTCATCCCCACGCGCCCGCGCCATATACGACGGCTTTACGCGCCGCCGTGCTGCCGAGCCGTTATGCCGAAAATGCGGCTACGCAAAACGCTTCTCCAAACAATAATCAAACAAAGAAACGAATAACAGAGCCTCTTTGAGAGCTCTTAAGCATATTCCAAATAAATATCCAAGCACACCGCGTCAATCGCGGCGTGCTTTTTTGTTTAAAATGAACAACAAAAAACAGATAAAATACCCGTTTTTACCGATGTAGCAGCCCTTAGATTCATTTGTGCATTTTGCTATTTTTTCGCATTATATGTAGATAGGTCTTTTTAAGGTGAGTTTTAGTATGGTTTGATACTTGAAACTTTTCCGAAAATATGGTAGAATATATACATAATGTAGATTTTTTTATAATGAGTGTTTTGTCACTTATCACAAATCTCTACTTAAATATACTTTTCAAGGAGGAAAACATGAAAAAAAGTCTATTGGTTTTTTTGCTTGTGTTAGTCGTTATACTGTCACTGTCTGCATGTAACCGTGGCCAACAAAACGAAACAACAAGCCCCACAGACTCCCCCAGCGAATCCCCCACAACAAACGGCTCCGGCCCTCAGGCATGCGTGCATGAGATCGTCGAAGTCCCCGCAGTAAATGCAACTTGCACAACACCCGGATCAACCGCAGGAAAGTATTGTGCTTTGTGTGAAGAAGTGATATCTTCTCCCAAAGAGATACCCGCCCTCGGTCATACCGAAGTAGTCGACGCTACTAAAGCTCCCACATGTACGGAGACAGGTCTTACGGAAGGTAAGCACTGTTCTGTATGTAACGAAGTTATCGTAGCTCAGACAGTAATTGACGCTCTCGGTCACACATGGACAGGCGCAAGCTGCACAGAGGCAAAGACGTGTTCTGTTTGTAACACAACAGAAGGTGATGCCCTCGGCCATGCTTGGGTTAATGCGACATGCACAGCTCCCAAGACATGTTCTGCTTGTAACGCAACAGAGGGTGAAGCTCTCGGTCATACTTGGGCTGACGCAACATGCACAGCTCCCAAGACATGTTCCGTATGTAACGCAACAGAAGGCGAGGCTCTCGGACATACCGAAGTAGTCGACGCTGCTAAAGCTCCCACATGTACAGAGGCAGGTCTTACAGAAGGTAAGCATTGCTCCGTATGTAATGAGGTTCTCATAGCTCAGACAGTAGTTGGTGCTCTCGGACATACCGAAGTAGTCGACGCTGCTAAAGCTCCCACATGTACAGAGGCAGGTCTTACGGAAGGTAAGCATTGCTCCGTATGTAATGAGGTTCTTGTAGCTCAACAGACAGTTGATGCTACCGGTCACTCTTGGACAAGCGCGGATTGTAACACTCCCAAAACATGTTCCGTTTGTGGCGCAACAGAGGGTGAAGCTCTCGGTCACACATGGACAGACGCAACCTGTACGGTGGCAAAGACATGTTCTGTATGTGGCGAAACAGAGGGCGAAGCTCTCGGTCATGCTTGGTCCAATATATATTCCGCAAACGAAAATGAGCACTGGATAGAATGTACTGCTTGCGATGCCGAACAGTCTCGCGGTGCACATGATATTTCTTCCGGCTCATGTATCTGCGGATACGGTTGCGCACATGAAAATGCAGAATGGTCGGTAAAGACCGCCGCAACATGTACAACAGAAGGAATCAAGATCCAAACGTGCTCTGCTTGTTTGGCAGTAATAGCAGAAGAAACAATTCCCGTTGACGCTGCAGCTCACACGGGCGAAGCAAACGTAACAAAGGGTGAAAAGGATCCCACATGTACAGATAAGGGCTATACCGGTAATATTCACTGGTCATGCTGTGATGCGCTCTATGCAGAAGGAACTGAAATAGATGCTCTCGGTCATACCGAAGTAGTTGACGAAGCAGTAGCTCCCACATGTACAGAAACAGGTCTTACAGAAGGTAAGCACTGCTCCGTATGTGAAGAAGTTCTCGTAGCTCAGACACTAGTCGAAGCTCTCGGTCATACTTGGGTAGATGCAACATGCACAGACCCCAAAACATGTTCCGTATGTAACGCAACAGAGGGCGAAGCTCTTGGTCATACTTGGGCAGATGCAACGTGTACTGCTCCCAAGACATGTTCCGTATGTAACGCAACAGAGGGCGAGGCTCTCGGTCATACTTGGGTAGATGCAACATGCACAGACCCCAAAACATGTTCCGTATGTAACTCAACAGAGGGCGAAGCTCTTGGTCATACTTGGGCAGATGCAACGTGTACTGCTCCCAAGACATGTTCTGTATGTAACGCAACAGAGGGCGAGGCTCTCGGTCATACTTGGGTAGATGCAACATGCACAGACCCCAAAACATGTTCCGTATGTAACGCAACAGAGGGCGAAGCTCTCGGCCACACTTGGATAGATGTACCCTGCACAGGTTCCAAAACATGTTCTGTTTGTGGTGAAACTGTTGAACAGCCCGGCACAGGCACGGGAGAAATTATTACAGCAAATAAGACTATCGCAGACCTGATTGTATCCGAAGGTTGGGGCTCCACCACGGTAGGTCAGTTGTTCTCTCTTGACGGCATCGTAAGCATCAAGGTTAATGGCGGCACTAACTCGGGTAAGCCATACAACGGAGACCACATCCGTATTTATGCAACCGATTCTCCCGCAGGTTCTCTGCTTATTTCTGTTCCGGACGGATATGAACTCGTTTCCGTTAAGATTACTGCTGTAGATGGAACTTATGCATCCCTTTGTGTAGAAGGCGGAGCTGATGATATCAGCAATCAGTCCGTAGCGATTTCCGGTTCTTCCGTAGTAATCCAGTCCGTAAAGAACGGAACAAACGGCAAGCATGTTCGTATTACAGAAATCGAAGTACAGTATAAATCAACATCCGGCGGCAGCAATGTCGGCAATCACAACTATGAAACAGTTGTAACAGAACCCACTTGCACAGAAGGCGGATATACAACGTATACCTGCTCTCTCTGCGGTGATACATATACAGCAGACGAAACTCCTGCTCTCGGTCATACCGAAGTAATTGACGAGGCAGTAGCACCCACATGTACAGAGACAGGTCTTACAGAAGGTAAGCACTGCTCAGTATGTAATGAAGTTCTCGCAGCTCAGGAAACAGTTGCAGCTCTCGGTCATACCGAAGTTGTTGACGCGGCAATAGCTCCCGACTGTGTAAACACAGGTCTTACTGCAGGCTCGCACTGTTCTGTATGTAACGAAGTTCTCGTAGCACAGGAAGAAATTCCTGCCGCAGGACACACTTGGTCAAGCGCATACTCTACAAATGCAAATGAGCACTGGATAGAATGTACCGTTTGCGATGCGGAACAGTCCCGTGATGCACACAACATCTCATCCGGCACATGTATTTGTGGATACGGTTGCGCACATGCAAATACAGAGTGGTCTGTAAAGACGGCTTCAACATGTACAACAGAAGGAATTAAGATCCAGACATGTCTCATTTGTTCAGCAGTTGTTGATGAAGAA
>SVTX01000039.1 GCA_015063545.1 Oscillospiraceae bacterium | reverse complement strand
CCCCGCCGGCAGACGATCTGCGGCCCCTTCTTTCTTGTTTTAGACGGGCGGGTATGGTAATATAAATAAGATAACGCAAATTTACCATAGGAGGCGCTCCATGTCTTATCTGTCTTTGAGAAATTATAAGCGTATCTGTACTGATCGGTCATGTAGCCCGGACCGCTGTATCCCCAGAATCCAAGATTGTCCTTGCGTACGGGTGTTCCCCAAGGTGAGTAATCGTTAGCATGATAGTACGTATCAAGGTATCCTACAGCGTAAAATGCAGGAAGCTCCTGCGATGCCTTAGGATGACTGTACTGGGAGAAGTCTACAAATCTGTTCCATACATGTATTCTATCGGTATATACCGTGTATACGTTCTCCATATAGCTGGGAGTAATGTCGCCATCATGTCCCCAGTCCTGAGGCTGCGCTTTGATGTAGATAGAATATTCGTTAATAACAACATCTATTATACGGCTGTGATTGTTATGTACGTCTCCGCCCTGAACGGGATTGTATCTCCACGGAACTCCGTTGTAGTCACCCATTTCATAGCCATCGTTCACACCCTTTGTGCCGTAGTAAGACTGCTGAACAAGGCGTCCTGTATCATGCTGGTTGATGAGGTTGTAAAGATCAGCGATTCCGTCTTTCTTATCCTCAACATAGCAGATTCCTCCGCCCCAGATGAGCTTAACACCCACTCTGTATCTGGAATTCTGAATAAATCCTATGTTGCTGTTATATACCTCATAAACTTCCGTTTCTACAGAACAAACAAGGAAGCTTGTGCTGGATCCGTTGGCGGAAACAAAGGATATCTTCTCAAGATTTGTCGCATTATTTCCTTTTACGTAATTAAGAGTGAGACACGTAAACGTAGATCCCTGCGGAGCCGCCTCAAGATATACCACATCAGTAACAGACTTTCCGTTTTCAGAATATGTCAATGTTGCCTTGATGGGCTGAGTGGATACGTATCTGATCTTGAATCTGTTAAATTCCTTCTGGAGTTCTGTACGGCTGTTTCCGGTAAATACTATCTCGTGAGCATTTGTCGCAAATGAGAATCTGTTGGACGCGAATGAACCGCCGGAATACGTATATGTAAGTCCCATGCCGGTTGTTACTGCATTACCGCTAACGGTAGCCGTAGTGCTTGAGGGCACGCTCTTGTCGGGATTTGCAAGGATCACCTCTCCGTCAGGCTTGGAATCGGCATCCGGATCAAATCCACCCGAAACCAATACGATAATAGACTTAAATATTACTATCTCACCGTTCTGAAGCTTGGCAGCGAAGGCAACCATTTGCTTGCCGTTTGGAATAACAACACTCTCTACTCCGCATCTGAATCTTACCGCATATTCACCGCCGGCCTCCTTAACTCCCTGTTCAGCGGTAGAAATATTTCCAATGTCTGATATAAATTCACCTGTATTTATTATGTAACCGATCTCAGTTACCGGCTGAGTAAATCCTATCCAACCGGACATAACTATCATTTCACCGCAGGCAACATCATAGCATGCAACATTCTTACTCTGCTCAATGTCTCCTACGAAAATACTGTCTATGGAGTGCGAAACGTAACCTGTATAAGTGGAGATGTTGGGAAGGTTGGGTGTTTCCAGCTTGATAGCCGAAATATTCTTTACAGCTACCACGGGAATGATATCCTCCGTTCCCGACACCACAGCACCAAACATTACCGTGTCAATAGTCTCATTGATATATGCACTAAGGTCTGCCATAACGGTGAACTTCGATTTTTCTTGTCTGTCTCCCGAACCTACTTCTGCATATTTCTTTGCTGTTCTGAGTTGTATTGTTGTAGCCTTTCCATAAGTGACATCAGAACAATCATTCCACGTTTCACCGTCAAAGGACCAAATGTATTTTTCAACGGCATTGTCAGCTATAAGCATGTAGCCTTCAATACTCAACTTGGCATCGGCAAGTGTCTCTACACCCGATGCCACAGGAAATACACCGTTCAGTGAGCTGTAATTCATAAGCTCGTAGGCGGTCGCGGAATTGTTCGCTCCCAGAGAACTGATATATTCCACATTTGAGAAATACTCGTATATCTGATATATCTCGATATTTACCTCTCTCAGGTATCCGCACACGTTGCAGGTTGCATCACGGTCATCGTCGTAAGTATGATCAACAACCTCAACAGTTGTCTGCGCTGTAAGTATTTCGCCGCAAACAGCGCACTTAACTCCGGCACTCAAGCCTGTTTGTGTGCAGGTTGCATCTACGGCGGGGATCTCTTCATCGGTGTGACCGAGAGCATCTATAGATTCACCATGAGACTCAAAAACATCACAGCAAGACCAATAAACATCTCCTGTATAACCCTTCTCGGTACATGTAGCTGCCAACGCATTCTTTATTACATTAGCTGTACCCGTATGAGCGCTTGCATCAATTGCGATAGTTTCTTCGCCTACAATCGCAGAGCATATCTTACAGGTGTTGACCTTTTTTCCTGTTGCGGTGCAAGTTGCATTTTTATCCACAGACCATTCCGTCTCGCCGTGAGGACATCCGTATCCGCATACGCACGTACCTGTGGAAAGCTCATGATTTGCGCGAGGCTGCTCAGCATCACACACAGTGCATTCGAGCCAGTGTTCAACCTCATTGACAGCATAACTGACGGACCATGAATGTCCCCGGGCCTCGACCACCGTCTGAGCTACTGTAACCGTGTTACATATGGAGCAGTGCTTACCGTCAGTAAGACCTGTCTCTGTACACGTGGGTGCAACTGCAGCATCAAACACCTCAGCGTGACCATAAGCTTCAACTGTTGTCTGAGCTACAAGAATTTCGTTACATACGGAGCAATGCTTTCCCTGCGTAAGACCTGTCTCGGTACATGTGGGCGCTACTGCTGCGTCAATTACCTCGGCGTGTCCCCGTGCGGGAATCTGAGTGGGCTTTACAAGCTCAATACCGCATACCGAACAAACAGCAGATTCGCTAAGTCCGGGTTCAGTACAGGTAGGTGCGCTTCCGGTAACAGTCTGTGAAACGTGCTGCACCTCTCTGCTATTTCCGCAAATGTTACATTCTGCATCACACGCATTGTCATACACATGCTTGCATGCAGTGTCGATATTGCCATCTGTAGGCTTTTCCGTGTCTTGCGCCCCATTATCCCCTGTTCCATCTTGCGTGGGGTTAGATGTGGGCTTTTCAGTAATTTTTTCTGTACCCAGTCCACCCTTGCATGCAACAAAAACAGTCACAAGCATACACAGGCAAAAAATTACCGCAATCAATTTAAAGGTTTTTTTGTTCATTTCAAACCCTCCTTTTCCAGTATCCATTATACACTAAAAACCCTTTTATGTCAAGGAGTGACAAAGACAATTTATCTTGTGTACAAAATTCATCTCTCAAAACTGTAAAAAAACCACAAAATTTTTTTTCGACTTTTTATGGGTTTGACAACTAAGTAAAATTGTGCTATAATAGAGTGTTAGCACCAAAGTCGCTTTTGGGCGTAAATTAAGTGTTGGGAGGTGAAATTGTTGAAGGGCGACGATAAAAATAAAATTTATGACGATTCCTTTTGGGATTTGTCTTCTGAAAGCAAAAAAATCAACACCCCGTCTAACACTCCCCAGCGTCATATATCCGCGCCTTATGTGAAGACGGAATATGTCACCGCCTCCGCGCCGCAAAAACAGAATTATACCTCCTCACCGCTGTCAAAATCAGATGACGGAACAATAACAAGATACATCTCTCCTCAAAAAAAAGCTCCCGACTCTGAGAAAAATCTTATATTTTCATACACACCCCAAAATCCCCTTATAAAACGTGTAGAGATCTATACGGATAAAGGCGCAGAGAGTATATTTGCGCAAGATAATTTGTTTTTACGCGAGCGCAAAGCTCTTATCGACAGACACGGGAAAGAGGTCCCCCATGTTCCGTTTTATTCTATGATGCCACGCTACTCTCAAATGACCAGACCTCAGCTTGCCTATTATTTATGGTGGCGCGAAAACATAAGAGTCGGTATATGGCTTGAAGCTGATATTTCGTATGCTATTTTATATGCGCATGAACTTATCGCATCCGAGGATGAAGATAAAAATGCAGTTCTGGACAAGCTTTGCCGTCTGTACCACGCTCAATGCGGAGATAAACACGTGGCGTATTTTGGAATAGGCAGTCTTATAAGCGACTATTGCATCCTTAATAATCTGAAGATTTCAGACGGGCAGCTGGGAGAAAAATTTTCTGAATTCCTGGCATACACGGGGCTTCCCGAATTCTTTATAGACATTTCCGACAGGTATTCACGTGAACTTTACCAAAGAATACTCGGTGGCGTTTCAATGTATAATTACAAAAAGAGCAAGCACTACCCCTCATCACCCGAGATATTCGACACCCACATGGAAATGGCAGTGGCAAGTATATTTGAAAACGACAAAGCGTATGCCGCTATCAGCAGCTTTGCCGCCGGCGCATACGGAGACATACTTACAAGCCATAAGCCGTTCTTTAAAATTCCCGGGCTTACCCACAAGAATGCCAAAATAAAAATAAGCTACTATCCAATGTCGGTGCTCCAATCGCCCATCACAGATGCGCTACGTTATTGCGAAAATAAAATTCGCGAACATCTCGGTGTGAAATCAAAATTAAACGTAACCACAGTAAATCCCGACATAAAATTCGCTTTGGATAACTATTTTGAGCAGTCCTGCCCCCCCATGTCCAAGGAACGAATAGCAAAACGCGCCGCCCAAGGTGCCGAGGCGGAATACGATAAATTCTACGACGTTCCAAAATGCGACATTTCCCCCGAAAGAGCGCGCCAAATAGAGGCCCAATCATGGGAAACGACAAAAATACTTATAGAAACATTTTCAGAGCAGGAATCCTATATTCCCGACGCCCTCCCCGCACAGCAACCCACAGAGCAAAAAATATCCATTCCCGAACAAACCGAAGAAAACGGTTCGTTGCTTGACAGGCTTTCAAAAATAATAGGAGATCAGGCGGAGTTTTTGTCATACTGTATAAGCGAAGATGCATCAGCACAAAGAAAATTCGTCTTGAGTATGTCCGTATCCGCAGACGAGGTAGCGGAACAGATCAACCAAGCCGCACTTGAGCTGATAGGAGACATTTTGCTTGAAGACCGTGGCGATTGCTATGCCGTAATAGAAGAATATAAAAATTTATTTTGATAATCCGAAAGGAAAGAAAAATGACGGAAAATAAAACCAATATAAATCCCCCGGCCGTTCCCCGCAGAATACTTTCAAGCCTCCTTGCAAGCATATCTGCAGGCGTTGTGCCGAGATCGGGAGCGCCGTATATAGCAATAGGCAGACGCGATGAAATAGCCGCATTGTTATCAGATCTCGAACAGGTAAATGACGGTGGCGGCGCCATGCGCTTTCTTATCGGAAGATACGGAAGCGGAAAAAGCTTTCTGATACAGCTCATACGCGGTTATGCGCTTGAAAGAGATTTTTTGACAGCCGACTGTGACCTCTCCCCCGAACGCCGTCTTTACGGAAGCGGCGGCAGCGGAGTCGCAACATACCGCGAACTCATGAAAAATCTTGCGTCCAAAACCTCTCCCGACGGCGGTGCGCTTTCCAAGGTAATATCGCGCTGGATAGGTTCTCTGCGCACACGTCTTATAGATCAAGGAATATCCCCCGATGATGCAAAATTCAGCCATGAGCTCAGCCGTCTTGTGGCGCTTGAGCTATCAGAGATAGAATTTATGGTCGGCGGATTTGATTTTTCACGTGTTCTCACGGAATACTACAAAGCAAGTATTTCCGATGACGACACCGCAAAAGAAAAGGCGGGGGCTTGCCTGAGATGGCTTCGCGGAGAATTCTCCACTAAGACCGAAGCAAAACAGGCTCTCGGATTTTCGGTATCTATTATAGCAGATGACGACAATTGGTATGATTTTTTGAAGATCTGGGCTCAGCTTGCAAAGAAAATGGGATATCGAGGTCTTGTCGTATTCATCGACGAGTGCGTAAATCTGTATAAGATCCCCCATCGCGTAAGCCGTGAAAATAATTACGAGAAAATACTGTCAATGTTCAATGACACCCTGCAAGGACGCGCGCCCGGACTAGACATAATATTCGGCGGAACGCCTCAGTTCCTTGAAGATACACGTCGAGGACTTTTCAGCTATGAGGCGCTGCGGTCGCGTCTTTGCGACAGCAAATTTGCCCTTGGCGAATTTAAAAATCTTATTGGCCCCGTAATCAGATTGCGCAGACTTACCGACGATGAGCTTTTCGCACTCATTCAGCGAGTTACGGTGTTGTATTCCGAATATTACGGTTGGAATTGCACCGTCACAGATAATGATAGGCTTGAATTCCTTAAAATATGCCTCTCCCGCGCGGGAGCTGACAGCATGATCACACCCAGAGAAATGCTCCGTGACTACATGACGGTGCTTAATATTCTGATGCAAAATCCGGAGGCTGAGTTTAAGGATATCGTAGGCTCTGCGGTTAAGCTTGAGACCGAGCAGGATACCGCCATTGAAGAACCCAAAACGCAAAGAAAGACATACACGGCAACAGATATAGAATTTTAACTTAATCGAAAGGAGCGCAAAATGACACAGGCAGATCGCGTGTTTGAAAGATTCCCCGACTTTATACGTGAATATATATACTCTCACAATTGGGAATCTCTGCGTGGAGTACAAATTGCCGCCGCGCACAGCATATTTGAAACGGACAATAACCTTCTGCTTACGTCCTCCACAGCAAGCGGCAAGACAGAGGCGGCATTCTTCCCTATTTTGTCCGAGCTTTACGAGGACAAGCCTCAAAGCGTTGGCGTACTTTATATTGCACCCCTTAAAAGCCTAATAAACGACCAGTTTGAGCGCCTGTCCGAGCTTTTGGACATGACAGATACTCCTCTCACGCATTGGCACGGAGACGTGGCTCAGTCACACAAGAAAAAGCTGTTGTCAAACCCTCGCGGAATACTTCAGATAACCCCGGAATCCCTTGAAGCGATGCTTGTGAACCGATCAAACGACATTCCGCGAATCTTCGGCGATCTGCGCTATATAGTAATAGATGAAATACACACTCTCACAGGCACCGACAGAGGCAATCAGATAATCTGCCAGCTCTCACGAATTGCGCGTCTTATCGGCTATCATCCTCGCCGAATAGGACTTTCCGCGACAGTTGGAGATCCTGCTCTCGCCGCGAAATGGCTTTCGGCAGATACAGGCAGAGAAACAGACACGCCTGCTTTTCCGGAAGAAAAAATCCGTTGGAGACTTGGACTTGAGCATTTTTATATCGACAACCCCGAACTTTCCGACAAGTCGCTGGCGGCAAACAAAGAGCAAACCTCATCAGGCGCGCCCGAGCAAAAGAAAAAAGCCATGCTCGACGCAGGATATGAGTACGTATATGACTGCGTCAGAGATAAAAAATCCCTCGTGTTCTCCAATTCAAGAGAAGAAACGGAATATATTTGCGCGACCTTGCGCCAGATAGCGCGCAAGCGCGGCGAGGATGACGCAAAAATCCTCATACACCACGGAAACCTCTCGGCGTCATTACGTGAAGAGGCGGAAATGAAAATGCGCGACAGCGAAGAATTTGCCGTCACATGCGCGACTGTCACAATGGAGCTTGGCATTGATATAGGTCAGCTTGAACGCGTAGTGCAGATACAAGCACCGAATACAGTGTCTAATTTTCTCCAGCGTATAGGCCGATCCGGCAGACGTGGACAGGTACCTGAAATGATGATGGTATTCCGCGAGGAAGAGGCGCTTCCAAACACACCCCTTCCGCAGCTTATTCCGTGGGAGCTGATCCGCGCAATTGCCATAATACAGCTCTACATAGAGGAACGGTTTATTGAACCGCCCTCATCAAAAAAGCTGCCGTATAGCCTTTTGTTCCATCAAACGCTAAGCACGCTTGCCCAAAGCGGTGAGCTCAGCGCAAAAAAGCTCGCGCAGAGAGTCCTCTCACTCCCCCCCTTCTCCGATGTAACCCCCGAGGCATACAAAGAGCTTCTGATATCCATGCTCAATAACGGATTTTTGGAAATGACCGAGGAAAAAGGTCTTATAATAGGTCTTGTCGGAGAGCGATTGCTGGGGAGCTTTAAGTTCTATGCCGTATTCAAGGACAGTGAGGACTTTACCGTCCGTCAAGGCTCTGAGGAGATAGGAACTATCACTACCCCTCCCCCCGTAGGTGACAGATTTGCTCTTGCGGGACGAGTTTGGGAGGTCGAGGAAATAGACACCCAGAGGAAACTCCTCTACGTGCACAAGGTTGACGGAAAGATGGAAATATCCTGGCCCGGAGACTTCGGCGAGATACACACCAAAATTCTGCGCCGAATGAAGCAGGTGCTCGCAGAGGACACGCAGTACCCCTACCTTAAAGAGAACGCGCAAAAGAGACTTGACCTTGCGCGCAGAACAGCGAGGAATTCGGGCATGCTTGAGCACTCCCTCGTAAACCTCGGCGGATACACTTTTTGCCTGTTCCCTTGGCTTGGAACGCGCTCATTCAGAACACTCCGCAAATATATACAAAAAAATGCCCACGAATACAACATTTCGGGCATAGAATTTGAGGGCTGCTACTATATAAAATTCAAAATGGAAAAGACCTCGGATATTGAACTTATAACCCACCTCTGCCACGGTGTGGAGCTATACGGAATAGACAGAGATTCTCTTGTAGAGAAAAGCGAAATACCCCTGTTTGAAAAGTACGACACCTATATTCCTCACGCGCTTCTGCGACAGGCTTACGCGCAGGACAAGCTTCGCTCTGACGAAGCAGAGGACGCGATAAGAGGTATTTTTGAGGAATACAAATAAATACGTTTCAAAGTTTTCATTAAACATAAACCGCCCCGCCGTATTTAACGGCGGGGCGCGTGTTATTCTTCAATTCCTAAAATGTTGTTTATGATTGCTTTGTCTTCGTTGGAAAAAGCAAAACCTCCGCAACGCATGTGCGTTGCGGAGGTTTTCAATATATACTTTCCGACTTGCGCCGTAATACTTTTCACCGGGATTCTATGTCAAATATATATAATCCAAATGGGAAAAAATATCAAGCAGTGTATATAATCCACGGCAATTACTTTGCGTAATCTACCGCCCTGCTTTCTCTGATAAGATTGATCTTGATCTGTCCGGGATACTTGACCTCCGACTGGATCTTCGCAGCCATTTCTCTTGCTACGACCTTCATTCCTTCGTCGTTGATCTCCTCGGGCTTAACCATTACTCTTATTTCACGTCCCGCCTGAATAGCAAACGCTTTATCTACTCCGCTAAAGCTCTTAGCTATC
Organism: Oscillospiraceae bacterium; assembly: GCA_015063545.1. Classification (GTDB taxonomy): domain Bacteria; phylum Bacillota; class Clostridia; order Oscillospirales; family CAG-272; genus SVTX01. The sequence goes on along the minus strand of SVTX01000039.1, from coordinate 6,405 downwards.
TCTTCAAGCTTTTCAAGACGCTTGATGTAGTTTTCCATATCCTCGCGTCTTGCACCGGGTCTCGCCGCGCTTATCGCATCAGCCGCCTGAACAAGTATTGCGATTATGGTCTTGGGTTCTACGTCATTGTGGTGAGCCTCAATAGCGTGTACCACCTCACGACTTTCCTTATACTTCTTTGCAGCGTTAACACCGATCTCTACGTGCGAGCCCTCAACGTCGTGGGGAAACGCCTTACCGATATCGTGGAGCAATCCTGCTCTTCTTGCCGCTGTACTGTCAACTCCAAGCTCATCTGCCATCATTCCTGCGATAAACGCAACCTCAATGGAGTGCTGGAGCACGTTCTGTCCGTAACTGGTTCTGTACTTAAGTCTTCCGAGAAGTCTCACAAGCTCGGAGTTGATTCCGTGAATTCCAACCTCAAACGTTGCTCTCTCACCCGCCTGCTTTACAGACGCATCAACCTCTCTTTGTGCCTTCTCGACCATCTCTTCAATTCTTGCGGGATGAATTCGTCCATCCGAGATAAGTCTTTCAAGAGCAATTCTCGCAACCTCTCGTCTGATGGGATCAAATCCCGACAATGTTATGGTCTCGGGTGTATCATCAATGATAAGTTCAACTCCGGTAAGAGTTTCAAGCTTCTGAATATTACGTCCTTCACGTCCGATAATTCTTCCCTTCATTTCTTCACTGGGAAGCGCAACACTTGATACCGTTGCCTCGGAAACGTGATCGGATGCATATCTCTGAATAGCAAGAGAAAGAATGTTCTTCGCCTTGTCATCCGCTTCTTCCTTGAACTGCGTTTCAAGCTCGTCAATTCTCTGCGCGAGCTCATGCTTAACCTCAGATTCTACCTGCTCGATAAGCTCCTGCTTTGCCTGTTCAGCAGTAATTCCGGAAATTTCCTCAAGCTTCTTTCTCTGCTTTTCAATAACTTCCTTGATCTGCTCTTCAAGCGCTTCGTTGTCCTTGATCTTTTTGTCGAGTTGCTCGCTCTTTTTCTCAAGAGATTCTGTCTTTTTGTCGAGATTCTCTTCTTTTTTGTTGATTCTGTTTTCCATACGGCTGACTTCAGCACGTCTTTCCTTCATCTCGCGTTCGAAATCATTTCTCTGCGACATGATATCTTCCTTTGCGGAAATAAGAGCTTCTTTCTTTGCAGATTCGGCTTCCTTCTTCGCATCGGTAAGTATCTTTGACGCCGCCTCCTCGGCAGAGCCTATCTCAGCCTCTCCGATGATCTTTCTGAATACAACTCCGAGAATAACACCAACAGCTAATGCGCCAACTCCGACTAATACATATATCCACCACATACCTAAACACCTCCTTTTCTTAATCAAATTCCTGAATTTTAGTTACTAATACCGCCATTTTAAATACGATACCATATTAATTATACATAAAAATAAGGGATTTGTCAAGAGCTTTTTATCCAAACCTTGACAAATCACTTACAGTTGCATTTTATTCTAAATTATTTTCTCTTCTCACAAGCTCGATGATATCAAAAAGGCTGTCACACTCGGCATACAAATTCCCGCGGATGTCATCTGCGGGTTTTTGTATATCAAATACGAATACCGGCTTCATTTTTGCTGCAAATGCTCCCCGTAGACCGTTATTGGAATCCTCTGCAACGATTGTTTCCTCCGGCACAGCGCCTATCATCTCACCCGCCTTAATAAATATATCCGGCGCAGGCTTTCCGTTCTCGACCATGTCTCCTGTAACTATCGCGTCAAAATAACCGTATATACCCGCCGCCCTTATGTTTTTTTCGGCAATACGCTTGGGCGTCGATGTAGCCACAGCGCAAGGTATTTTTTGTTCACGCAAAAATTCAAGAAGCTCAACGCATCCCGCCTTGTGAGGTATGCCCTCGGTCTCAAAGTATTTCAGCGTCAGCATTATTCTTTCAAGGAAGAATGCGTCGGGATCGATTCTGTCGCCGTAATTCTCTCTCAAAAGCTGCTTTGCCGCTTCAGCGGGCGCTCCTGCAACTCCTTCGTCGTAAACCTTCTCGGCATTTTCCAGTCCGTATTTTGCGCTCGTGACAAGCCACGAACGGCGAAATTTCTCCTCCGTATCAAACAGAGTACCATCCATATCGAAAATAGCGTATTTTATCATATCAATCGGGGTTTCGCTCGCCAAGAGCTATGTGATATTTCTGGTAGAAGCTCTCAAAATATCCTCCGTCAAGCGCTTCTCTTATCTTGCGCGTGAGGTTGTTGTAGAAATAAAGGTTGTGGGTGACGGCAAGTCTCATACCCAGCGCCTCCTTTGCCTTTATAAGATGTCTTATATAGGAACGGCTGTAATTTCGGCACGCGGGACAGTTGCAGGACTCGGAAATAGGTCGGGGATCCTTTGCGTACTTTTCGTTGCAGATGTTCATTTTTCCTTCCCACGTAAAGAGGTTTCCGTGGCGCGCGTTACGCGACGGCATTACACAGTCGAAAAAGTCAACTCCCATATGCACCGCCTCTAAGATATTGCAGGGCGTGCCGACGCCCATAAGGTATCTGGGCTTGTCCTTGGGCATAAAGGGCTCTACCGCGTCAATTATACGGTACATCTCCTCGGTCTCCTCGCCCACCGCAAGACCGCCTATCGCGTATCCCTCGCAGTTTATCTCGGCAATTCTCTGCATATGCTCGATTCGGAGATCCTCATACGTTCCGCCCTGATTTATACCGAAAAGCATCTGGTACTTGTTTATGGTCTCGGGCATAGAATTGAGTCTATCCATCTCCGCGCGGCATCTTTCAAGCCAGCGCGTCGTTCTGTCAATGGAATTGCGCACGTACTTATACGGCGCGGGGTTCTCGATGCACTCGTCAAACGCCATAGCGATTGTGGACGCGAGATTGGACTGTATCTGCATACTTTCCTCGGGGCCCATAAATATTCTCTTTCCGTCAACGTGAGACTGGAATCTTACTCCCTCCTCGGTAATTTTGCGAAGCTGAGCGAGCGAGAACACCTGAAATCCGCCCGAGTCGGTGAGTATCGGCTTGTCCCAATTCATAAACTTGTGAAGACCGCCCATCTCATATATGAGCTTGTCACCGGGACGGATGTGCAAATGGTAGGTGTTTGAAAGCTCCACCTGACAGTCTATTTCATTAAGCTCTACCGTGGAAACTCCGCCCTTTATCGCGGCGCAAGTTCCGACGTTCATAAACACGGGGGTCTGTATATCTCCGTGTACTGTGTGAAGGACTCCGCGGCGCGCGCGTCCGTCCTGCGCTAAAAGTTCAAACATAACTTTGCTCCTTTGAGTTTATTTTACTCTCCGCGCTTGCAAAAACAGTGCAAGGCGGTTTTTATTTAAGTTCTTTCAAATTGTCTGTCAATATTTTTCTTGGACAGCTCCATCGCCACGGGACGTCCGTGAGGACAAACCGTAATATCGGGAATAGCCATAAGCTGCTTTATTATCCACTCATTATCCTTTTCGGAATAAGCCCTTCCCGCCTTTATAGCCGCCTTACAGGATGCCTGATAAAGCGCTTTTTCAAACAGAATGTTGCGTGTGATACTGATGTTTCCCGTTCCGTTTTTTATTCTGTCTGCGATTACAGCAAACATATCGGATACAGCCTCCTGCTCAATGCCCACAGGAATAGCGTTTACGGAGACGAAATTCTTTGACGTTGTGAAATCAAAGCCTATGGATTCTATCTCCGCGCGAAATTCCTCAATAGCCGATACCTCATCACTCATGAGCATAAGCTCAATTGGCAGCATGAGAAGTTGAGAATCTATCGCAGATGCGTACATATTCGCCTTGAGTTTTTCAAACAGTATTCGCTCATGCGCGGCATGCTTGTCAATTATAAGCATTTTTTCTCCGACCTCAGCGATAATATACGAATTGAATGCCTCTCCAACAAGCCGCCATTCGGGAGCGGGAGCTTGATTTTGCTCATTTTCTTCAAAAACAGATACGGGCTTGTCCTCAGTTTTTTCCATCTCATGTTTCGGCACTGCCGTACCGGTTTTATCGGTCGGAGCTGTCGGTGCAGGAACAGTTTTTGGCATTTCGGATTTCTTTATCTCAACCAAAGCAGCCTTTTCCTCGGCTTTGTCCTCTGCTTTCTCTTTTACGGGTGCGGCAGGCTTTGCGCCTTTTATCTCATTGACGTATTGCTCAAGGTACTCTTTTGCCGTCATTCTCTGCGGCTCCTGCACCTTTGATGTATCCACCTTTGCCACAGCAAAACCGCTGTTATTGTTTTTATCCTCAGATATTGCTACGCTGGCCGGTGTCTGCGACTTTTGAACGTCCATAACTATTTGGCGAGCTTTAAGAGATTCTCCGCGTTCAACGGGTATAAATGAATCCGACATTCTCATACCGCCCGATGCTTTTGGCATATGCATCTGAGGGCGGTTTGTGTTGCTCTCAAGCGCTTGCTTTACAGCGTAATATATCGACTCAAAAACTATCTTTTCGTTTGAAAATTTAACCTCAAGCTTTGCCGGATGAACGTTCACATCCACTCTGCCGGGGTTCATGGATATAAACAGTACGCACACAGGAAATTTCTCACTCGGCAGATACGATGAAAAAGCCTGCTCTATTGCCGCGGATGCGGTCTTGCTCTTGATGTATCTGTTGTTGATGTAGAAGTTTTGATAGTTTCTGTTTCCCTTTACGTTATCCGAACGCCCTATAAAACCGGTTACCCGTATGCCTTCATATTCTCCCGACACAGCAATAAGACGAGAGGAAAAATCCTTTCCAAACACGGCATATATGGCGTTTATGAGCTTACCGTCTCCCATCGTTTCAAGCTTGAGCTGACCGTCGGTTATAAGCTTGAATGCTATTTCGGGATGTGAGAGCGCAACTCGCTCAACGGATGCGGTTATTGCCGCCGTCTCGGTTACGTCGCGCTTTAAAAATTTACGTCTTGCGGGTACGTTTGCAAAGAGATCCTCAACTATGATCGTAGTTCCGTCGGAGCATCCCTGCTCGGAAAGCTCAACTATTTCTCCGCAATCAACCTCAAGCATAGCGCCGAGATCGGCATCCCGCGTTTTGGATATGATACGCACACGTGACACTGCCGATATTGCTGCCAATGCCTCTCCGCGGAAACCAAGCGTACATATTCCGTCAAGGTCTGCCGCGGTCTGTATCTTGCTTGTCGCGTGTCTGCGAATCGCAAGCGGAAGATCCTCAGGCTCCATGCCGCAACCATCGTCGGACACGCGCATAAACGTAATGCCGCCATTCTGTATCTCCACAGTTATACGGCGCGCCCCCGCATCTATTGAGTTTTCCATCATTTCCTTTATTGCCGATGCAGGTCTGTCAACGACCTCACCCGCCGCGATCAAGTTTGCTACCTCAAACGAGAGCAGATTTATTTTTGCCATAGGTCTTCTCCTTTCTCACTTATTCAAAAAACGAATTAATATCCTTATCCAAGTCTCTTTTTCCAGTCAAACAGAAGCGACATGCACTCGTAAGGCGAGAGCGTATTTATGTCGGTGGACTTCATCTCCGCAATTACCTGCTCATTTATACAGTCGTCAAAGGTGATAAGAGTATCGTCCTTGACCTCAACCTTTGCTTCCTTGTCGGACAAGCGGATGTTTTTCGCGCTTTCTTCAACCGAAGAAAGTATCTCCTTTGCCCTCTTTATGACCTCTTTAGGGAGACCTGCAAGGTTTGCAACCTCTATTCCGTAGCTGTCATCGGTCGATCCGCGAACAATTTTACGCAAGAACGTAATACTGTCTCCGCGCTTTTTAGCCGCGATATTGTAGTTTACGATGCCGTCAAACTCATCCTCCATAGAAGTAAGCTCATGATAATGCGTCGCAAACAGAGTCTTTGCGCCTATGCGCTTGCCCGAAGTGTATTCCACAATAGCCCGCGCAATACTCATTCCGTCAAATGTTGACGTACCTCTGCCAACCTCATCGTAGATTATCAGGCTGTTTTTGGTCGCGTTTCTGAGAATGTACGCCACCTCGTTCATCTCAAGCATGAACGTAGACTGTCCCGATGCAAGATCATCAGACGCGCCTACACGTGTAAATATCTTGTCAACTATGCCGATTTCAGCTTCTGCCGCAGGAACGAACGAACCCATCTGCGCCATAAGAACGATAAGCGCGACCTGTCTCATATACGTTGATTTACCCGCCATGTTCGGGCCTGTGATAAGCATAAGCCTCTCGCTCTTTGTGTTGAGCCTTGTATCGTTGGGCACAAAATAGGTGTCCTTTACAAACTGCTCGACCACGGGATGGCGGCCGTCCTTTATGACGATCTCATCATTTTGAGTGATTTGGGGACGAACATATCTGTTTTTCGCCGCAACGGTAGCTAAGCTGTAATACGCGTCTATCTCCGACAAATGCTGAGCCGCT
>SVTX01000038.1 GCA_015063545.1 Oscillospiraceae bacterium | reverse complement strand
ATTAAAATCATATACAACGGCATCGGTGAAATACCGACAACGCCTATAAACGAGAAAACGGCATAGCCGAATTAACGACTATGCCATTTTCCCAGGGATTAAAAATCCCTAATTTGCACCCACAAATAGGCGTCTTTTTTTGTGTTTGGTTGGGGCACAGAGGGTTCTTCACGCTTTAGCGTGCATCTTGCCTGCGGCTTGATGATATGCAACGGCTATGCCGTTGGTGATATACAACGCTTCGCATTGATGATATACACGGCTTCGCCGTGATTTAGTGCGAAAGGCTTGCAATCTCCCCGATTTTATGCTATACTAATCACAGAAAGGCGGTGGAAATATGGTCTATGGAACGATTATCCAAAAAGGCGAGAAATATTACACATATCTCAAAAAGCTTTTTGAATCAATTGATAATATTCAGTTAAATTACAAGTGGCTAATTTCTTATCCTGAGTGCTCCCCATCCGATACGGATATTCAAAAAGTTTTGGAAAACAAATACTGTATATTGACAGGAAAAGAACTGACGGATTTAGTCAACAAAGAAGATTTCCAATGGATTTGGGGAACTTTTTCTGCATTTGATCCGTCTACATCTAACGAAGATATACTAAAGCATAAACTTCCCGAAAATGATATGTATCCCGGATTTTGGAAGAATCCGCTTACAATGCAACACCCATTATCTAAAATTGAGATTGTTGCATTTGATTCATCATGCACCTTGATTTTCACAAAAGATTTTGCTTTGCCTGAAAAGTTCAAAGAGTATTATCCTAAGGCGGAAGATTTAGAAATAGTCAATCGTTCCTTGTAAATTATAGATCTGTTACAAGCATGATCTTGCCCCCTGAAAGATAACATCACATTTAACACGCTCTCCGTGAGAGTTCGAAACCTTATTACAAAACGCAAAAATATCTTTTTCGTAGCCTTTATACAAACACAGAAAGACGCCAATAGGCGTCTTTTTTTGTGTTTGGCTGGTCTGAATCTCGCACCACGCTTTGCATAGTAAGGCAACAATGATGTGATGATTCGCATCGACAACATTGCGCTTCCTGTAAATAAATTGACAAACAACCGCTTTTGTGCTATAATAGTCTGGGGAAGGTGATGAAAAATGAAAAAAACAAAAATAATTATAATCATTTGCCTATTGATAGCGGCTTTGCTTTGCATAGTTCCAATTCCTATTAAATTAAAAGACGGTGGGACCACTCATTTAAAACCTATCGTGCCGATGTACGAAGTATATATTTATAATACGGAAACACCTGATGAAAATGACGGAGTGATTTACAAAAAAGGCTATGGAATATATCTTTTTGGAGTTGAAATTTATGAGAATATCTATTACGTTAATGAATAAGGAGTATGTCATCTAAAACGGTCACAAAATAAAAACCGCTTGAGTTCGAAACCTTAATGCAAACCGCGAAAAATATCTTTTTCGTAGCCTTTATACAAACACAGAAAGACGCCAACAGGCGTCTTTTTTTGCCTTTAGTCGAAATCACACCTATTATACATCCAACAGCGCATAAACCGCAAGCGGAATGCGTAAGCCTCCAAAGCTGTACTGTTTTGCGCGGTTTTATCCAAACTGTTAATAATTTATTCCGACTATTGAAATAAATGCAATAGTATGATATACTGTTATGTAGTAAAGATTTTTTACTCGTTTTGCAAAGGAGGGAATGTATGCGGGAGTATTTGTCTGAATTTTTTCGGGAGTTTGACTACTCGGATGAGGATTCGCAGGAGCTTTTGCGCTCGTACGATAAGATAGCGGAAGACAAGCATGCGTACATTCTTTTTTCTCAGGCGATCACGGCTTATGAAAATAACATAAAGCTTGATTACGCACAAGAGATATTTGCAAGAGTAAGGCAGGCCGCGGAGATCGTCGGAATTCATACGTACACGGTGGAGCTTTTGGCCTTTATATGTATGTCAAAACACTTGAAAGCTCTTTATATTGAGCAAAAAATAGATTTAAAAGTATACAGAGACAGCATGCTCGATCTCAAATGGAAGCTTTGGGAATGCAAGGCGGTAAAGGGTATTTGCGGTTCTTTTGTTGCGGAGTGGTTCCCGGGATTTTTTGACCTTTCGCGATTCGCGCTCGGCAGGCTTCAATTCGAGATCGTTACGGTAGGATTTGATTACGACAAAAATGGCGTAGTTCTCAAAAAAGGCGAAAGCAAGGCTATAAATGTCCATATTCCAAGAACCATGACGCCTATTGACAAGGATAGCTGTGACGCAGCTTACGAAAAGGCGAGAGAGTTTTTTTCGGATAAATTGGACAGGGCGGTGTTCGTTTGTTACTCGTGGCTCTTGTTTCCCGAAAACAAAAGCATTCTGCCGCCACATACAAATACTTATCGCTTTATGTCGGAATACGATATTGTTGAGTGGGGATATAACAGTGGCGAAGACCTTTGGCGCTTGTTTGATACCGAGGAAAAGGACCCTGAAAAATTGCCGGCGGACAGCACTCTCAGGCGTTGTTATGCCGAGCATCTGATGCGCGGTGGCAGGGTTGGTTTTGGTTTAGGCGTCAAGATATGAAACAATAACAGTGTAGTAAAGTTCAATTATTAAAAGGTAGAGGAACAATGGAAAACAACAAAAAAGAATTTGCCTTCAACACACAGTGGGCAGTGCAGGTCATTCTTGCCGCAGTAGCAATAGTGCTTTCGGCTTTCTTAGGAATTGACGGAGTTATCATTGCGATCATTGGCGGTGTATATATTTTATGTTTTGTTATTTTTATCCCTGTGGGATTTGCGTTTGATTGCGAGAGCATAACCCGGAGATTTGTTTTCTGCAAAAAGACACATGATTTGCGCTATGTATCCGAAATTGAGGAAGGCATTGCGGGATTCAGACTTTATCCGAGGGGATATTACTATAACGTTAAGTTTTCGGGAGATCGTGCATTCAGTATCAAAATACCCAAGACAGAAAAAACAAGTGACATGATGAAAAAATATGTAAACAAAAAGGGGAAATAATATGATCTACAACAATTTTCAGGACAAAAAATTATCCGCACTCGGCATGGGATGTATGCGACTTCCCGTGGTGTGCGGAGATAATGCGCAAATAGACATGCAGGCAGCCAAGGAGATGGTTGCGTATGCTATGGATAAGGGAATAAATTACTATGACACCGCATGGGGTTATCATAGCGGTATGAGTGAGCCTGTTATGGGAGAGATACTTGCGGAATATCCCAGAGATAGCTTTTACGTTGCCACAAAATTTCCCGGATATGATGTAAGTCTTCTTGGCAGAGTTAAAGAAATATTTGAGGAACAGCTGTGCCGTCTCCGCATGGATTATTTTGATTTTTATCTGTTTCACAACGTGTGTGAAAAAAACATAGACGGATATCTTGATCCCAAGTTTGGAATATATGATTACCTCATGGAGCAAAAGAGAAACGGCAGGATCCGACATCTCGGATTCTCTACGCACGGAAGCCTTCATACTATGAAACGCTTTTTGGAGGCATACGGCAAGGATATGGAATTCTGTCAGCTCCAGATAAACTGGCTTGACTGGGATTTTCAGAACGCAAAAGCGAAGGTAGAGCTTGTTCAGTCCTACGGTATACCGATATGGGTAATGGAGCCCGTGCGCGGCGGATCACTCGCCTCTCTGGATCTTGAATATGAATACAAGCTCAGAGCCTTTCGCCCCGATGCGAGCATGGCGGAATGGGCATTCCGATTTTTGCAGAGCATTGACTGTGTGACCTTGACACTCTCGGGAATGTCAAATTTTGAGCAGCTCAAAGAAAATATTGAGACCTACAAGGAAAAAAAGCCCTTGTCCGAAGTTGAGATGCAAACACTGATGGAGATAGCTCAGGACAAAATATCTCAAACCACGCTTCCTTGTACATCATGCAGATACTGTACCGATCACTGTCCGCAGGAGCTTGACATCCCGTGGCTTATTGAGCTTTACAATGAGCATGCGTATTCGGGTGGTGGATTTATCGCGCCCATGGCTCTCGATGCACTTGACGAGAGCAAACGCCCGTCTGCGTGCATAGGCTGCTGTTCTTGCGAGCAGGTTTGTCCGCAGGGCATTAAAATCAGCGAAATGATGAGGGATTTCACTAATAAGCTGTCATGAAAAATGATCTGATAAAGGCTAAAGAGTTACTTGTCAACTATGGATACACTTGCGTTTTGTGCTGTGGCGATAAAACAAAAACGTCAAGCTTACGCGGTGTAAAGCCACTGGTGGATTTTTATAACTGCGGAGATGATTTTGATGGCTGGTCGGCGGCAGACAAGGTCGTGGGCAAAGCTACAGCGTATCTGTATGTATTGCTTGGGATCAAACAAATTTACGCGGGGATAATAAGCAAAGAGGCATATTCGGTGCTGACAGGCGCGGGCATTTGCGTAGAATACGGAGAGAGGGTTGAATATATAATCAACCGCCGCGGAGATGGAATGTGCCCGTTTGAGAACGCGGTTATGAACGCAGCCGGCCCTCGGGAGGCGTACGGCATAATTGTTGATAAAATGAAGGAAATGAATTTATAAAAAATGAGCATTTGAGTAGCAAGCGGCGAATCCGCTTGCTGCTTTTTGTAAAAAAGCACCGAATAAAGCGAGCGACCGTTACTTTTTTAAACATACCCCTTGACAAAATCTGTAGGAAGGTGTAAAATATAGTTCCTATACTTAGAATTGGAATGAGGAGATTATAATGGAAAAATATATGGCCATCATTACCGCCGCGTGCGCTGTTCTGGCTCTCGTGTTTGCTTTGCTTACCGCAAAGAGGGTAATGAATTTTTCTGAAGGCACTGATCTTATGAAGAAGATCTCGCAGTCCATAAGAAAGGGAGCAAATGCTTTTCTCAAAAGACAGTACAAGATAGTGCTGATATTCTTTGGAGTTATGTTCGTCGTGCTTGGAGCGATGGCGGCATTTGGGCTTGTTACCCCCTATGTGCCTTTTGCCTTTCTTACGGGCGGATTCTTTTCCGCACTTTCGGGATTTGTCGGAATGAAGATAGCGACCGCATCAAATGCAAGGACGGCAAACGCTTGCCGTGAGAGCCTTAACCGCGGCCTGCGCGTTGCTTTTTCTGCAGGAAGCGTTATGGGCTTTACCGTAGTAGGCCTTGGACTTCTTGACATATCCGTATGGTTTATTCTTTTGAAGTTTGTGTTTAAGCTTAATGCTACCGAAATATCCGGTGCTATGCTCACGTTCGGCATGGGCGCATCATCAATGGCTTTGTTTGCGCGTGTTGGCGGAGGCATATTTACCAAGGCGGCTGACGTAGGAGCTGACCTTGTCGGTAAGGTCGAGGCGGGAATTCCCGAAGACGATCCCCGAAACCCTGCGGTAATCGCGGACAACGTAGGAGACAATGTCGGTGACGTTGCGGGTATGGGCGCTGACCTTTACGAATCTTACGTAGGCTCAGTGATCTCAGCTTGCGCGCTTGGTGTTGCGGCATTTGCGGGCAATATCAAGGGCATGGCGCTTCCTATGATTTTGGCGGCGCTTGGAGTGGTGTGCTCGATTTTCGGTACGTTCCTTGTAAGAACCAAGGAAGGGGCAAATCAAAGACAGCTCCTTCGCGCTCTTTCCAGAGGAACTAACTTTTCGGCGATAGTTATAGCGCTTGCGGCTTTCCCGCTTGTGTGGTTTGTTCTCGGTAAAGAGCACTGGACCGTCTATTTTGCGGTTCTTGCGGGACTTGTTGCCGGTGTTCTTATCGGACAGGCAACTGAGCATTATACCTCGGATAGCTATAAACCCACTCAGCACCTTGCGGATACGTCCGAGACGGGTACGGCTACCATAGTTATCGGCGGTCTTTCCGTGGGAATGCTCTCCACGCTCATTCCTGTAATAGTGGTGGCGGTCTGTATTTTGGTTGCATATTTTGTTTCCGGCGGCGCGAATAATGCGTCCATGGGACTTTACGGTATAGCCCTCGCGGCTGTTGGAATGCTCTCAACGCTCGGCATCACGCTTGCTACCGACGCGTACGGCCCTGTTGCGGATAACGCGGGCGGTATTGCGCAGATGGCAGGACTTGAGGAGAAGGTGAGAGAGAGAACCGATGCGCTTGATTCGCTCGGCAACACTACCGCGGCGACGGGTAAGGGCTTTGCTATAGGCTCAGCTGCTCTTACGGCATTGGCTCTTATGGTTTCCTACATAGATAAAATAAAAAGTATTGAGGGAGGCGCGCAAAAGATAGCTAACCTTAGCGTGACAAACCCCACGGTATTGGTAGGACTTTTTGTTGGCGCATGTTTGCCCTTTGTATTTGCTGCTCTTACGATGAATTCCGTAGGACGTGCGGCTCAGAGCGTTGTGCGTGAGGTGCGCCGTCAGTTCAGGGAAATAACGGGACTTATGGACGGAAAAGCAGATCCTGATTACGCAACGTGTGTTGATCTTTGCACTAAGGCGAGCCTTCGTGAGATGATAATTCCCACTCTCGTAGCTATCGCAGCTCCTATTGCGGTTGGACTTATCCTCGGATGTACAGGCGTTGTGGGAATGCTTGCAGGCGCGACTATTTCGGGATTCCTTCTTGCTGTATTTATGTCAAACTCCGGCGGAGCGTGGGATAACGCAAAGAAGTATATTGAAAGCGGTACGCATGGCGGAAAAGGCTCCGAGTGCCACAAGGCGGCTGTTGTCGGTGACACGGTAGGAGATCCCTTCAAGGATACGTCGGGTCCCTCTATAAACATTCTTATCAAGCTTCTTTCGATGGTCTCCATTGTGTTTGCGGCGCTTGTAGTGAATTTCTCAATTCTTTAATGTAAAAATAGGCTGATTTGCCGGCGCGGTTCCATTGTTGCTTGCGCACAGGTAAATTGGCCTTTTTTGTTGACATAATGAGTATATTCGGATATAATATGAGTATAAGAGATAAGGAGGTGCTGATATGAAAGAGGTATTACTGACCGCGCTTGGTGTTGGCGGAGCGACGGTTATTGGTTCGGCGTTGGGCTTTGTGTTCAAAAAAATATCTCATAAATTCAGCGATATAGTTCTCGCGTTCGCGGCGGGAATAATGATGGCGGCGGCGATACTTGGTTTGATATTGCCTTCATACGATTACGGATATGATTTTTTGATCCCATTTGGTATAGACGGAACAACAGGCAAGCTTTTGGCTATGGCAATGGTGGTCGGAGGCATATTTGCCGGAGCTTTGTGTCTGAATCTTATAGATAAGCTCGTGCCTCATTTGCACGGACTTGTGGGTGTGGATATAGACGGTCACTGTTGTGATGATAAGTCACAGGTAAATAAAGTATTGCTTTTCGTGCTCGCTATAGCGATACACAATCTTCCTGAGGGAATTGCTGCGGGAGTAGGATTTGGCACAGGAAACACGGCGGGCGCGCTGCTTATAGCAGGAGGAATAGCTCTGCAAAATATTCCCGAAGGAATGGTTATAATCGCGCCAATGCTTGCGGCAGGCATAAAACCCAAGAGAACGTTCCTTTGCGCACTCGCAACCGGGCTTATTGAAGTGGTAGGAACCTTGATAGGATATTTTGCAGTAAGTATTTCTGTTGCGATATTGCCGTTTGCGCTTGCGTTCGCGGGCGGAACCATGCTGTACGTGGTCAGCGACGAAATGATACCCGAAACACATTCGCACGGTGCCGAAAGAGGAGCGACGTATTCATTGCTTATAGGCTTTTGTGTTATGCTTTTGATGGATGTTTTGCTTGCATAATTGCATAAATATGCATTATCCGAAATAAAACTTGCATATTTTCGCAATTTAAGGCTAAAAGGAAAAAAACTTATTGACAAGACAGTTATTTTGATGTATAATATGACATCATAACCGCAAAAGCGGAAAACTAAATACAGAAAGAGGACATTATTATGAAAAAGATCATTTCAATAGCGCTTGTTCTTGTTATGACGCTTGCTTGCGTTTCCGTATTTTCTGCATGCTCCAAGGAAGAGGGAGTTAAGCTTGTTGAAATAAAGCTTACTGACGAAGAATATGCATTTGTATGCAAAAAGGGCAATACAGCTCTTGTTGAAAGCATGAACGCATTCATGGCAGAGATAAAGGAAAACGGCGAGTTCGATAAGTACGTTGCAAAGTACTTTGAAGGCGAAGGCACCAAGGTAGGATATACCGTTACTACAACAGACGTACAGAACACAGATTCCAATCTCGTAGTTGTTACAAACTGCCCCTTTGAGCCCTTCGAGTATATCGGCGGCGATGGCAAGATATACGGACTTGATATTGAGATCGCTGCTGCATACGCAGAAAAGCACGACCTTGAGCTTGTAATCAAGAATATCGGATTTGACGATATTTTCACACAGGTAGAGGCAGGCTATGCAGATATCGGTATGGCGGGTATCACTATAAGCGAAGGCCGCGCGGCAATTTATGATTTTACAACTCCTTACTACAAGGCTTCCCAGATGCTTATCGTTTCTGTTGACAACGAGGACTTCGACGGATGCAAGACAAAGGAAGACGTAGACAAGAAGCTCGCATCTCTTAAGGACAAGAAGATCGGATACCAGATCGGTACAACCGGCAGCATGTACATTAACGGTGACGAGGATTGGGGTTACACAGGATTCTCTAACATCGAAGGCAAGGGTTACTCTACGGCACAGGAAGCTGTAACAGACCTTATCAATGGCAATATTTATGCTGTTATCGTTGACGAAGCTCCCGCAAACGCGCTTGTTAAGGCTGTAAACGGACAGTAAAAAACAGTAAAAATAATAAATAAAATTTCCCGCAAGTTATTTGCGGGAGATTTTATGTGTATGAAAGTCAGGAATAAAAAATATGAACTGGGGAATTAAATGGGAAAGATTCGTCTCCACCATGGAGAGCGAATATTTCCGTGAGTTGCTTATTCAAGGCTTGCTGAACACGGTAAAGGTCGCTGTTCTCGGTCTGATAATAGGTATAATTATAGGAACCTTGATAGCTGTTGTTAAGGTTTCTCCCAAAAAGAAGATAACAATGAAGATACTGGACAAGATATGTACCGTGTACGTTGCTCTGTTCAGGGGAACACCTATGGTAGTTCAGCTTCTTTTGTCGTATTACGTGCTTTTGCCCTCGCTTGGCATAAAGGGCGTAAATTCTTTGGTCGTGGGTATAGTGGTATTTGGAATGAACAGCGGCGCTTACGTGTCCGAGATCATGCGAGGAGGAATAAACTCTGTTGATAACGGGCAGATGGAAGCGGGACGTGCTGTCGGACTTCACTACGGTACGACGATGCTGAAGATAGTCATTCCTCAAGCGGTAAAGAACATATTGCCTACGCTTGGAAATGAGTTCATTACGCTTATCAAGGAAACGTCGGTGTTGAGCTTTATCACGGTATATGACCTTTATACCGCGCTCAGTGCGATCGGAAGTAAGAACTATGAAAAGATGATACCCTATATAGTAATGGCATTGATCTACATTGTTCTTGTATTGTTCATTACGCTTCTGGTCAAACTTTTGGAGAGGGGGTTCGCAAAAAGTGATAGACATTAAAAATCTTACCAAGAGCTTTGACGGCAAAAAGGTGCTTTGCGATATTTCCACAAGGGTACTGCCCGGTGAAAAGGTGGTAGTTATCGGGCCTTCGGGAAGCGGAAAATCTACGTTTATCCGTTGCCTTAACGGAATGGAGACACCCGATGGCGGCTCTATTGTTTTTCAGGAAGAGGACCTTCTGGACGCAAAAACCGACCTTGACCGTCACCGTGAAAACATGGGTATGGTATTCCAGCATTTTAATCTCTTTAATAACAAGACAGTTATAGAGAATATTATGCTTGCTCCCGTGCATCATAGAATAAAAAGAGAAAAGCAGGGCATTGTTATGCCCAGGCAGAAAAAGAAAGAGATAATTGCGCAAGAAAAGGAAAAGGCTATGAGCTTGCTTGCGAGAATAGGTCTTGAGGACAAGGCTGACGTTTATCCGTCAACTCTTTCGGGTGGTCAGAAGCAGAGAGTTGCTATCGTTCGAGCCCTTGCCATGAATCCTAAGGTAATGCTTTTTGACGAGCCTACATCGGCTCTTGATCCTGAGATGGTTGGAGAAGTTCTTGAACTCATCAAGGATCTTGCAAACGAAGGCATGACCATGGTCATAGTAACTCATGAGATGGGATTTGCTCGCGAGGTTGCCGATAGGGTAATATTTATGAGCGACGGTGTGATCACCGAGGAAGGCACTCCCGCCGAGCTCTTTGATAATCCTCAGCATCCAAGAACGCAGCAATTTTTAAAGTGCGTGCTTTAATAATTCGGAAAATTTGGGATACCCTAAATATAAATACACGAAAGGAGAACAGATATGCAGAAGACTATATGTGGCAAGCTTTATGATACGGAGACATCCGCCATTGTAAAGAAAGTGACCTTTGGTAACTTTGGCGAGCCTTGCGGTTATGAGGAAACGCTTTACGTTACGGATGGAGGAAATTATTTCCTTTACACAAACGGTGGCGAGGATTCCCCCTACAAGGCAGAGAACATAAAGAGAATGTCAAAGAAAGCGGCAGACGAGTGGGTAGCAAGCCACTGATGCTTTGATACAACTTAACCTAAAGGGAGACCGGTGAGTAAGATTCACACGGTCTCCTTTTTTGAATAATATCTTGCATTTTGTTGTATTGTGTGTTATAATTAATTAACAAAGTTTAAAAAGTAAACTCAATATTAACTTTGCACATTTATTTTGGAGACTGTATATGAAAATTAAAATGCCCCCAAAAAGCTATAAAGAGGTCATGTCGATAGTTCCCGAAAAACGCAGAAAGCCAAAAAAGCCGAATGTTTTTTGGAGAACGTTGATGAAGCTGATATCTGTGCCGGATCTTATGTCGGTGAAGTTTGAATGTGAGAAAAAGGGAATGGAAAAGCTTTCTCGCAAGCAACCTTGCCTTGTGCTCATGAATCATTCAAGCTTTATAGATCTTGAAATAGCGGCAAGCCTTATGTTTCCGCGCGCGTTTAATATTGTAGCTACGACGGACAGCTTTATCGGCAAGGGCTGGCTTATGAGACAGATAGGTTGTATTCCCACGAAAAAGTTTGTGTCCGAGCTTTCATTGATCAAAGATATGAAATATACGTTGAGCAAAAACAAAAGCTCGGTTATAATGTTCCCTGAGGCGGGATATACTTTTGACGGAACAAAAACTACATTGCCAAATACGCTCGGCAAGCTTTGCAAGATGCTTGACGTGCCGGTAGTGATGATAAGTACGCGCGGGGCGTTTTTGAGAGATCCGCTGTATAATAATCTGCAAAAACGCAAGACGAAGGTCTGCGCGACCATGGAGTATATTCTTTCGCCCGACGAGATAAGGGCGACCGAGGCTGATCAAATACAGGATATCATTGAGAAAAAATTTGATTTTGACGGATTTGCATATCAGCAAGAAAACAAAATAAAGATAGACGAGCCCTTCAGGGCGGATTTTTTGGAGCGAGTTCTTTATAAGTGCCCCCACTGTGAGACGGAAGGCAGAATGCTTGGCAAAGGAATAACTGTCGCTTGCGGCGAGTGTGGCGCGGAGTATGAGCTTGACGAGTACGGGTATTTGCGCGCGAAAAATTGCGATGGGAAATTCGAGCATATTCCGGATTGGTTCAAGTGGGAAAGAGAATGCGCAAGACGAGAGCTTGTTGAGGGAGGATATTATTTCCAAACCGAAGTCGATATATGCATGGCTGTGGATTGCAAGCGCATATATTCTGTGGGAGAGGGAATTCTGACGCAGACTGCCGACGGCTTGCATCTTACGGGATGCGCAGGAGAAATAGATTATTTGCATTCGCCCAAAGCCTCATATAGCATCTGCTGTGATTTTAATTTTTATGAGATCGGGGATGTTATAGCTGTTGGAAATCAAAAAGCAATATATTATTGCTTCCCAAAAAATCCGGATACAATGGTTTCCAAGGTGCGCCTTGTAGCAGAGGAGAGCTATAAGCTGGCCATGGATCAAAGAAATGCCAAGGATTAAAATTAAGTACCAAAGCACATAATAAGGTGAGGATATCCTCACCTTATTTTTTTGAGAGTGAAAATGATGAAAAGCAAAGCAAAAGAGTTTTTTGGGCGAGCACTGAGATTTATTCTGAATCCCAGACTGCTTTTATGCCTGTTTATAGCGTGGATGATAACAAACGGTTGGGCATATATTATGTTTTTTGTGGGAACGTATTTAAAAATAAGCTGGATGATAGGCATATCGGGGGCATATTTGGCTTTTTTGTGGCTTCCGGTATCTCCCGAAAAGATAGTAACTCTTATTATTGCCATAGGACTTTTGCGTATAATGTTTCCACGTGACATACAGACACTCGGAACACTTAGGCGCGTTTTGCGCAGAATAAAGAATGTCGGCAAGAAAAAGTGCGAGTGATGTGTATTTTGCAATGTTTTATGGATAAGGGGCGGAACTTTTATAATAAAATAAAAGTAGACGCACGGTGGTTTTCCGTGTGCCTACCTTTATTTTTTCGCGTCTTGTTTGACGGACGGTCATTCTTTTTTAGCTTCGTTGATTCGTGAAAATCTCTCCTGTGTAAAGCCTTGTCCTCGTACTTCTTTTATCTGAGTAACGGTAATGAAAGCATTGGGATCTATGGAGTGTATCAATTCGGTTGCCGAATAGAGCTTTCTCGGAGGGATAACGCATATAATTCCTTCCTGATCGTTGAGTAAAAGTCCTGTTTCTATTTTGACCATCGTAACGCCTGCCTCGAGCTTGTGGAGTAACGCATGACGCACCTCGTGGAATTTGTCCGTAACTATGAAAAGTTGAGTTTGAGATTTTCCGAGGATCATTACCTGATTGAGAACTATGGTCTCTATGACCAGAAGGACTATTCCGTAGAATAAGTTTTCCGAGCTGCCAAAAACGATAGTCTGCGTTCCCAAAACCACGGCGTCGCAGATATACATAAATATGGCTACAGGCCAGTGGAACCATTTGTGAAGCATTAGCACGATTATGTCAATGCCTCCTGTGGACGCTCCAACTCGCATTACAAGTCCGAGAGATATTCCCAAAAGCGAGCCTCCGAGCAATACTGCCAAAAGCGTATTGTCGGTAAGGTTGTGAATGTTTGGTATGCGTTCCATTATACCGAGAAACACAGGGTACAAAATTGAGCTTACTACGGTAGTTAAAAAGAACTTTTTTCCCAACACTATAAGACCTATCAAAAGCAAAATTATGTTGAGAATAAGAACGATCGTTGCCGTTTCCATCTCAAACGGCAGTATTTTGTGCAAAAGAACGCTGATTCCTGTAGTGCCTCCCATAAGAACATCGTTTGGCATTATGAATGCCGAGACGAGAAAGGCGAGGGTTGCGTTGCCCACAATAAGACAAAAGCTTGTCCACATTATTTTTATAATTTTCTTTTTTGGGGACATAATATACCTCTTATTTTGTTATCAATACCTATTATATCCAATTTTTTTGCAAAAGTCAATGATATTTTTTTATCTGAAAGTTAATATGCTTGGATGGAATTATTCACAAATGTATGATATAATCAGGTTCTAATGATGTCTATGAAGGTGAACAAAGTGAAATTTTTTAGCGACAAACGAAAAAGAAAAATATTTATAATCAGTCTGTCTGTGCTTCTTGTGATAGCCACGATTTTCGGAGCATGCGCGATTTATGTTTCTGATTATTACAGAGCAGATGACGTGGCGATAGAGGCGTTTTTGGCGCAGGATGAGTTGTGGCAAAAAGACTGTTCGTTTTATGAGGATGATGGCGGAAATATTATTTTTGCTCCTGAAAACGCAACGTCCGGTCTGATATTTTATCCCGGCGGCAAGGTGGAGCACAAAGCATATATTCCACTGATGAGAGCATGCGCTGAACGCGGAATCCTGTGCGTAATAGCAAAAATGCCGTTTAATCTTGCTGTACTTGATATCAATGCGGCAACGGATATTCGCGCGCAGCATACAGGGGTTGAACATTGGTATATCGGCGGACATTCCCTCGGTGGTTCTATGGCGGCGTCATATTTTAAAAAACACACGGCCGATTTCGAGGGACTTGTGTTGCTCGGAGCATATTCCACTGCGGATATTTCTAATGCCGATATTAACGTGCTGTCTATATACGGCGATAAGGACGGTGTTATGAATATGGAAAAATATAATAAGAACAAGCCGAACTTGCCGTCAGACATGACCGAGATAGTTATTGAGGGCGGATGCCATGCCTATTTTGGAATGTACGGCGCGCAGGACGGCGACGGAATTCCTACCGTAACAAACGAAGAACAAATATACATCACCGCAAATGCTATTGCGGATATGATGGGAGAGTAGTGATGTCGGCAGGCTCTCGTATTGCCATTTCAAAGAAACACAAAAAGAGGGGAATGAACCCCTCTTTTGATATTTGAATACTGATTATATTATGGATGCAACTGCCGAGGTGATGCAAAAAAGCAGTGCAGGCTGTGATACTTAACTTTTTGCCGAAAATCAACAAATTTGAGTATTGTTCATTTATGTGCTTTTTTGGCAATTTACAGATATCAAACCTTTAATATTTGCCAAAAGCTTTTGATACTCATCTGTGAAAAAGACCGTTTCGAGTCCTTCGCGGTGCTGCAAAATGCCGTATAATTGCTCAATAAGGCTCATGTCGTCGCCTTCGGGCGGAAGCTCATCAAAAATCGGAATGGTGAATTTGCTCTTTCCTTTGATAAATTTTTCTTTCGCAACGTCAAGCGCACGGTAGAGATATTCCATCGTTTTTGCCGAGTCGCCAAGGTCGGAATAGTACTTTGCGCGGGTGAACTCGATCATCATCAAGAAATCGTAATAGTACTGATAATTTCCGTCGGGAAAAACTGCGCGAATAATGTCCTCCGATGCTTTAAGAAAATCCAGGTCCTTGCACCTCATTTTGCCAAGCAAATCGCGGAGCACATCGTCAATTATTTGTTGATGGTGGCGGCGCAGATCGTTCCCTCGAAGCACATCCTTCATGGCCTCGTCGGGAGATTTGCACTTGTGTGCCCATGCGATTGCCTCGTCGGTGCGACCGCACTCCATCAATATCTTAACCATCATGTATTTGGAATTCTCCCAATTGGGATCTTTTGCTATAAGCTCGGCACAATGTTCCTCTGCGCAGGCAAGCCACTGTTGCTTTTCACCAGCATCGGTTTTGCGACAGGCGAGCTTAAATTCATCACTGACACGGCGCCAAAGAAACAACTCATCGTTCGGATATTGAGAAATTGCATCGTTATCGAGTGCAATCAGATCTTCCAAAGGCGCTTGCCACATATCGCATTTTCTCATAAGGCGATACCATTTTTTATTAAGTTCTCCGGGGGGATTTTTATGTTCAAGAAGTTCGTCGGTCGTAATGCCCAAGGCATCTGCAAGTGGACAGATTGCGGAGAGATCGGGATAGCCTGTTGCCCTTTCCCATTTTGAGATCGACTGAGGAGTCATGCCGAGAAGTTCGGCAAGCTGTGCTTGAGTCATTCCGCGTTTTACTCTGTATTCCTTTATCTTATCCGATATTGCCATTTCGCACCTCCTGATTGTTTTTTATTTATTATATCACAAAAGATTTCGTATGTAAATAAAGCAAATGGAAAGAAGTGCTCAACGGAGCGTTGAGTGCTTTGCTTTTTAAAAAATAAGCGCAGTGGGTTTTCGGCCAAAGTGACAGGACTCAAACGTTCAACTGAATTTTTACAAGCTCAAATTGAGTTAGCAGGTTCTCGTCTGTTGCCGTTTCAAAGAAATATTAAACGAGGGGGATTCATCCCCCTCGTTTAATATTTGGTCGGAATGACAGGATTCGAACCTGCGACATCCTGCTCCCAAACAAATCTGCACCGATTTTTTCCTTGATTTACAAGGCTTTTCGGGGCTTTTGTGTCCGAAAACGGTGCTTTCGGATGCTCTTGTAAGCACT
>SVTX01000037.1 GCA_015063545.1 Oscillospiraceae bacterium | reverse complement strand
TTCTTAAATCCGCAAACGTCATACGTTATCATCACCAAAGGTGTGAACGCCCGTAGCTTCTGTTTCGTCACCCGTCCATGTCTCACCGCAAGCTGTACATGTGTAAGTGGTATAGCCCGCTGCTACGCACGTAGGAGCAGTTACGGAAGTTGTGTAATTTGTATGCGTGCAAACCGTATCCTCTGCAAGAACCGTTGCGAAGGGAGAGAGGCTATTTACAGTAAACGTTACTGTGCCTGCCGCTGTGTCAGCGGTAGCGCCTTCAACTACTACCCATACGCCATTCTCGTAGTGGAGAAGAGCTGCAAATTTATCTGCATTTTCTATGTTAATTGTAATATTGTACTGACCGTTATAAGAATCCGCGCCCTCTGCTATATCACTAACCTCAAACGCGCTTCCAAAGGACAGCTTCTTACTGTCGGGAATACTTACAGAATCAAGTCCGATCGCAATATCCTTAATAGAAGGAGCCAAAATTATAGCATTGTATGCATTACGGAATACGATCTGAGTATCGTGTCTTGCGTTAGAAATGTTTTCCTTATCGTATATCTCAATATTGGGAGTATGTCCCACTGCCGTGCTACCCGATACAGTAGGAGCAGGAGCAGCGCCGTCTATAATATCGTAATGGTTGTCATCCTTATGCTCTTCCTTAATAGCAGGAATATCCGTAACGGCTACGAATACCTCATTACATACCGAGCAAGATGCTCCGGATGTCTTACCGGAAGTCGTTGTAGTAGGCTTGATAGCTTCCGTTACAACGATAGTGTGATCTGCCTTGGGAAGAATATTCTGTTTTACGATAATCTCACCGCACACCTGACAGTGTGATCCTTCTGTCTTACCTGTAGATGTACATGTAGGAGCAACCGCCGCGTCAACTACAACAGTGTGGTCAGCTATAGGTGTCTCTGTCTGAGCCACGAGAACTTCCTTACATCTGGAACAAGACTTACCTTCCGTAAGACCCGTAGATGTACATGTTGCTTCCACTGCAGGAATAATGACTTCCTTGTGTCCAAGTGCTGCTATTT
Organism: Oscillospiraceae bacterium; assembly: GCA_015063545.1. GTDB lineage: Bacteria > Bacillota > Clostridia > Oscillospirales > CAG-272 > SVTX01. The sequence goes on along the minus strand of SVTX01000037.1, from coordinate 15,613 downwards.
CCTTATATGTTGTATAATCGCAGACAGAACAGTATTCGTATGCATCCCAGCCCTTTTCCGTACAAGTTGCCGCCTGAGCGCCTACCTGTGTGAGAGTATGGCCTGTTGCATCAATCGCTTCCGTATATGTATGACTTGCATCGTTCTGACAAGTAAACGTCTTAACTCCCGCTTCGGTGCAAGTGGGATTCTTTGTTATAACTTCCTTATAATCGTGTCCGAGAGCCGAAAATTCCTCGTATGTTGTGTAATCACATACAGAGCAGTATTCGTATGCATCCCAACCCTTAGCCTCGCAAGTTGCCGCCTGAGCGCCTACCTGTGTGAGAGTATGGCCTGTTGCATCAATCGCTTCCGTATATGTATGACTTTCGTCGTTCTGACAAGTAAATGTCTTAACTCCCGCTTCGGTACAAGTAGGATTCTTTGTTATAACTTCCTTATAATCATGTCCGAGAGCGTCAACTACAGTCTGTGCCGTGAATACGTAATCACATGCAGAACAGTGCTTACCTTCTGTAAGACCTGTTTCGGTACATGTGGGCGCTACTGCCTTGTCAATTACCTCGGTGTGTCCTGTTGCAGGGATAACTTCCTGCTTAACAAGTACTTCGTTACATACTGAACAGTGCTTACCCTGTGTCTTACCGTCTGCTGTACAGGTCGCATCAACAGCCGCATCTATTACTTCTGTGTGTCCTGTCGCAGGGATAGCTGTAAGTCCCGAAACTATACCGCCGCAGACCTTACACTTAACACCCGCCGTCTTACCTGCGGTCGTACATGTTGCTTCTATAGCCGCAATGTTTTCGGTAAGCGCGTGAGGACAACCGTATCCGCATACGCAAGAACCTGTTGAAAGATCATGCTCTGCTTCTGCCGTCTTCTCGCCGCATCCGTTTGAACATGCGATCCAGTGCTTTACAGTATCATGAGAGTAACCTATCTCCCATGCGTGACCGAGCGCGTCGCCCTCTGTTGCGCCGCAGACAGAACATGTCTTGGGAGCAGTACATGTTGCCACGTTCCATGTGTGTCCGAGTGCCGAGCCTTCTGTTGCTCCGCAAACAGAACATGTCTTGGCAGTTGTACAGTTAGCGTCTGTCCACTCGTGTCCAAGTGCATCGCCCTCTGTTGCTCCGCAAACAGAACATGTCTTTGCGGTCGTGCAGTTAGCATCGTTCCACTTGTGTCCGAGGGCCGTTCCCTCGTCTGTTATTGTCTTCTTTGTGCCGCATCCGTTATCGCAAACCGCTGTTTTTGTACCGTCGGTTGTACATGTTGCGTTGTTATCGGATGTATAAGAGGTATAAGAATGACTAAGTGCGGTGTTTTCAGCCATAACGGTGCTCTTCTCGCCACAACCGTAGTCACAGCTTGCAGTCTTTGTGCCGTCTTGCTCGCACTTTGCATCCTTATTATATATGTATTCGGTATAGCTGTGGTCTACTTTGGGAAGAATTGTGGGCTCAACTGTAACCGTTCCGCAAACAGAACATACCTTTCCACCCTCAGAACCTGCGTTCTGACATGTGGGAGCTACAGCCTCCATGTCTTCCTCAACGTGATCAAGCTTTTCTATTGTTTCCTGTGCTACCGTAACGGTAGAACAAACAGTACATCTCTTACCTTCTGTAAGACCTGTGGCTGTACAGCTTGCAGCAATTCCGGGAATTGTCTCCTCGGTATGAGCAAGTTTTTCTATGGACTGCTGAGCTACGGTTACAACTCCGCAAACAGAGCAAACCTTACCGTCTGTAAGACCTGTTTCCTGACAGGTTGCCGCATAGCCGGGAACTGTTGTCTCAGCATGACCAAGCGAGGGAATTTCTTCCTGCTCAAGTATAATCGTCTTACATACGGAACACATCTTACCGTCGGTAAGTCCTGCTTCCATACAAGTTGCCGCCTTGCCTGCTATCACCTGTTCTGTATGAGCAAGCTTTTCTATCTCTGTCTGTTCAACGATTACATTATTACATACAGAACAAATTACTCCGTCGGTAAGTCCTGCTTCCTTACAGGTTGCAGCATAACCGGGAACCTCAACTTCTGTATGTCCCTTTGCGGAAATAGTCTGCTGTGCAACTAAGATAGCGTTACAAACAGAACATTCAACACCGTCGGTGAGTCCCGCCTGAGAACATGTTGCCTCAAATCCGGGTACTGTTACCTCGGTGTGTCCGAGTGCAGGAATTTCCTCGGGCTCTGTGATTATTTCGCCGCAATCCGCACAAATGTATCCCTCTGTATAACCCTTCTGAGTACATGTAGGATCAGTCGCCGCGCCCATGGCTGTAGCGTTATGGGTTGCTTCTCTTATCTCACCGCACTTGTTACAGTCAGTATCACAGTTATCATCGTACTCATGCGTGCAAGAAGATGTGTCTGCCTTGCCGCACATGGAGCATGTACCGTCTACGTAGTTATGCGCTATCTTCTCCGTTACGGTCTGTGCTGTAAGTATCGTATTACAGTCAAAGCACTTCGAGCCTGCGGTAAGACCTGTTGAGGTACACGTTGCCGCGATGGCGGGAAGCTCAGTCTCAGAGTGACCGTATGCAGCTATAGCTCTCTGCTCTACCGTTACGGTTCCGCAAACAGAGCACTTCTCTCCTGCGGTGAGACCGGCCTCGGTACATGTAGGAACCTTGCCCTCTATCTCAACGAGAGTATGAGTACCTACTGAGCCGAAGCTCTTATTACAAACCGTACACGTTGCCGCGCTCTGACAGGTAGCTGTACCCGTATGAGCCGCAACGGTAGTGGAAATTATCGAAGAACAAGAAGTACAGGTCTTCCAGTGGTTGTTGCCGTCCGTTGACCAAGCAGAACTTGCCGTACATACTACAGCCGCGGTCGTGCCGCCGCACGTTGTACAAGTGGATACGTGCGTTCCGTTACCTGTTGCCGTATACGTACCGTTGGGAGTACAAGCGACGGGATCCATATTGTTTCCGCACTCTTTACATACGTATGCGTGCGTTCCGTTGCCAAGGGATACCGCAGAAGTTCCTGCCGTACACGTATGGTTTCCGGGAACTGTAAAGTCGGTAAACGTTACCATAGGTCTTACGGTTCCGTCACTCTGCTTTATACCAAACGTAATTTCGGTCTTCATACCTGCTCTGTATGAGAGGTCTGCAAATACCGTACCGAAGTTTGCATTTATACTTGTGGTGTTAGTAACACCGTAGGTTGCGCCGTTTCCGTCGATCCATGCCTGGATGCCGCCTACCGCATCAGCGTTGTAAGAGCCACCCGTGGTATCTCTCCACGTTGCTCCGCCATCGGTGGAGAACTTAATACCGCCCGACTGCTGACCGCCGTTGATGATAGCCCAACCCATAATGGAGAAGGTTGTACCGTTCATCGGGCAATTTGCAGGAAGAGATACTATTCTTATGCCCTGATGCACAGAGGACGCGCTGTCAGCGCTGTCAACTCCGTTTATCTGGTTCCAGAGTATCATAGAGTTCTGATACGTGGACTTAGGAACAACTACGTTCGTAAACGTAGCAAATTCAGACACCGTACCCGCCACATTGTAAACACCGAAATCAATAGTCAAGGACTGTCCCTTGTATGCGGAAAGGTCGATCTCTATATCAAATCTCGTATTCGTATTAGCAACGTTATTAAGACCTGCGGCATTCGCTATACCAACGATTGCATCCTGGTCACCGAGGTCTTTTCTTCCGGAGAGCGATGTCCACGCGCCTCCGTTGAGTCTGTATGCAATATTGCCGTTGACTCCACCGTCAACAACTGCCCATCCACCCATAGTGAATGTAGTGTTCGTCATGGTTCCTATGCTGGGCAAGGATATGCTGAGGGGACTGCCGGGATTTGCGCGATAACCGCTTACGGCATTTCCGTTTACAGCGTTAAGATCTGCAACCGTAAGATACTCGGTAGTCGTTTCACCCGAACCGCCTTCGCCACCGCCGGACTGCTGACCGACGTAGACGTCCTCAACAGTAAGGAAGTGGAGATAGCTGGTCTCATATCCCGCAAGTGTACCAACGGTTGCGAAGTAAACGTTCACAGTCTGACCGTCATAAGCCGAAAGATCAGCCGTAGCTCCGCTGAACGCACCCTTTGCTGTAGAAGCAGTTACAAGCGCGCCGGAGTTTGTTGCCGTAGTACAGTTTGCATCGGTTGTAGCGGTAACTGTCGTTCCCGTACACTCCGTCCAATTTATCTTATCAACAGACCAGTAGAACTTACCGCTATTTGAGCCATTGACAACCGCCCAACCGGAAATAGAGAGAGTCTTTGAAGGAGCCGCAAATCCAGTAGCTGTAGCAGGAAGAATAAACGCACTCTTGTCACTTGCGCTTGACGTATAGTCAGGATCACGCATACCGACAAGGTTTGTTAACGTGCCGTTGATAGATTCAACGTTTGCGTAATATCCAAACGCAGTAGACACATTACCCGTAGAGGTGGATCCACCGGAGCCGCTATCTCCTGAGCCGGAATCAACAGTTCCGACCTGAACGTTTTCTACAGTCAAGAAGTGAGAGAACGTATTGCCGACAGAAATATTAGCAAATCTTACGTCAACAATCTGTCCCTGATATGCCGAGAGATCGGCCTTTACGTCAAATCGGCCGTTAGTTCCCGAAATATTTGTAAAGTTTGAATTTGATCTTGCAGAATCAAGCACCGCCTGCTCTGCCGTGGAATACGAGCCCGTTGTGGCAAGCCACGTCGTTCCACCGTCGACCGAATAGTGAATACCACCATTCTTACCGCCGTTTACAATAGACCATCCTTTAAGGGAGAGTTTGTAATCGCTTGAAAGCGATCCTTTAAGCGTAGTTACGACGGGAGAGCCGGGCTTTGCGTAAGAGCCGTCTGCCACGCCGTTCATAGTATCTATTGCGGAAACGTTATAATACGTAGTCTCAACGGGGGTCGTTGAGGCAATATTTGACGTAAGAAGGTTCAAAGAGCCGTTCTCATTGTTGGTTACGGTGAGGTCTGCGCCGTGATATACCGCCGCAACGCCGCTTATAACCGTACGGGTAGTGCCCGCGCCGTCGGCACTTGTTGCACGACGAACGTAGCTACCGTTCTCAAGGGTTATAAACTGCGTAGATCCACCGCCGTCAAACATGATACAGTTGACCATACCAAGCTCACTTGCTATGTAAGGAAGATACTTCATTCTGGTAGCAGAACGCGTTCCCTCGGATACGGATGTAACAGTAGCCATAACTGCCGTACCGTCAGCCTTGATACCGATCATAGGAGCGGGATATGTAGTGGTCGTATTCTGTCCCATAAGGGTACCGTTCTTGAGAAGCTCGTAGAAGCCGCCTATCGCATCCTCTACGTTGTTCCAAGCGCCAAGATTTGCGCTTGTGTGTCCCGAATGGTCCGCTGTTACAGAAGTCGAGAAGTTTACAGTCTGACCTACGGCGAACATGCCCTGAATCGTGGAGATAGAGCTACCTCTTGCGGAGATAACGATAGTATTCGCACCTACTGCGGGGCGTGTTGCAGTATTTCCGCTCGCATAAATAGCGGAAACCGTACCCTGAATCGTCTTACCGATACCAAACGCGGAATCAGATGCGGTAATGTATACCTCATAAGCATCGGAATATGCCTGGGTAGACGCGCCGCCGCGCTGGTTGTAGATAATTATGGAGTTAGGAGCAGGGAGACGGTTGATTCCCGCTGCGGCAAACGTCTTGCCCGTGTTGAGGTTTGAAAATGTTACCGCTACCTCGGGCGCGCCGATGAAGTACGTGCCGTCGTTGGATACGCAGAAGCATACCTGCTTTGCCGCAGGAGTTCCTCTTTCCGCGTTACTCGTCTGTGCAAGATTGTTTTCGTCGTCACACTGCTGGGTGTTCCAAAGCTCACCGTCAACGATAAGTATGCTTCGGGGAACCGAAACGTGTTTTACAGACGAGCCTGTAGAAGCAACACCATCACCGTCGTAGTCCGTGTGATACATGATCCACGGGTCACCGTTCATTGCAGCAACAACAGTCTCACCTGCGTGAGTGCTGTTGTACTTGAGCGCCGCCGTACCCATGGTGGTCTTGTTGTAGTTGTAAGTACCGCAGTTAAGTACCTCGAGAGATATCTGCGAGGAGCCCGCGGGGATCTCAACGGCGTTAATTATGGAGTCTGCTGCTCCCGATATGCCGTATGCAGACGATCCGGGGATTCTTATCTGCGTGTGCGTTGCACCGGATTCAACAGTTCCGACGTATATCGGCTGTGAATACTTTGATGTCTGTCCCGAGATGTTTCCGACAGCAGCAGTAGACGTTACGGCAAATATAGCCGTCATCGCCGATACCGCAAGCACGGTACAAAGCAGGAACGCGATTAATTTACGAGAATTTTTCATAAAAATTTCCTCTCTCATTTTTTTGCTTTATATGCAAAACTCTCCTGCGTCTAAACGCATTTGAGCGAATTATGGTTGATACGTCATGCTCGCCTTGCGACAAGATGTCCGATTTCCTTGCTGATACTTTGTGAATGTTTAGGCAAGACTCAAACTAATACAGATATCAATTTGCAAGATCTTGGATAAGCGCTTTCAGCATGTTTGCATCAATGGATCGACGTGCCCTCGGGAACAGCGTCGTCCACGAAAACAACTTTACATCCGCAAGCGTTATTTGATGCTGCAAGCAACATGCCGTTGCTCGTAACACCCGTAATTCTTGCAGGCTCAAGATTTGCTATAACAATTATCTTCTTGCCAATAAGCTCATCGGGGGTGTAATCGTGCTTGATGCTGGACACGATAACTCTCTCGCCTATTCCGTCGAACAGGGTGAGCTTGTAGCAGGAATGGGATTTTCTTATTTCCTGACACTTGACTATCTTGCAAACTCGAAGATCAAATTTAGCAAAATCATCAAGCGTGACCTTTTCTTCTTTTATGGGTTCCACGGGATCGGGCTCGCCGTATGTCTTTTCCGCCGCCTTAAGAGCTGCCGCCTCAGCGTCTGCCGCGGCCTGCTCTGTGGCTATCTCATCATCGGTCTTTCCGTGAGAGAAATCAAGCAATCCAACAAACTTATCGCTGTCTATTGCGTAAAGGAAAAGGTAAAGTCTCGGGCCCTGCTCTTTGTCGATGAGGAGCTTATATACGTTCTTGAAGAACTTACCCTGCACCGCCTTGAGCTCTTTGGGGCTTTCCACAAGCTCAGGATACACCGCCTTGGGTATCGCGTAAAGCTCTGCATTAAGCTCATCAAGCGTATAACCGCCTGCGGCGATATAGTCGTGAAGAAGTGCTATTGCCTTCTTTTCGTTTTCATCAAGAGCATTCCAGACCTCAAAGTTTCTTGTTGCCCTTAGCCTGTTTACCTGCTCGGGCGCACACTTTTCAAGCCAGAACTTTGCTCTGTCAAGTCGGTCCGCAAACTGCTCGTGCTTGTAGGGCGTGCCTATCTTTTCAAACACTGTCTCAAGCATGGAAACGTTGAAGTCAACTATACTTCCAAGCTGAACGAGAAGTCCCATGGGAACCGTCTCAAGCGTTCTGCCCTCAATAACACAGTTGTACATTACCGCCGCATTGTACTCACTTGCCTGACCACTGATGTACTCGCTGTACATCTTGTCGAATTCAAAGTATTGACGGAGAATTCCGTCGTCAAAGCAGAAATCAAACGCCTTGACGGGCTCGGTCTTGGAGTAAAGCCACAAGATTATTTCCGGCTGATAAAGCTTAAGAAGCGTTTCGGGCGTCATGTTAAGTCCGGATGACGAAGACATCTTACCCGCTACGCCCTTGATACCGATGAACTCGTACCCCTGATAAATGGGCGCTTCGTGATCGTATATCTTCTTCGCAATCACCTTTGAGTTGTTGTAGGATCCGGTGGGTGCAGAGTGATCCTTTCCGCCCGGCTCAAAATCAACACCCTCATACATCCATCTCATCGCCCAGTCTATCTTCCAACCGAGCTTGCAGTCGAAGTTTTCAAGGAAGTTGAAGCTTCCGCTATGGCCGCAACGGCAGGTAAACTGTGCCTCTGTGCAATCCTCGTTTATCGATGTGATCTTTGTAAAGTCCGTTCGGCACTCGGGACAGAAGATACTGACGGGATAGTAATCAGCCTTGTCTGCATCGTGCTGTGCGAGTCTTTCTTCCTCGGATTTTGTCATATCCTTTGTTTTGAAGGAATCAAGAATTTCGAATATTTCTCCTCTGTTTTTGAGCGCCTTTATCAAATTGTCTCTGTACTTACCAGAACGGTACATCTCTGCCTGATATCTGCAATCGAGCTTGATACCGAAGGGGGCAATTCCGCGAAGAAATTCGTCCTCAAAGTGCTTCGCGTAATTTTCGTGACAGCCCCAAGGATCGGGGATATCAACATAGGAGCAACCGATGTATTTATCATAAGTGTCACCAACCACCGCCTGAACGTTTGCGGGTATTTTACGGCAACGGTCGAACTCATCCCAAGAAATGAGGAGACGAGCCTTCTTGCCTTTCTTTTCGAGAGCCTTAACAACAAAAAGGCTCGTCGCTATATCTCTGAAATTTCCAATGTGCACCGAGCCTGACGGGCTAACTCCCGCAGCACAAACATATTCGGGCTTATCGGGATTTTTTTGAATAATTTGCTCGGCAATTTCTTCTGACCAATGCATAGTTTTTTGGGTTCCTTTCGCTTTCCGCGAAATTCACTGCCGAAATTCGCGGATTATAAATATATAATACTATAATATTTTATCACGCGCGCTATTAAATGTCAACACAATAGACAATTTTCAAAAAAAGTTTGGTATATATACACATAAATTTGGTACTGAATCTTGTTAAAAAGACGAATTAATGAACGTAAGAAATATTTTATTTTACACTTTTTTTACAATTTCCATTTTTCGTTTGGTCTGTTTTTGGACTGTAATCCTGCATGACAGACAAGCTGTCGAAAAATATTTTGACTTTTTTCAATTTTAGGGTTGACAAACCAAATTTTTGTGTTATAATGTTTAAGTACGAAAACCGCACGGTGTGCGCAACTCGTATGCGCCGTTAGCTCAGCTGGATAGAGTGTTTGGCTACGAACCAAAAGGTCGGGGGTTCGAATCCCTTACGGCGTGCCAAAAAAGGCAGGTACTGCTTCATGCAGTACCTGCCTTTTTTGTCCCGTCGCAAGGGTAAGATGAAACCCCACACATCAAAATGCCCCGTATTTTGATGTAAAGGTTCGAATCCCGCCCTCACCTTTTTTGCTGGCTTCACGCAGTATCTGCCTTTTTTGTCCCGTCGCGAGGGTAAAATGAATCCCCACACATCAAAATGCCCCGCATTTTGATGTAAAGGTTCGAATCCCGCCATCGCCTTTTTTGCTGGCTTCACGCAGTACCTGCCTTTTTTGTCCCGTCGCGAGGGTAAAATGAATCCCCACACATCAAAATGCCCCGCATTTTGATGTAAAGGTTCGAATCCCGCCAATAGCGAATCTCCTTTCGGAGTGAGCTATTGCCCTTTTTCACCACACATCACCCGCAAATTTTTCTTTCATCTCGGACAACCGATAGTCGCCCCTACAACCGGACGGAAAGAAACGCGCGGTTCTATGCGCCGCGCTTCATTCTTTACATCTACTCGCGCACAACGCATCCGCGCGCAACCGTGTGTAGAATAAAACAAAAGAAAAAAACAACACCCGCAACGGTCATTCGTGGGTGTTGTTCTCGTTATAAAATCACTTATGATACAATTTTTTTGTCGCATACACGGGTGAGCAAGTCAGGTGAAGCCCGAGCTTTCTGTACACGCCCTTGTCCACATCCGACACTATAACCGACGTGTGGGATTCACAACCGCGAAGCTTGGGAAGCTGTTCCATAGCATGAGCCGCTACCTCATCCGTTGTCGCCGCAATCGCAAGCGCAATAAGGATTTCATCCGCATGAAGTCTGGGGTTGTGGTTGCCGAGATTTTCTATTTTGAGCTTCTGTATCGGCTCGATTATCTCAAGCGGCAAAAGCAAATAATCATCATCTATTCCGCCAAGCTTTTTGAGCGCGTTTAAAAGTGCCGCCGCACTTGAGCCCATAAGATTTGACGTTCTTCCGGTAACGATTCCGTCACCAAGTTCGATTGCGGTGGCAGGCTCGCCTGTCTCCTCTGCCTTCTTTACAGATGCGCCAACCACAGCTCGGTAATCGGAGTCTATTCCGACCTGGTTCATTATAAGCTCCGCCTTATACACCTCGTCTGCATCAGCCATGCCGTTTCTCTTTCGGCACAAGGTGTCGTAATAACGTCGAGCTATCTCGGTCTTGCAAGCGTCCGATACCGCCTCGTCGTCAAATATGCAGTATCCTGCCATATTTACGCCCATATCAGTAGGTGATTTGTAGGGGCATTCGCCGTAAATTTTGTCAAAAATTGCCTTCAGAACAGGGAAAATTTCAATATCTCTGTTGTAGTTAACAGCTGTTTCTCCTGTTGCCGCAAGGTGATAGTGGTCTATCATATTTACGTCCTTGAGGTCAACGGTCGCCGCCTCATATGCAACGTTTACGGGGTGCTTGAGGGGCAAATTCCATACAGGGAAAGTCTCAAACTTTGCATATCCCGCTTTGATTCCGCGTTTATTATCGTGATAGAGCTGGGACAGGCACGTTGCCATTTTGCCGCTTCCGGGACCGGGAGCCGTTACGACTACAAGAGGTTTTGAGGTCTGAATATAATCATTTGCTCCATAGCCTTCGTCGCTGACTATTTTTGAAATATTCGAGGGGTATCCTTCTATCGGATAGTGCTTATACGCTTTAACTCCGAGGATTTCCAGACGCTTTATAAACGCATCCGCTCCGGGCTGTCCCGTATATTGAGTAATGACCACTCCGCACACGGAGATCCCCACGTCGTTGAATGCATCAATAAGCCTTAATGCATCGGAATCGTAAGTAATTCCAAGGTCTCCGCGAGTTTTATTTTGCTCAATTGCCGCAGCTGAAACGACAATTATTGTCTCCGCATTTTCTCGCATCTGCAAAAGCATCTTTATCTTGCTGTCGGGGCAAAAACCCGGAAGAACTCTCGACGCATGGTAATCGTCAAAAAGCTTTCCTCCGAATTCAAGATATAGCTTTCCTCCGAATTCCGATATTCTCTCCAAAATCTTCTCGGACTGAAGCCTTGTGTATTTTTCACTGTCAAAACCTATGCGATTCATGCCGTGCGTACCCCCGATAATACAAATCAACAAATAATATTTTAATACATTTTTCTACCATTTTCAAGTGCAAAAAACTCAAAAAGTGAAATTCTCCGTTTATCACAAAGCGGAGAATTTATTTTGTTGAATATACACATTCTTGTAAACATATCAGAATATATTCAACAGATTGTTTTGTTTTAACCTTGCTTTTTGGCGGCTTTATTTGATATTTTCGTATAATTTTCTTATGTTTTCCACCACAAAGCTCGGCTTTTCAGGTGACGACGCTAAATCCTCAAGAGTTCCTTCACCACTCAGAACAAATACAGTATCTATCCCTGCGTTCACTCCACAAGCAATATCCGTATAAAGTCTATCTCCCAAAAGGCAGGCGTCTTCTTTTGAATAGCCGGTTTTTTCGAGTGCCAGATACACCATGTCAGGCTGCGGTTTTCCGATGAATACAGGGCGTTTTTTAGTTGCTCTGTATATCATTTCCGCAACCGATCCGCAGTCCGGAACATACCCGTACCATGTAGGACACACCCAATCGGGGTTAGTTGCAACATACGCTATATCGTTGCGAAGCAGAATACACGCATCCTCCAGCTTTTTAAAGCAAAGCTCCGTATCGAAGCCCATGCAGAGACAGTCTATCCCGTCCTCAATTTCGTCCACGATACAAAGCCCCGCACCACGAAGCTGATCCTTGAAGGACTGCGTTCCAAAGGCATATATTTTTTTAAAATTCTTATCACAAAGATATTTGAGCGTCGCATTTGTTGACGTCAGAAAATCATCCTCCGTTGCCTTTATGCCCAGCCTATCAAGCTTTTCTATATATTTATCCACGCTTTTTGAGGAATTGTTCGTCAAAAACAAATATTTGCCACCTGCTTTTCTTATATGCTCAAGAAAATCCAAGGTTCCGTCAAACAATTCTTCGTCAAGATAAATAGTTCCGTCCATGTCAAGGAGGAACAGCTTTTTGTTTTTTAACCTTTCCATAAAGCTCCCTATAATTTCAACCGCCGCGCCGGGAATACCCTTGCGCGGCAGTTTATATCTATTAGTGATGGAACAGTCTCATTCCCGTAAACGCCATGGAAATGCCGTATTTATCGCAGCACTCGATAACAAGGTCGTCACGGATAGATCCGCCGGGCTCAGCAATATACTTAACTCCCGACTTCTTCGCGCGCTCAATATTGTCGCTGAAGGGGAAGAATGCGTCAGAACCGAGAGCAACGCCGTCAATGGTGTCAAGATATGCTCTCTGCTCATCCTTTGTGAAGGGCTGGGGCTGCTCGGTAAAGTATTTCTGCCAATTTCCGTCGGCGCAAACATCCTCTTCGTTCTGGTTTATGTAACCGTCAATAACGTTATCTCTGTCGGGACGTCCAAGGGTTGACTTGAAGGGCAAATTAAGCACCTTATCGCTCTGACGGAGAAACCACGTGTCAGCCTTGCCGCCGGCAAGTCTCGTGCAGTGAACTCTTGACTGCTGACCTGCGCCAACGCCAATAGCCTGACCGTCAACCGCGAAGCACACGGAGTTGGACTGCGTATATTTGAGCGTTATAAGAGCAACTACGAGGTCGCGAATAGCACTTTCGGGCATATCCTTGTTCGCGGTAACCACATTCGTGAGTATATCGGCACTGATCTTATAGTTGTTTCTGCCCTGCTCAAAAGTAATTCCATAGACCTGCTTGGTCTCCTGCTCAGCAGGAACGTAATTGGGATCAATACGGACGATGTTGTAATTGCCCTTTCTCTTGCCCTTGAGTATCTCAAGCGCCTCGGGCTCATAGCCGGGAGCGATAATGCCATCGGACACCTCGCGAGCTATCATTTTTGCGGTAGTAACGTCGCAAACGTCAGACAAAGCTACCCAGTCACCAAACGAGCACATTCTGTCCGTTCCTCTCGCTCTTGCGTAAGCGCAAGCCAAGGGAGAGTCGTCAAGCCCCTCGATATCATCAACAAAGCAAGCCTTCTTGAGCTTATCCGACAAGGGAAGTCCGACCGCTGCGCTGGTGGGGCTTACGTGCTTGAAGGAAGTAACCGCGGGCATACCGAGAGCCTCCTTGAGCTCCTTTACAAGCTGATAGGAGTTGAATGCGTCAAGGAAATTTATGTATCCGGGACGGCCGTTGAGCACCTCTATGGGAAGCTCAGAGCCGTCTGCCATGTATATCTTTGCAGGCTTCTGGTTGGGGTTACAACCGTATTTAAGTTCAAACTGGTTCATTTTTCTGTCCTCGCTTTATTTGGAATATTTGTTTATCATGCGATTTTCGCATTCTCCGGTCGCAATATCAATGTAGCGCGCGTATATAGAGATCTTATTGTCAGCATCAAGATTTTCCCAGATTTCGCTGACAAAATCGTCAATGCTGTCGGGAATTTTAACTCTTTCCGGTTCTCCGCAGAAGGTAGGAATGGGATTGCCGTCATGCTGATAGGTATGGATAAAGTGTCCGAGACCGCAAAGAGAAGGATAAGAATATGTATATCTGTTACAAGCGGTACCCTCAGCATCCGCAGACTTGAGAATACTCATCTTATATGTAAAATCATTCTCGCCAAGCGTGATCATTCCGCTTATTCTGGGCGTCCAGTTGGGAGCATCAGGCTCAAAGCAACGCGTATCAAGTGCGTCCTCGAAGGATTTTCCTGCCTTCACAAAATCATATATCGTGTCAGTCTGGTCGCCGTTTGTGACAATGATCTTGTTCTCCCAAACCTTTACAGGGGAATAGATTATCAGGGATGGATCCTCCACCTTAGAATAATCGTAAGGATAGATTATCACCTCACCGTTTTCCGCCTCAGAGAATATTCGGTTACGGCTGTTGGCGCTTCTTCCCATAATGAAGTAAGCAAAAACCGCCTTTTTCCCATCCCCAGTCTTTCCTATCATTATGCCGCGTCCGACATAAGAATTCCCATAAACACAGTCCTTGGCTGTGTTGATCTCATATACACTCATTTTTTCTTTCTCCTCGCGAGAGGTCCTTTCAAAGTTACTTTTTATTGATTATATTGTTTGCAAGTCCGAATATCTTGGGCAGCGCAAATATCGCTACGCAAAGAATTATTGCCGTCACCAAAAGAACAATGAATATTCCCAATCCGTTTGATCCCTTTGCAGAGAATTTCGTCTGCGCCGCATCACAACGCTCCTCGGGAACGTAATATCTCATGGTATCTATGTCCTGCTTGAATGGCTTAGCCTTGAATTTGGGCGGCCTCTTTTCACCTTCGTGCGCCTTTTCAAATTCAAGTCGCTTTTCCTCCATTCGCTTGTTGTATTCCTCCTCCTCGACGCATATCACCCAACGCGAATATGTATATCCGCGCCAAAGAGCAAAACGCACGCCAAGTTTGTCATCAAACCCAAGCTCGTAAAGGGTTTTAGCGTTCTCGGCAGATGTGCACTCGCTTGATATGAGCTTGCGCACGAAGCTCCCAAGATAACGTTTGTCATAAACGGATATAGCCGAAGCCAGCACAACTCCGATAGCAATGCCGATAATAACACGTATTATCGACATCACACTATCACCATCGAAATTCAACTTATCCCAAAAGGTTTTTGTCATGTCTTCCTTCGCCAAAACCGTGTAAAAATTACCAAAAAAATTTTTTATCATTCTTTTCTCCAAATATTGGTAAAAATTGGAAATTATTTCTTTATTACATCACATCCGACAAACTTGCGGAGAACCTCAGGTACTGTAATGCTTCCGTCTGCGTTCTGATTCTGCTCCACAAGCGCGGGAAGAATTCTGGAAGTTGCAAGACCGGAACCGTTAAGTGTATGAACGTAATCAATCTTTCCGTCAGCGCGGCGGTATCTTATCATGCCTCTACGAGCCTGATAATCACGCGCATTGGACACGGAGCTTACCTCCTTATACCCGTTCATGGAAGGAATGTTGATCTCTATATCGTATGTTCTTGCCATGGAAGCGGAACAATCCTCTGCCGCAAGCTTAACCGTACGGAAATGGAATCCGAGTCCCTTTACAAGATTTTCCGCTTTTATTACAAGCTCTTCAAAGGCCTCGTCGGACTTTTCGGGTGTTGTATATTGGAACATTTCAACCTTGTTGAACTGATGTCCGCGTACCATTCCGCGCTCATCGGAACGGTAAGAGCCGGCTTCACGTCTGAAACAAGGCGTGTAGCTCACAAGCTTCTTGGGGAGATCCGCCTCGGTGAGAATTTCTCCTCTGTAAAGAGAAGCAAGAGCCGCCTCTGCTGTGGGAAGCATGTAGCGAACACGGTTATCGGTGGGGTTTTCTATCTTATATACCTCGTCGGCAAACTTGGGGAACTGTCCCGCAGTCACGCCGCACTCATATTCAAGCATATGGGGAGGGAGAATAAGCTCGTATCCGTCACCGAGGTGGGTGTCGATAAAGTAG
>SVTX01000036.1 GCA_015063545.1 Oscillospiraceae bacterium | reverse complement strand
ACCGAGGGCGGGAGCAAGCTCTGCGTTACAAACAGTACATGTCTGAGCTGTTGTACAAGTAGCAGCCTCGCCGGGTGTGTGACCGAGGGCGGGAACTACTTCCTGCTGGGGTTCAAGGATTTCGCCACAAACAGAACACTTGGAGCCTTCGGTAAGACCTGCTGTTGTACAAGTAGCATCAACCGCGGGAATTACTACAGCTGTGTGTCCGGCAGCTTCGCCTTCTGTTGTTCCGCAAACGGAACATGTCTTGGGAGCTGTGCATGTAGCTTCAGTCCACTTGTGACCGAGTGCGGGAATTTCTTCCTGAGCCTTAAACTCAACTTCGCAAACAGAACACTTGGAACCGTCCGTGAGACCTGTCTCGGTGCATGTAGCATCCTTGCCTTCAATGACAACAATGCTGTGTCCGGTGGCAAGAATCACTTTACGCTCAACGAGAACTTCGTTACATACAGAACAGTGCTTGCCTTCGGTAAGTCCTGCTTCTGTACATGTGGGAGCCTTTCCGGAAGTTACTGCTTCCGTGTGGCCCTTTGCAGGAACTACTTCCTGCGCTACAGTGACGGCACCACAAACGGAACACTTCTTTCCTTCTGTGAGACCGGTCTCTGTACATGTTGCTTTAACAGCGGTAATAACTTCCTCTGCTGCGTGAGCAACATCTCTTTCCTCGCCGCACTTGTTGCAATCGGCGTCACAGTCATTGCTGTACGTATGATCGCATGCGGTAGGAGTGGTGGGTGCCTCTGTTGCCTTCTCATCGTCTCCGCATGCAACGAAGAGAACTACAAAGCAAAGAAGCAACGCCATGAGAGCTAAAAACTTTCTCATTTTTCTCTCTTTCCTTTCTTTATTTTTTTGTTCGTGTTAAAGCATTTACGAAAATATGCCTTCACTTGTACCCATTTTACCACAAAGCTGTCAAGTTTGCAATAGCAAAGCGCAAGTTTCTACCTAAGCGACAAAAAATCCTTCATTAAAATGTAAGAAATGCACAAATAGCACAAAAGCGGTGCGCAATGCCAATGGTTTCCCTTTTGGCACAAGGGGTTTGAATAACTTGCCAAAAAGTGAAAAAACCATGCGTTTTGGCATGCGGTTTTGCGGAGTATTTTTGCTGTCGAAAGACTCAAAAAACGCCGCGATTTTGCAAACAGTAAATTTAAAAAACAATCAAACGTTTACAAAACAATCAAAAAAAGAGGCGAAAAACGCCCCTTTTAAGATTTTTAATGCTTTTTTGCGTGTCAAAATTTATGCGAAAATATCAGTCAAAATAACCGCGTCTGTAGAGCAATTCCGCAATGAGAACGGCTCCTCCGGCAGCTCCTCTGAGGGTATTATGTGAAAGTCCTACAAATTTGTAATCGTATATAATGTCCTCGCGAAGTCTGCCCGCGGATACGCCCATTCCGCCGTAAATTTCACGGTCGATGTGTGCCTGAGGACGGTTATCTTCCTCAAAATATGTGATGAACTGTGCGGGTGCGTGGGGAAGCTCAAGCTCCTGGGGCTGTCCCTTGAAGTTTTTCCAATCATCAAGGATCTGCTCCTTTGTGGGCTTGTTTTCAAACTTTACGAACACTGCCGCAGTGTGTCCGTCTGTTACGGGAACGCGGATGCACTGCGTTGTGATAACGGTGTCTGTTGCTTTTACGATCTCGCCGTTTTCAACCTTACCCCAAACACGAAGGGGCTCTTGCTCGGACTTTTCTTCTTCGCCGCCAATGTAGGGAATGATGTTGTCTATCATTTCGGGCCATTCGTTGAAGGTTTTGCCCGCGCCGGAAATAGCCTGATATGTTGTTGCCACAACTTCCTTGATTCCGTACTTGCGGAGAGGAGTGAGCATGGGAACGTAGGACTGAATGGAACAGTTGGGCTTAACTGCGATAAATCCGCGCTTTGTGCCAAGTCTCTTTCTCTGTGCCTCAATAACCTCAAGATGTTCGGGATTGATCTCCGGAATTACCATGGGGACGTCGGGTGTCCAACGGTGCGCGGAGTTGTTGGATACTACGGGGATTTCTGCCTTTGCGTATTTTTCCTCAAGTGCCTTGATCTCATCTTTTTTCATGTTTACTGCGCAGAAAACAAAAGCACACTGCTTCATCTGATCTATGTTTTCTGCATCGATAACTACCATATTTTTATACTGCTCGGGCATGGGTGTCTTGAGTTTCCAACGTCCGTTCAATGCTTCTTCATATGTCTTTCCCGCACTGTTTTTGGATGCCGCGAGAGCAACCACCTCAAAATAGGGGTGTCCGTCGAGGAGCGAGAGAAAACGCTGACCGACCATACCTGTGGCGCCTACTACGCCGACCTTCATCTTTTCCATAACTGTATCTCCATACAAAATAGATTTCATAATAAGTTTATGTAGACAAAACTGTAATGATAAAACATTATAGCACAAAACTCGGCGCATTTCAAGAGCTTTTTACTAATTTGAACGAAAATTTTTTATCAAACTAAAGTGCCGCGCCGCGCAAGATCTATTGTTCCGAAAACGGAAATTAAAAGTTATCGTCGCAAAACGCGCGGAAATTACAAAAATAAAAAATTCCGAAAAAAGAAAAATATTTTCCAAAACCTATTGACAAGCGGCGTGGCTTGGTGTATAATTATAGCACGACAAGGCAAATTTGTGAAGAAAATCGTATAAATTTGTATAAATTAAAGCTTAAGGAGAGATTTATGGCACAGTCAAAGAAGGCGGCTGTTAAGGTTACAGACGTGCAAAATAAGGAAGACAAGAAAAAAGCGCTCAGCACTATGATTTCTCAAATAGAGAGAGAATACGGTGCGGGTTCTATAATGAGACTCGGAGAGAATTCCAGAATGGAAGTTCAGGCAGTATCAACGGGCTCTCTCTCTCTCGATATGGCATTGGGTATAGGCGGTGTACCGAGAGGAAGAATAGTTGAGATTTTCGGTCCCGAATCATCGGGTAAAACAACTGTTGCGCTTCATATTATAGCAGAGGTACAGAAGGCTGGCGGAGAGGCGGCGTTTATTGATGCGGAGCATGCCCTTGATCCCGTGTACGCAAAGGCGCTCGGCGTGGATATAAACAATCTTCTTGTTTCCCAGCCCGATTGCGGTGAAGATGCTCTTTCCATTACGGAATCTCTCGTTCGTTCCGGAGCTATTGACGTTGTTGTCGTGGACTCTGTTGCGGCGCTGGTTCCCAAGACCGAGATCGACGGAGATATGGGAGCGCCCACGGTTGGCGTTCAGGCGAGACTTATGTCTCAGGCTATGCGTAAGCTTGCGGCGGTCATATCCAAGAGCAACTGTGTAGTGGTGTTCATCAACCAGCTTCGTGAAAAGGTTGGCGTTATATACGGAAATCCCGAAACCACAACGGGCGGAAGAGCTCTCAAGTTCTATGCATCGGTTCGTATAGATATCCGCAAGACCGAGCAGCTCAAAAACGGATCGGACATTTACGGAAACCGTGTTAAGTGCAAGATAGTTAAAAACAAGGTAGCTCCCCCCTTCAAGGTTGCGGAGTTTGACATCCTTTACGGCAAGGGAATCTCCCGTATGAGCGAGGTGCTTGACTTTGCTATAATGCTTGACATTATAAAGAAAAGTGGCTCTTGGTTCTCCTATAACGGCGAGCGCATCGGTCAGGGCAAGGAGAACGTTCGCAGGATGCTTGAAGAGAATCCCGAAATAGCAACGGAGATCGAAGCAAAGATCCGCGCGCTTAAAGACAGCGCTGACATCGTTGAGGAAGAATTCGAGGTTGATTCGGACGATGATTTTGATATAAGAGTTCTTGAGGACGATGATGAATAATATGATCTCGACTCTGTCAGAGATAGATCTTCTTTCCTCGGAGAACTGTATCTACGTTATCGTAAAAACTGTCGATGAAAACGGGAAAATGCGTAAGGTCCAGTATCCGATGCTGTGTAAATATGTCGGTGAGCTCCAGCTTTCACGCGGATTTGCCGATGAAGAGCTTGTTTTGAGAATACAGGAATATTCGGAGATCTCCTGCGCATATTTCAAGGCGTGCAGATTGCTTGGATATTCTTCATGCTCGGTTACCGGACTTAAAAGAAAACTTCGCGAAAAGGGATTTTCGGCAGAAGCTTCGCATACCGCAGTGAATATGGTGTGCGATATGGGACTTGTTGACGAAGAATCCTTTGCAATCCGAGAAGCTGAGCTTTGTATTGATAAGTACTGGGGAGAGCGCCGTATAATTTGCAAGCTTATTGAAAAGGGCTTTGGCAAAGATGCCATAGCATCCGTGAGAGATCATTTGCTGTTTTACGACTTTGAGCAAAGATGCATACAGGCGGCAAAGAAGAAATTCGGCAAAAGGATAATTCAAAGAGATGATTTCTCTAAGGCATACGGTTATCTTGCGAGGTTGGGATATAGCAGTCCTCAGATCAACAGTGCGCTGAAAGCGTTGTCCAACGGAGATTACGATGAATTTGACGACGATATATAAATAACATAAAACTGCGGCGATATTCGCCGCAGTTTTATGTTATTCGCTCATATTAAGAAAAAGTATGCAACCAATGTCAGTACTACCGCAAAGAAAATATTTATAGCGGTAAACAATAACAGATATCTGCCTTTTTTTGTCGGATAGTGTGAAGTGTATTCTCTATACGTTATAAGGCTTGCAAGTGAGGCTATCATAGTTCCCGCACCGCCGATATTAACGCCCATCAGAAGCTCTCGGTAGTTATCGGTAAAATGAGACAGCAACACCGCAGTGGGCACGTTGCTCATTACTTGACAACACAAAACAGAGAAGATCAGAGTGCTTTTATCAAGTAATAATGCAAACAGATCGCGTACGGGTTGCATCCGTGACATGTTTCCCGCAAAAACAAAGAAAAATACGAATGTCAAAAGCAGCGCGTAGTCTACTTTGCCCAAAGCGGCAGGATCAACAAAAATCAAAAAAATTGGAATGATTATAAGCCCTGTCCAGAAAGGTATTAAGCGAAAAACTATCGCTATTGAATACGCAAAAAGTATGATGTACAGAAGCGTTTTCCCAAAAGGCAAATGAATGCGCTCTGCGGTATTTATTCTTATTTTTTCGCTTTTAACAAATATAAGACACAGCGCCGTTATCATTGCCACGGAAATAATAAACAAGGGGAGCATTATAACGGTAAACTCGCCCGTAGGAATCCCAAAATATGAATACAGATAAAGGTTTTGAGGATTTCCAAACGGTGTAAGCATGCCTCCGAGATTAGCGGCTATGTTCTGCATAATAAACGTGAAAGCCATATATTTTTGCATTCCCGAATCAGACAGGACAAAATAGCCCAGCGGCAAAAATGTGATAAGAGCCATGTCGTTTGCAATTATCATAGAGCCGATAAATGTTATATAAACCAAGGCAAGCACGGAAATTTTGATGTTCCCCGTAAGAGACACGATCTTTCGCGCCAGAAAAGTGAAAAAACGTATATTTTTTAACGCGCATATTACCGCAAGCGTGCAGAAAAGACACGTTAATGTTTTCAGGTCAAAATATCCGGCATATTCACGGTCGGGAGGAACTATAACGGACGTAATCAACGCGAGTACTGCCGCTATGCACATCACCGAGTGATGAGATATGAATTTTTTAAGATATATCAAGGGGTGGATTTTGTTTTTTGGATGTGTCATTTCAGTAATGTTATTTTTTGAATGGGCATTCCGTTACCCAATTTATTGCCATATCTATCCATTGTTCAACGTAAGGGTAAACAAGACCGGGATTGCATGACCACGTTTCTTTGTTGCACAGCGCCAAGCCATGTCCGCCTACCGGGAAAATATGAAGCTCGAACGGAATATTGAATTCACTGAGCTTTTCGGCATACAGAATGGAGTTTTTGACAGGAACTCCCGCATCGGGAGCAGTATGCCATATAAAAGCGGGTGAAGTTCTTTCATCTACACGATTTTCAAGGGAAAACTCCGACAGCCCTTCCTCGTCAAGCTGCATTCCGTTAAGAACCTGAATCGAACCGGTATGACGGTAGGTGGGATCAGCAGTTATAACAGGATAGCATAAAACGGTGGCTGTCGGCTTGCATATGGAGGGATCGGCATTTCCGATGTGTGCCGTTACCTTTGGCGAGTGCCACATGCATCCTGTCCATGCGCTGAGATGACCGCCGGCTGAAAATCCTGTTATAAACACGTATTCGGGATCAACATAAAGCTCGTCACAATGTTCACGTATGTATTTGATCGCAAGGCATGCCTGAATAAGAGGAGCACAGTTTGATGCCTTTTCTTTAATGGAATATCTGAGGACAAATGCGTTAAGTCCCGCCGCCATATACGCGAGAGCAATAGGCTCGGCCTCTCGCTCGGAAAGGAATTGATATCCGCCGCCGGGACATATTATGATGGCTTTTCTTTTGCTTATACAGAGCTCGTCATGGTATTGATGTATGTATGCTTCAAGCGCAACATCGGCAAACTCATCGGTGAAATATATGGTCTCGTGTTTCATATATCGATACCCCCTTCGCAACATTCGAATACATTTTATCACAACATGGATATTTTTTCAACATTTTATTCGATAATTAGGAGATTTTTTCTCAATCAAATTCAACTGAATTAACACAGAGTTCATAAACAGGTGATAAAATTATAAAGTTAATGCCTATTGCGGTATGTTTTTGTGTTTTTTGGAGGAAAATATGGAATTTTTGAGAAAACTTCCTATACCTATGGAAATAAAAGAGAAATATCCCCTTAGTCCCGAGTGGATGGAAAAAAAGGTGGAATTTGATGCGGAGGTGTCTCGCGTTTTCACGGGAGAATCTGACAAAAAGCTTCTTATCATCGGTCCTTGTTCTGCCGACTGTGAGGAATCTGTTTTGGATTATTCTCACAGACTTGCTCGCGTAGCTCAGGATGTCAAGGACAAAATAATTGTAATTCCCAGAGTCTATACTAACAAGCCCCGTACTACCGGTGACGGATACAAGGGAATGCTTCACCAGCCCGATCCCAACAAGGCAGCGGATATGCTTGAGGGTATAATTGCTATAAGACGCTTACATACAAGAGTTATTGAAGAGACCGGTATGTTTACGGCAGATGAAATGCTTTATCCCGAAAACTACCGTTATCTTTCGGATATTTTGTCTTATGTTGCTGTCGGAGCGCGTTCGGTTGAAAATCAGCAGCACAGACTTGTCGCCAGTGGAATAGATGTGCCGGTAGGCATGAAAAACCCCACGGGCGGGGATGTTTCGGTAATGCTCAATTCCGTTATGGCGGCTCAGCATTCTCATACCTTCCTTTACCGCGGATGGGAAGTGAAATCATCAGGAAATCCCTATGCACACTCTATTTTGAGAGGATACGTCAACAAGCACGGAGAATCCATGCCCAACTATCACTATGAGGATATGGCTCATTTGTATGAGGAATACATCAAGAGAGGACTTAAAAACCCTGCTCTTATTGTGGATTGCAATCACGCAAATTCTGCCAAGAAATACAAGCAGCAGCATAGAATCGCATCTGAGGTGTTGCATTCCTGCCGCCTCAATTCCGATATTGCAAAAATGTTCAAAGGCTTTATGATAGAAAGCTATATTGAGGAAGGATCTCAGAAAATAGGAGAAGGTATTTACGGCAAATCCATAACAGACCCATGCATTGGTTGGAGCGATACCGAAAAATTAATTTACGATATGGCAGAGAAGCTTTAAGGTCGGTCGGCCGTAGGGCAAATATCTTTTGGAGGAAAAATGTTAAGGTTTTATGTTGTAATAATACTGAGCGCGTTTGATATTGCGTATTTTGTGCCAAAGATGGCATCATACGCAAAAAAGAAAAAAAACAAATCGCGCGAGGAAAAATACGCGTTGGCTCAGCAGGTCATACGAAAGATGTCAAGAACCGCAAAAATCGACACCGAAGCGGTTGGTGTGGAAAATTTGCCCTGTGAGGGTGGATATATTATGTACGCTAATCACCAGGGTAAATACGATGCGTTAGCGGTCATGAGAGAGCATAAGAGATTTTGTTCTGCGCTTATGGACAGTGAACGCGCGAAAATGTTTATAGCAAAACAGTTTATGGATCTTACCGAGGGAGTTCGGATAGAAAAAGGTCATCCCAGACAGCAGATACGCGCGTTGACGGAGATAGCTGACAGAGTAAGAGATGGCGGAGATGTATTTTTGATATTTCCGGAAGGCGGATACGGAAAAAAGGTAGATAACACCACAGAAAAATTCAACTACGGATGCTTTATTTCGGCATATAAGGCGAAGTGCCCCGTTGTTCCCACGGTAATAATTGATTCCTATAAGGCGTTTGGCGTAAACTCACTTAAACGCACAACCGTAAAAGTCAAATATCTGCCGCCCATAATGTATGACGAATACAAGGATATGAAAACTCCGGAGCTGTGTGCAGAGGTGCAGCGCCGAATAGATGCGGAGATAGCCAAGTTACCTAAAAAAATTTGATATTTTTTTCAAAAAAGCCCTTCCACTCGGAAGGGCTTTCTGCTATAATATAATCAAGTAGGTTTTAAGGAGGCGCGAGATGACGTTTGAGGATGTTTGCGTAATGCTCAGAGAGGCGGGAATAGAAGATTACCGTTTTGAGGCGCGTGTTTTGCTTGAAGAATTTTGTGGGTACGCCTCCGAAAATTGCTCTTATGATTGTCCTGCGCTGGAACGTGCGGTGCAAAAAAGAGCGCAAAGGTATCCGTTGCAATATATTATTGGAAAATGGGAGTTCTGCGGATTTGAATTTTGCGTGAGTGAGGACTGCCTTATACCAAGACCGGATACGGAGATAGTTGTTGAGCAGGCAATAAAGCTTATTCCGTCAAACGCCCGCGTCGCTGACCTTTGCGCAGGCAGCGGATGTATAGGAATATCGTTGCTGAAATTTTGCAATGACGCTTTTTGCGACGCTGTGGAGCTATACCCCAAAACATTGGATATAGCAAAGAAAAATGCCGAGATGAATTGTGTTTTAGACCGATATGCTATAACTCTCGGGGACGTATTGAACGGTGAGGGATTGCCGGAGGCGGAATACGATGTGATAATATCAAATCCGCCGTACATAAAAAGTAACGTGGTAAAAACGCTTTCCCCCGAAGTCATGCACGAGCCCAAGGCCGCGCTTGACGGCGGTGAGGACGGCTTGATATTTTATAGGGCAATTTTGGATAAATACGCGCACAAATTAAAGCCGACGGGAGTATTTTTGTTTGAGATAGGATACGATCAGGCGAGAGGCATAATTGAACTTTGCGAGCAGAGAGATATGTCTTGCAAAATTATAAAAGACCTCGGCGGCAGAGACAGGGTTGCATTGATAAGGCAACAAAATTAATGTTTCAGCGTATAATATAAGGCGCTGTGTATTTGAGATTATTGGAGGAGACAGAGTATGAATATAGCGGTTCTTGCGGGCGGATATTCGCCTGAACGTGACGTTTCGCTGACGTCGGGAAGCCTTATAGCAAATGCGCTTGTAGAAAACGGTCACAGAGTATGTCTTGCAGACGTTTATATGGGCGTGGAGTTAACGGAAAACATATACGATATGTTTGTAAATGAAAAGGTTCCGCCCTATACTGTGGATAACAGTGTTCCCGACCTTGTCGCGCTTAAAGCAAAAAGGGGGGGAGAGGCTCTTATAGGATGCGGCATTATAGAGTTGTGTTCTGCGGCAGATGCTGTTTTTCTGGCACTTCACGGAGCGATGGGTGAAAACGGCCAGCTTCAGGCAACGCTTGACAATTTCGGAATAAAATATACCGGTTCGGGATACGCGGGAAGCTTACTTGCAATGGATAAGGACATATCGAAAAAGCTGTTCAGAAGCGCGGGGGTTATTACTCCCGATTGGATGTATGCCCCCGCAGAAAAATGTACGCTTGATGAAGTCAGGAAGAACATTGGTTTTCCCTGCGTTATAAAGCCGACAAGCTGCGGCTCATCCGTTGGAGTGTCTATTGTGGAGACCGAGGAGGAATTCGAAAGTGCAATAGATCTCGCTTGCGCGTATGAGGGTGATATTTTGATAGAGAAAAAGATAAAGGGAAGGGAGCTTACGGTCGGAATACTTGACGGCGAGGTGCTTCCCATGATAGAGATCATTCCTCTTTGCGGTTTTTATGATTATGAGAACAAATATCAAAGTGGCAAGACGCTGGAGGTATGCCCCGCGCAGATAGGCGAGGATATCAGAGAAAAACTTACAGAGCAGACAAAGCTTGGATTTGAGGCACTCAGGCTTTCGGGATACGCGCGCTTTGACTTTATAGTTGATGAGCAGGGTGTGCCGTATTGCTTGGAAGCAAATACTCTTCCCGGAATGACACCTACGAGCCTTTTGCCTCAGATGGCGAAGGAGAATGGATTGGACTACAACCGCCTTTGCGAAAAAATAGTGGCGACAGCTTTTAAAAAATAAGATTTTCTTTGTCAAATATGGCATTTAGCGATTGACAACAAGAGCAAAATGTAGTATAATTGATGTGTGAATTTTTGTGCTTTTGTGAAAAGTACCTAATATAAGAAAAGATTAACAAAACAAAGGAGTTTTGATATGGATTTCAAGAACGTAGACAAAAAATACCGTCCCGTGCCGTTCTGGTCATGGAACGAAAAGCTCAACATCCCGGAAACCATTCGTCAGACCGAGCTTATGGATGAGATCGGAATGGGTGGCTACTTTATGCACGCAAGAGGCGGTCTCCAGACGGAATACATGGGCGAGGAATGGTTTGAAAACGTTGCTGCTTGTATCGACGAGTGCAACAAGCGCGGAATGCACGCGTGGGCGTACGATGAAAACGGCTGGCCCTCGGGCTTTGGCGGCGGCAAGGTAACGGGCAAGGGTGAAAAATATTGGCAGAAGTATCTCCGCTATATGCCTGCCGATGCTGACAGAAGCCAGATCCCCGAGAACAGAATCATACATATCAGCGACGAATTTTGCTTCTATTATGACGTCAACCCCTTCTACGTTGACACTATGGATGCAGAGGTCATCGCAGACTTTATAAACGAGATATACGAGCCCTATTACGAAAAATTCGGCTCCTCCTTCGACGGATTTTTCACCGACGAGCCCCAGATATCCCGTAACGGTATTCCGTGGAGCTTGACGCTTCCCGCAAAGTTTGAGGAGGCTTACGGCGAGCCTATCTACGACTACCTTCCCAAGCTCTATATCCAGAAGGAAGGTTTCTTTGAGGCAAGAATGAAATTCTGGAAGCTTATCACGGAGCTTTTCTCGGCATCCTTCATGAAGCAGATAAGCGACTGGTGTCATGCGCATGACCTCAAGTTCACAGGTCATATGCTGCTTGAGGAGACTTTGAACTCCCAGCTCATCACAAACGGCGCTTGTATGCCTCATTACGAATACTTTGACATTCCCGGTATGGACTGGCTCGGAAGACCCATCTTCCCCTGCCTCACTCCCCATCAGGTCGCGTCCGCCGCGGCACAGACGGGCAAAAAGCAGATACTTTCGGAGACGTTCGCGCTTTGCGGTCATAACGTAGGTCACGACGAGCTCAAGAGAAACTACGAGTGGATGATGGTAAGAGGCATCAACATCATGTGCCAGCACCTTCAGGGCTACTCGCTCCGCGGAATCCGTAAGAGAGACTACCCGCCCGCAATGTATATCCAGCAGCCTTGGTGGGACGATTACAAGATGTTTATCGATGCTATGTCCCGCGTTGGTATGTTGCTTGCAGAGGGTAATATCACCACAAGCACACTTCTTATGCACAACCAGACGTCCGCGTGGATCTGCTTTGACAACGCAGAAAATCCCGGACTTGAACACTATAATCAGAAGCTTATCGAGGCAACCGTCGCGCTTGAGGCAAAGCACATCCCCTTCCACCTCGGTGACGATATAATGATAGAGAGACACGGACGCGTTGAGGGTAATAAGCTCATTATCGGTGAGATGACCTACGATACGGTCGTTGTTACAGAGCATCTCAGATATCTTGACAATACCGAAAAGCTTCTTGCGGAATTCAAGGCAAACGGCGGTAAGATAGTAACCGTTGACGAGCTTGATCCCAATCCCATAATAGATAACCCCAATATTACGTATGCAACCAGAGAATTCCCCGACTTTACAATGCATTACTTTGTAAACTCCACGGATTCCAAGCAGCCCGCGACAATTACCAAGGGAAGCTACGTTGTGAATATCGTAACGGGTGAGAAGGAAAAGTTCACAAGCGACTATACCTTCCCCGCATACGGAAGCCTTGTCGTTATTGATGACGGTACGGGAGATGCCGCGCCCAAGACTCTTGATGTTTCGGGCGAATGGGACGTTGTCAACGCAACCGAGAATTCTCTTACGCTTGATAAGTGCACGTACTGGTTTGACGGCGAGCTTCAGCAAGAGAATGGATATATTCTCAACGTATCCACGCGCGCGTATGCGCTTGAAAGAGCAGTAAATATCAAGTGCCAGTTCAAGGTGGATATAGAATACATTCCCGAAAAGCTTTATCTCGCTTGCGAGACACCCGAGATATTCAAGATAAGCGTCAACGGCGCGGAAATCGACAAGACCGATTGCGGTTATTTCTCCGACCAGGCGTTCCGTAAGCTCGATATCACAAAGTACGTAAAGCTTGGAGAGAATATTATCGAGACCGAGGTTCTCTTTGATCAGTCTCCCGAGACTTACGAGAACATGAGAAAGGCAAAGATATTTGAGTCCGAGAAGAACAAGCTGACGTACGATATGGAGATAGAGTCCATGTATCTCGTTGGTGACTTCGGCGTAAGATGTAACGGCAGCTTTGAGAGAATTCCTCACAGCGCGTACTTCTATGACGGCACCTTCACGGTAGTTGCTCCCACAGAAAAGGTAACCCTCCGCGACATCCAGAAGCAGGGATACGCGTTCTTTGCAGGCAAGCTCACTGTAAAGCGCACCTTCAACCTTGAGGATACCAATCTCAAGCTCGCGTTCTGCAAGAAGGGTGTGAATGCAATTCACGTAAAGGTAAACGGCAAGACACTTCCCACGCTTATGTGGGCGCCTTACGAGCTTGACTTGTCCGACGTACTTGTAAAGGGAGAGAACGAGGTGGAGATAACCATTGTAAATAACCTCCGTAACCTCCTCGGTCCTCATCACCACATCGCAGGCGAAATATTCTTTGCATGTCCTGCAAACTTCTACGACGAGGGTTCGGTATTCTCGGACTACCAGAGTGGATTCTATACAGATAAGTACAGCTTTGTTGAGATCAGCTTAATTTAAATAAAGACATAATGAATTTTCGCCCCCGATTTTATCGGGGGCGTTTTTTTGTGTTGACAACTTGTAAGAAACGTGATATAATAATATTTAAGGTTTGTATACACTGTACAGAAAGGAGAACCGCGTTATGAAAAGGTCCGATATGTCAAGAAAATTGATTTTTTGCGTGGTGGCTTTCTGCCTTTTTAGTATAGTTGCACTCTCTCTTACGGCAAGTGTTGACGGAAATCACGAATGTACAGGTGACAACTGTGTTATGTGTCTTGCGACAACAGTAAGAGAGCAAATACTCAATGTGATGGTGGTGCTTTTCTTCGCCGTCTCAGCATTTGTGCTTCCTGTGTTTGCTTTTCTGCAGAAAAGAGAGGAAATTTGTTTTTCTACCGTGGCATGCACGCCTGTTAATTTAAAGGTAAAGCTCTCGGATTAAATCGAATAACAACAGAGACAGTCTGCCTATCGGCAGGCTTTATAGGGTTGTATTCGATTTTATAAACGGAGGGCTTTTTTTGCGCCCGTAGAAAGGTGAATTTTTATGATTTGTATAAAAGGTGTATCAAAACACTTTCAAAATGAAAGAGCTATAAACTACAAAGATATGGTTTTTGAGGACGGTAAGTCCTATATGCTGCTGGGAGCGTCGGGATGCGGAAAATCCACATTACTGAACATGATAGCAGGTATACTTTCCACAGATAGCGGAGAGATAATTATTGACGGAGTGAATATGTCCGAGAGAAACCAAAAGGAAAAGGACAAGTTCAGAATAAATAACATAGGATATATTTTTCAGGATTTCAAGCTCATTCCCGAAATGAGTGTAATGGATAATATTGATATTCTGAAGCTTGAAAGAGTAGATACCTCAATGGCGGGTGAAATGCTCAAAAAGCTTGAGATGTATGACAAGAGAAATAAGAAAGTAAAGCATTTGTCGGGTGGAGAAAAGCAAAGAGTGGCAATAGCTCGCGCGATAGTAAAGATGCCCGATATAATACTTGCAGACGAGCCTACGGGAAATCTGAATTTTGAGATAGGCGAGGCGGTCATAAAGCAGCTTGTTGAGATATCAAAGGGTAAGACGCTTATTGCCGTAACTCACGACGAGCGACTTGGAAAATATTTTGACGTCACAATAGATATGAATACCATGATCGGAGGTGGCGAAAATGCTTAAGTTTGCTTTCAAGAACATGGCGATAAAGAAGGTACAGATAATACTTATTATTGTGTCGATAGTAATTTCCGCCGGAGTTGGTGTTTTGTCCTTTAACGTTTCCGAGCAGGTAAGTGAAGGGCTTACCAATAATGCCGGATATTATTCCGCGATCATAGGCCCTTCGGGAAGCGCAACACAGCTTGCGATGAATACTATGTATTTCACGGATGAGCCTGTGGGTACGATACCGTATTCGCTCGTTTCCGAGCTTGCTCAAGACAATCGTGTTACGGAAGCAATTCCTTTTGCAATGGCAGATAATTATAACGGCTTTTCCGTAGTCGGCACTACACCTGCGTTCCTTTCCGCAAAGACGGTAGCACAGGGCAATATGTTCGATCAGACAAAGACTTTTCAGGCTGTGGTCGGCTCCAAGGTGGCAGAGCTTAATGATCTGAAAATAGGAGATAAGCTTTACACAAGCCATTCCGCAAGCGGAGACGACAAGCACGCAACACCTCTTACCGTCGTAGGTATTCTTGAGGAAAGTCACAGCGGATTTGACAAGATCGTGTTTACTCAGCTCAAAACCATCTGGCAGGCGCATGATCACGGAGATGAAGGTGAGCATGACGAGGCGGCTGTTGGTGTTGACATGCTATCGGCAGATACTAACGAACAAAATGGTAACGTTCATGAAACGCCCGATCATGGCGGTCATGAAAACAACGGACACGAAGACGAGGGTGAGCATGAAGGCGAGGCTCACGGACAGACAGTTTGCGCTATTCTTATCAAGACCGTAAATCCTACGTATGCGATGTCAATAGTTAACGAGTACGACGGCAGAGTATATATGCACGGCGACGAAAGCTATTCCTTGCAGGCAATAGAGCCCATGGACACCATGAGAGGAGTGCTTGAGGAGACGGACAATACCAAATATATAGTATTTGTTCTTTGCGCGATAATCCTTATAATGAACATAATCATTATTTCGATAATAACTCTTCTGAATATGTATCACTCGGCAAAGGAGATATCCTTGATGCGTCTTATCGGTATAAGCATGAAAAAGATAAACATGCTGTATCTGATACAAAACAGCATTATAGGATTGATATCCACGGCGCTGGCGTTCGGAGTATCGAGAGCATGCCTGCTTTTGATGAGTGATTATGTTGAGAGTATGGGCGCTGTGTTGAACATGGCAAAGGTATATCCTTTGGAGATTTTGATCCTTGTAGCGGTGTTCCTTATAAGTGTAATACCTACTGTAATTTGTACTATGGTAATGTCTAAAAAAGATGGAATAAATAATTGATTTTAACGGTGACAAAATGAAAAGAAGTATATTTTTGAAAATAAGCCTTGTGCTTTTGTGTTTGCTTATGCTGGTTTGCTCAGTGTCATGTGATAACGGAGGCGAGGCTGGTGGCGGCAAGCCCAATTCTCCCGACGGAGCAACAAAGCTCAGCTTTAAGTCTGCGTCAAGCTATGATTATCTTAAAACTCTTGATGGAAAGAAGGTAACTATCAACGGATATCTGGCGACAAGCTCACCCGTAGACGGATCCTTTATATTCCTCATGAATCTTCCGCTTCAGAGCTGTCCGTTCTGTGTTCCCAATACGACCGAGCTTTCCAACACCATTGAAGTGTATCCGAAAAGCGGAGAAAAATTTGATTACACAAACCAAGCTGTGCAGGTAGTCGGAACGCTTGAGGTAGCGCCCGATAAAAACAAACCCTTTACCGATCCGTACGGATATCAGTTTAATTTCAAAATAGTAGATGCGACTTACACTATTCTCAAGGCAGAGGATATGTCCGAAAATATGGCTCAGTGGCAGAAGATATCAAGTACTGACGTTGTAAACGACGTATATAAAATGTATGACTTCGTGCATTTCGTATGCTCATGGAATACATATTCCGTAAAGTCATGGACAGACGTTGACGGCAAGGTGCACCCCGGATATTATCTGTACGCTGCCGATGCTATCAATTATCTTACAAAGGACGGCGCACAGTGGAATTACGGCTACAAGGAAGGATATTTTGATGCCATTATAGCCGAGATCAAAAAAATTGACGCCACTGCGTACGACGATCTTGTAAAGAATATTGAGGCTGCAAAAGCATTGTCCGAGAAGGCAATCAAGGAGCTTATGGACGGGAACTACACGTATGAGCATAAGTACGTTGAGGAATTCGGCACGTATGACGATATTTATACCATAAACAAGGGAGAGGAGCTTATGGCTGAGTGGCAGAGAATATACACTGACTTCTCAGATTGGCTTGGCTCTTGGGAATTATAAAACATAAAAAGGAACGGAAAATTCCGTTCCTTTTTTATCAGTCTTGATTATCTTTTTCATAACTTCTCTTATACTGTAAGAGCTGCATTTCTTCTCTTGCGGTGAGCTTTTCAAGGGTTGCCATGTTTTCTATCATGAGCTTGACTATCTTCTCAAGAGTTGATCCTGCAGAATAGTCGGCAACGCAAACGTAGTTTATGCGGTCGTCGTCAACAAGCGGCTTTACCGTTTGACTTTTGCCCGAAGGGTAGAGGGCTATTGACTTTCCGCCCTTCTGCTTTACCATCTTCATGCAGGGAATATCCGTCATTCCGTCACCGATATATATCATGTTTCGGTATGCTATGCGGCGAAGGCTCTCGTCCTGCAATCTGTTGAGATTGTAGTCGTCCGTAACGTCAAGAATACCTTTTGATATTCTGTAGATGTACTGAGTTTTGAGCGTATAGTTTATCGCAAGCGAAGGCCATATTGCCTCACCGTTCTCGTCATACATGTATCTGCAAGCGTAAATTCTTTTGAAATATTTTGCAATAGGAGTACCCTGAATTATCTCGTACGTGCCCGATGATATGATATAGTGCTCAATATTTACACCAAGAGATTCTCCGTAGGCATTGATTCTGTCAAACCATGTCAGAACGCCTTTGTAAAGTACTACGTTCTCCCCGCAGCTTTTGAGATATTCTTCGGTCAGCGGGATTCCTCTTTCCTTACATTCGCGTATCATTACAAACATGTATGCGAGGATTTTCTCGACCTCTTTTTCGTGCGTTAATTTTGCCGCCTCGCCCCAGAAGTCGTCTGAGTTCATGCCGAGATTTTTAATGAAGTCATACTCCTGCATATCAGTCGTACAGAGGGTTTTATCAAAGTCATAGAGAATGCCGATTGTTGTTTTTGCCATAATATCACCGTCCTTTTTTGAGGTTGTTGTATCTATATACTTTATTTTAGCATAATTTTGGAAAAAAATCAAGAGGTAGGTCAGTATATCATTAAAAACAAGCTCTCCCAAAATCAACCGCATGGGAGAGCTTATTTCAATAAAGTTTGTATTTCAACCTCAAATTATCCGCAATCATCGCGATAAACTCGGAATTCGTAGGCTTTCCTCTGTTATTCTGAATGGTATATCCAAAATAAGAATTCAGTGTATCCACGTCGCCTCTGTCCCACGCTACCTCGATTGCGTGGCGGATGGCACGCTCTACGCGGC
>SVTX01000035.1 GCA_015063545.1 Oscillospiraceae bacterium | reverse complement strand
GGAGAGCCGAAAAAGTCAGTGTTTGTGGGGGTTTTCGGCTCTTCTCGAAAATTATACGCCGAGCGTGGTGATTGAGACCCGAACCAAGCGCACTACCAAACTGTGCCACACCCCGATTATTAAATTGTAAAACCTAAGGTGTGCAACACATACTAAACCTCACGCAAGCGTGGTGCCACACCCCGATTATTAAATTGTAAAACCCAAGGTGTGCAACACATACTAAACCTCACGCAAGCGTGGTGCCACACCCCGATTATTTTCACCACAACATTATAACACAATAAAAATACTTTGTCAATTCCTTTTTTCAATTTATTATCATGTATTTACCAATTTTGACAGCATAAATTTTGTCAAAATGCGACTTGAAAACATCGTCCTTATATGTTATAATTATTGTGTATGTACTATTTCAAAATTTAACTGTTTAAGAGGTACGAATAAATGGCAAAATTATATTTCAAGTACGGAGCAATGGGCTCGTCAAAGACCGCTAACGCACTTATCACAAAATTCAATTATGAGGAGCGCGGAATGAAGGTCTGGCTTATTAAGCCCGCACTTGATGACCGCGACGGACAGAACGTAATTCGCTCCAGGATAGGGCTCTCACAGGAAGCCTTCGTTGTTCCTAAAGATATGGATATCGTCGCAGAATTTAATTCAAACCACTCGGAGTGTGACGTTATTATTGCAGACGAATGTCAATTTTTGACCGCGTCTCAGATAGATCAGCTTCGCAGCATTGTTGATAAGCTTGACATCCCCGTTCTCTGCTTCGGGCTTCGAACAGACTTTTTAACTCACTTGTTTGAAGGAAGCCGTCGCCTGTTTGAAGTAGCCGATTCAATCAATGAAATAAAAACAATCTGCTCCTGCGGCAACAAAGCAATAGTAAACGCACGCATCTGCGACGGTAAGGTGGTTACCGAAGGCGGTCAGATACTCATAGGTGGAAACGATTCTTACATAGCAATGTGCCACAACTGCTGGAAAAAAGCCGTTGAGAAATAAATTTTTAAAATAAATTTCAAATGAACAAAATCTATAAGGAGGACTTATGCGTAAACACGAGGAAATATCAAAAGAACTGACACGGCGCATGGAATATGAAAATAGCACATCAAGCTATCAAAGAGTTCATTTTGATGACGCTCTGGCTATCAGACGTCGCCCTGATGAAGACAAGGCTAACGTATGGCGCACCCCATTTATGCGCGACAGCGACAAAATAATTCACTGTCCGTACTTTAGCAGATATGCCGACAAGACTCAAGTCTTTTCCCTTTACAAGAACGATGACCTCACTCGCCGTTTTCTGCATGTACAGTTCGTCTCACGAATTGCCCGAACCATAGGTAGCGCTCTGCATCTTAATCTGGATCTTATAGAAGCCATATCGCTTGGGCACGACATAGGTCATCCCGCGTTTGCTCATACCGGTGAAAAGTATCTTGACCAGCTTTTCTACCACCACACGGGAAAGCACTTTATGCACAATCTTCAATCCGTTCGCGTTCTCGATACCATATTTCCTCTTAATCTTACGCTCCAGACCTTGACCGACATAGCGGCGCACAACGGAGAAATAGAGCTTGACCGTTACACGCCCGTACAGATAAATGATTTTGATGAATTTGACACCATAATGAAAAAATGCAGTGAAGATGTTGATTTTGCCAATCATCTCATGCCCTGTACGCTTGAAGGCGCAGTAGTGCGCATTTCGGATATAATTGCATATCTCGGACGTGACCGTCAGGACGCGATACTGACACAAACGGCACGAGAGGGTGATTTCTTTGATCAGGAAATTGGCTCACTCAACGCTGAGATAATTAACAATCTTGTTGTCAATATTATTGAAAACAGCTACGGAAAGCCCTATATCACCCTTGACAAAAAGCATTTCGACGCTCTCCGCAAGTATAAACAGGAAAATTACGCAAAAATATATAACTACGCAGCATCTAATGCGCGTCTTGACGTAACCGTAAAACCTATGATGTCGGATATTTACGGTCAGCTTCTGGACGATCTGAAATCAGGCAGCACATACTCGCCAATTTATAAATTCCACATATATCCCTTGACAAACCTTCGCTACAGACGCGACATTCCTTATGAAAAAACAGAACCTAATCAGCTTATAGCGGACTTTATTGCAAGTATGACCGATGATTATTTTATCGAGCTGCATAAGTACATGTTCCCAAATTCCAATTACCCCGTAGTATACAAGGGATATTTTGACAATGACACTTCCGGAGAAAAATAATGTTTGAACAGATATTAAATGAGATAAAAAAACATTCCACAATAATTATCCACCGCCACAAAAATCCCGACGGAGACGCAATAGGATCTCAGATGGGGCTTAAGGCGATACTTTGCGAAAACTTCCCCGAAAAGCGTATTTTCGCCGTTGGTGACGGCGCGGGACGCTATTCATTCGTTGCAAATTCCACTATGGATGAAATAGACGACGGCGTATATTCCGACGCGCTTGCAATAATACTCGACACATCCGCTTCTGCGCTCATTTCGGATGACAGATACAAGATCGCAAAAACAACGGCCCGCATAGACCATCATATATTCTGCGAAAAAATTGCAGATTTTGAAGTGACGGACACATCGTATGAGAGCTGCTGCGGTCTTGTGACACAGTTCGCTTTGGAATCAGAGCTTGCCCTCTCACCTGTCTCGGCAAAAGCTCTTTATACGGGCATGGTGACGGATTCGGGACGTTTTCGCTACGATTCTACCTCCAGTAACACGCACCGTCTTGCAAGTGAACTGATGAAGCAGGATTTTGACACGACGGATATTTATTCAAACCTCTACGCAGACGACTATAAATTCATTCGTTTGCGCGCGATGTACGTACTCAAAATTCAATTTACAGAGTATAAGGTAGCGTACATATACACCGACAAATCAGAAGCTGACAGCTACGGGTTTGACACTTTCACCCTCTCGCGAAGCATGGTAAACACCATGGGAGATATTCGCGGTGTGGATATATGGGTAAACTTCACCGAAACGGATTCAGGAGTTCTCGCAGAGCTTCGCTCGTCTAAATTCAATATAAATCCCGTAGCCGTAAAATACAGTGGCGGCGGTCACGCAAAGGCAAGCGGCGCAACGCTCAAAGACAGAGACGAGGCTATGAGGATGCTTGAAGACCTCAACGCATACAACAAATAAGGAATTTATTATGGAAAACAAAAACATGCAAACTGTCCTTGATAAAATAAAGGAATACGATAAAATATTTATCTTCCGCCATTTTCGCCCCGACGGAGATGCTATGGGATCAACTAAAGGGCTTGCAAAAATATTAAAGCTCACCTATCCGGAAAAAAAGATATACCTGCAAAACAAAGACTTCTCAGACTATCTGGCATTTATGGGCGGTGAGGATGAGCTTTTTTCGGATGAAGAATATGCAGACGCATTGGGTATAATTGTTGATACAGGCACGTCAAAAAGGATTTCCAATCCAAAATATTCCCTTTGCCGCGAAACAGTAAAGATAGACCACCACATTCCTCTTGAATCGTACGCAAACTATGAGTGGGTTGAGGAGGAGCGTTCCTCTTCATGCGAGATGATCGCCCACTTTTACGACACGTTCAAAAATGAGCTTAAAATAGATTCAGAGGCGGCAACCTATATCTACACCGGCATGGTAACGGATTCCGGACGTTTCCGCTATCGCGAGGTGTCAGGAGAAACCATGCGTCTGGCAGGACTTATGCTGGATCAAGGAATTGATACCGATATTCTCTATGCAAACCTTTATCTGAAGGATCTTGAGGACTTTAAATTTGAATCTTTCGTACACAAAAAGATGCAACAAACTCCAAATGGCGTCACTTACATTTTTGTGACTAAAAAGATGCAGAAAAAGCTCGGTCTTACTCTTGAACAGGCGAGCTCATGCGTATCGTATATGGATAGCATCAAGGGCTCTCTTATTTGGATAGCGTTTATTGAAGCGGATGAAAACATTCGAGTTCGTCTTCGCTCGCGATTCGTTCCTATAAGCGACCTCGCCGAAAAATACCGCGGAGGCGGCCATGCTTGCGCGGCTGGCTCAACTCTTTATTCCAAAAAAGAGATAAAGGCTATGCTTTCCGAGGCGGACGAAATTATCAAGAAATACAAAGAAGAAAATGAGGGCTGGTTATGAAAATACTCATCACCAATGACGACGGATTTGACGCGCTCGGCATCCGCTTGCTTGCAGAGTGGGCAAAAAAACTTGGCGAGGTTACGGTCATAGCTCCCAAAACCGAGCAAAGCGGAACAAGTCATGGGATTGACTTTATACACCCCCAGGAAATAAAAAAGGTTGATATTATTGACGGAATAACCGTTTATTCCATGGAATCCACTCCTGCTGACTGTGTGCGTTTCGGAGTTTTTGGGCTTAAGGAAAAATACGACCTTGTTCTTTCGGGCATAAACCGCGGTGTCAATGTCGGAGAGGACATAGTATATTCAGGAACTGTAGGCGCAATATTTGAAGCGGCAAAATGCGGAATCCCCGCGGCGATCGCCTTTTCTACCTTCCCCGACACACAAGAGATTGCGGCAAGCTATCTCGATATGGTTTACAAGTATATTTGCGACAACAAGCTTCTTGAGGAAAACAACCTTTATAACGTCAATATTCCCGATAAGGTTGACGGAATAAGAATGACGTATCAGGGCTCTATGTATTTTTCGGACAGCTTCGTAAAAAAAGAAGGCGACATTTATATTCAGGTCGGCGGGCCCGTGCCCGACATTGAACCCGACAATCTTGACAGAGATACTGTGGCAATACACAAAAATCTCATAACGGTCACTCCCCTTCTTTTCACAAGAACCAACATGGAAGTATTCAATAAATTTGCGCAAAAATAAAATAAGGTCACACGGATGCATTTTCTCCGTGTGACCTGTTTTTATGCTACAAACATGTATTTGTCGTGAATGTAGTAAGGAATTTCCACACTCAAATATATTATCGACTCGTGAGGACGTGTAAAATCATCTCTCACAACCTCAACGTAAGGTGTGGGATTGCAGTTGTACTTATCGGAAATAATACCGCCTCCGGTGATATTTCCAAACATCTCACCCCAACCGCCTTCATAATTGAGGTATTCCTGAAAATCATTATAATGATTGTAGGTGTAGAATACGTATCTTTCGCTTATATCAATAATATGGTCGCCGTTTTTGTCATATCTGGTATAAACTATTCTCGCCGCGCCGCGAGTTATGGTGGTTCCGTTATTATATACGGTAACAGCATAACCGGGATCACAGTCGGTTCCCGTAGTTCCGATATCTATTTCATAATACGTCGTGCTGCCGCCGCATCCGCTTATGTCGGGCAATTCGGGCTCGTAAGGATACTTACTTGTGTTTCCCGTAAATTTAGTGTGATTAAGTCTGAGATACTCTCCCCAAGGACTTGCGGTGGGCTTGGTTTTTTTACTACTTGTATAATTGGGCGGTATGTCACCGAATGCCATTACGTATGCCGCAACTTCCTCGATGGTTATGTACGCGCCGTCGCGGTATATTCGGTTGACCACAATTCCCATCGCGTCAACAACGTAATATGTATCTCCGTCCTCAGAATACAACGCGCTCATATTACGGATATACATTCCGTCACGCATAGGTCTCTTCTCTGCCGTGATAGGCGCTTGATCGGGTACAGTAATATCTCCCGACATAAGATTGTGCTGTGTTCTGTAATACGCGTCTGATGCGCTTGCCGCGGGTGTGTAATTTTCGTAAAACTCTGTCTTATCTACGTTTGTATACGGATCGGTCGTAAATACAGGCCCGTCCTCAAAAGGATCTTCCGTGGGCGTTTCTGTAGGAAATTCTGTTGGAGTTTCACCGGGTGCGCCAGTGGGCGTTTCTGTAGGTTTTTCTGTTGTATCTTCGCTCGGTGTACCCGTGGGCTTCTCTGTGGGCGCCTCTGTCGGTGCTTCTGTCAGAGCCTGAGTAGGAGAATCAGTTATCTCAGATGTTGATTTTTCTGACGGTGCGGTGGGTGTGACATCGCATCCCACAAGCAAGATAAGCGATACCAACAGCAAAGCCAGCAGTCTTTTTATTTTCATTGACATTGTTTTGTCCTCATTGGCAGTATTATTTTCTATATTATACTACAAATATTGCTAAATATCAAGTGATTTTAAAAAACTGCTACAATAAAACTCAGCAATAGAAAGAAAAACAAGCACCGCACCCCGAAGGGCACGGTGCTTGTTTTTAAGTTATATCAAATATAGAGTAATTTCGTATTAATTATACTGCCGCATACTCAACTTCGATCGCCAATACACGAACCTGCTTACCGTTGCTACCGTTCTTTACAGAGTTAAGAACTACGGAAGAACCGGAAACTGCTGTTTCAACGTTGGAAATGTCTGTTGTTGTACCTTCAACATAAAGGAATGCGTAGGTTCCTGTTACTGTAGTAACCTTTATCGAAACGAGTTCATAGCCGTCAGCAACGGAAATTGTCAACGTACCTGCGGGTGTATCTGTTGCATAAATACGGATGTGGTCACCATCATATGCTTTTCCGGAGTTGTTACCGCCGTCAACCTTTACAGTAACAACGCTGTCAAGAGCAAAGGACTGCTTTGTTGTAGAGTTTGTCCAACCTTCAGATACAATCAAATCTGCGATTGTCTTGCTTGCAGTAACGGACTCACCTTCAACACCGGGCTGCTTAAGTGCTGCACCGCACTCGTCACATACATAGTCGGGCTCAGCGTCAACGTGATCTGCTACTTCTCTTCTTGCTTCGCAAACGTTACATGTTGCATCACAAGCGTTATCATAAACGTGATCTGCTACTTCGCGCTCAGCGCCGCATATATTACATGTTGCATCGCAATCATTGTCATAAGCGTGCTCGCAGTCAGCTGCATCAACTATTACTGTGAGCTCCATGGGGAACTGAGATACGCCTGTGTTTTCAGCACTGATGTAAGATGTCTTGGATGCGTTTACTGTGTTATAGTTGCTGTATGTTCCAAGGTAGTAATCTGTTCCATCAAAGTTTGTAACCCATGCGTTGATGGTTGCATCGTATGCATAAACGCAAACACCTGCCGCGTCGTACTTAACGGAAAGCTTACCTTCATCGTTGTTGTATATTTCGATATACTGCTTTGCGCCGTCTACGAGAATGTAGAACTTGTAACCGCCATCAACTGCTTCTGCATAAACGTCAACAGCCTCAGCTACGTTTTCTGTCATTGTGAGGTATCTGCCGTTAACTCCACCGTTAAGGTAAAGTGTCTTGCCGAGTGTTACCTGCTTGATAGACATTCTGAACGCTGTATCTGCAGCGATAACGATTACATCGCAATCGTCTGTATCACAAACAAAGTCGCCGTTTGCATCTACGTGTGTGTGGGATACCATGCCGCAAGAATCACATGCGCCGTCACCGTCATTATCTGCATGATCTGCTACTTCTCTAACAGCTTCACATACGTTACATGTTGCATCGCAATTATTGTCATAAACGTGGTCAGCGGGTGTGCGCTCTGCGCCACAGACGTTACATGCTGCGTCACATGCATTGTCGTAGGTGTGCTCTGCTTCAACTTCGCGCGCAGTATCACAAATGTTACATGTTGCATCGCAATCGCCGGAATATACGTGCACGCAGTCAGCGATGTCTATCAACGTAGCAAGCTCCATGGGGAACTGAGATACGTGAGTATTGCCTGCATTGATGTAAGATGTGCTGGATACGCTTACTGTGTTGAAAGTGCTGTACATACCAAGGTAGTATGAGTTGCCGTCAAGTGTGGTTTCCCATGCGTCTGTTTCTGCATTGTATGTGAATACAGATGCGCCTTCAGCACTATACTGAACAGCAGTCTTGTTTTCAGCATTGTTGTATACTTCGAGGTACTGCTTTGCACCGTCTACGAGAATGTAGAACTTATATCCGCTTTCAGCTGCCTCTGCATATACGTCAACAGCTGCCGTAACATCGGATGTTGTTGAGAGGTATCTTGTGCTAACTTTACCGTCGAGGTAGAGTGTCTGACCGAGATTGTTCTGAGCTACAAAGAACTTGTATGCTGTATCAGCTGCGGGAGTTTCAACTACGGAAGGAACTACTGTGGGCTTTGCGTCAACAGTGATTGTGAATTCCTTTGTTGCTGTGTTCTCACCGAGAGTGATAGTAGCTGTGAGCTTAACTGTCTGAGCCTCATCCTGGAGTGTGAATGTAACGTTGCCGCCGTCAACTACTGCGCATGCGTTATCGGATGCCCAGGAGATTATAGCGTTAGGATATGTCTTTCCTACTGTAGGAAGTTCAATAGTCTTGTTGTTGTGGATAGCAGAGTCAAGCTCGATGCTGTTTGCTTCAAATTCAACCTTCTCTGCATCTGTTCTTTCGGGAAGAACGTAGTTGTAGAAGCAATCTACAGATGTAGGAATAATGTATGGCTTACCGCTGTATGTGATAAGAATACCTGTTACGTCAGCAGTATAACCGAATTTAGCAGCGTGTGCAGCATCAATAGTAGCCTTATCGCTTGCAACCAATGTGGGCGGGAAATCAGTTACGTAAGTTCTTACGTAGCCTTTAACGCCGTTGAGTTCGAAATACAGATACTGCTTGTTAGATTCGCTCATATCCTGACCGCCGATAGTAACACCTTTGATAACTACGGGGAGAGCTACAAAATCATTGAAGTTGGTACCGTCAACCCACTTGTCGGTGATATCAACATAATCGAATGTCTTGATTTCGGTGCTCAATACTTTGGCAGTACCGCCCTTGATTTCCTGCATACCATTGTAAGGTGTTACAGGACCGGAAACACGAACGGTCATACCAACTGCGATATTAAGATCCTTAATGGGATCCTGATCCATCTGGTAAGAATAGTATCCACCCTTGCCGGATTCGTCCATAATGAAGAGATGATTTCTTGTGTTGCCCTTATCTTTGGAGTTGATAGCTACAACGATACCTTCAACGATTACGTTGTCACCCTCTTCAGCCTTCATGTACTCGTCCCAAGTAGTAACAGCAAATTTGGGAATAGTGATGCTGAATTCAACAGTTGCTGTGTTTCCTTCAGCGTCTGTAAGAGTAGCCTTGAGAACGTAAGGAATGTCTGCCTCGGGCATTTCTGGAACGATGTCAATAGTAACTATTGCATCACCCTTTTCGTCTTCACCGGGAACAACCTTAACCTGGTCTGTATTTACAGTCCAAGCGATCTGGTAAGATACTTCTTCATGAATGATAGAAGGAATAACTGTGAAATCAGTTGATGTAACCTTCTTGTCCTTGTAAAGCTGGCGGACGTACTCAGCCGCAGCCTCAGCGCCCGTAAGCTCGGGGTCTTCAACGGGGGGTTCTGTGGGGGTAGTAGTAGGTGCCTGAGTGGTCTTCTCTTCTTCCTTGCCGCAAGCAACAAGGGCTACAAGACCGCAAACCATAACTATCGCCAACAAAAGTGATAAAAGTTTTTTCATGATAGCTCCTTTTCTTTATCATAAAAATATTATTTGTACCTGCCTTGACGCGGCAGATAAGCGTCGTAAATTATCAGTTAAAGGTTACGTCATCCATTGAAAACAGCTTCAACTGATATTCTCCGTTAAAGGAGTCAATAATTCCCTTCACGGTAATATTGCTTCCTATGGGGAATGCGTCCTCAGTAATGATCTCATTGTTTTCATCACGGAGAACTACTGTTCTAACAGTAATAGTAACACCGTCTGCGCTCTCACAAGTAATGCTCATGGCGCCATTGCTGTCACTTTCCTCATTTGTGGTAGTGTAAATGCTCTTTACCGTAAGATCTTCAACCAGGGCGGTGCTGTAGTGAGCCAGCTCACCGTAGTTAAACGTGGTAGGTGTAATAACGTCTTCACCGTTCTCGTCCTTTGTTGTTATGTCAATAACAAGCTTGCCGTTTACGATATCGGACGCGCTTACCTTTGAATAGCTTGCGACGTATCCGTCGCCTATCTGGTGAACACCGTCTTCGCCTGTAGGATCCATTATATCATATTGGAGATTAGATAT
Organism: Oscillospiraceae bacterium; assembly: GCA_015063545.1. Lineage (GTDB taxonomy): Bacteria > Bacillota > Clostridia > Oscillospirales > CAG-272 > SVTX01. The sequence goes on along the minus strand of SVTX01000035.1, from coordinate 8,143 downwards.
CTGATAAGTTCCGCCAAGCTCGTAATATTGCAGAGTTCCTACCATAACTATGCGGTTGCCTACCTTCATTGCGTCCATGATAATTCCGGGGGTGTTATATCCGCAGAATACCTGCATTCCGAAATACATATCCGTTTCGGGATCGTATTCCTCAAGGTAGATGGTGGCTCCGCTTCTCTTCACTACGTTGCCTTCAAAACGAACAAGCTTGTCCTTATAAAGGTCATAGTTGGTCTTGAGCTCCTTGAGCGTTACACTGTACGCGCCGCCATAGTAGAAATCGGGATCCTCGTCCTTCGAGAATACGTAAAGCTTATTAGCCTTTGCCTGATTGAGCGCTGCCATAGTGTACTCTGAGTACGCATTGTCAGCCGCATTTGAACCAAACGCAAGTCCCTGCTGAAGTATCTCGATATTAAGGTTACGGTACTCTGTCATCTCTGCCGTCTTGTACCATACCCAAACGAGATATCTTCCGCCGGTGGAGTCAACGTTCCATGTAGTGTTATCGGATTCAATATAAATAGACGTTGCTTTTGCAAGCGTCTCTTTAGTGTAGTTAGATGCTTTTTTGCCCCAAGGCTCAATAAGTCCCGTTGATTCGGGAGTATTGATACCGAGGTATCTTGCCTTAAGTATTCCGGTAGGTACTATGGAAGAAGGCACATTAAAATGTGTTGTGTCTCCGTCAATAGCCGCGTGAACGGTTACCTCAGCATTTACTCTGCCCGAGTTCGGGTTGAACTTTACTTGAGCTGCAAAGTCAGTCAACTCAGGCGTTTCGGTTTCACCCGGATCTTCCGTAGGCTGCTGAGAGGGGCCCTCGGTAGTTTTATCTTTTTTGCCGTCGTCCTTGTTGTCACCGCCGTCGCAGGCTGCAAAACAGCCTGCGAGCATTGCGAGCGCAAGGATCAACGCAAATATTTTTATAATATTTTTCATAAATTCAACGCTTTTTGCTTAATTAGAAAATTACTGACCGTCGTAACAAGCCTTAACAGCATTCTTAAATGCCTCATCGATCATAGCGTCAACGTTGGATGTCTGCTGTACGAAGCAGTACTGCATAAGAGCTCCAACCTTGTCACGAGCGAGAGAAGAGCCGTTGAATGCGGGAGATACGAAGTAGAGATCAGACATTTCTCTTGCAACCTTAACTGCGAGAGCCTGAATGTTAGATCCACCGTTTGCGCCCGCAAGGAAGTTCTTGTAAGCGTCAACCTGGTCAACAGACTTGATAACGGGCATGTAACCGGATGTCATAGAGAATGCTGCCTGGAATTCCTTATTTGTTGTAAGGAACTCAACGAAGAGCCAGGATGCAACTACTTCCTGCTTGTTGGGGTTGTCGAAGATGCAGAGTGAGGGCCCCTGAGAGATAGCCTTGCCTGCCTCGGGATTTACCTGAGGAATGGGAGCGATTCCAACGTCAAATGCATAACCGTCATCATCAGCCGCAGGGCGCTGGTGGATAGCACCGCCGGTAGAACCGATGGACATGTAGCTTCTCTTACCGCTAAGCTCTGTAAAGAGACCGGATGTGTAACCGCCGTAAAGCTCCTGAGTTGTGAGATAGCCTGCCTCATACCAGCTTCTGAATTCCTTAACGAATGCCTTGTTTGTGTCGTTGTTGAAAAGGAAGTACTTTCCCTTTTCAGCGGACGTGTAATCAGAACCGTACTGCTCGCACATGGTGATGAACCAGTTAGCCTCAGAGTCATATCCGAGAGGAATACAGTTGGGATCGATTTCCTTTATCTTCTTGCAAAGAGCCTTCATCTCTTCCCAGGTTGTGGGAACTGTGAGGTTGTGCTTTGTGAAGAAGTCCTTGTTGTAGTAAATAACCTCTGTGGACTTGGACATAGGAAGTGTGTACATTGTTCCCGCCTTGTCAAATACTGCGCCTTCTTCGTAGAATGCGGTAATAAAGTCTGCCTTCTGCTCTTCTGTAAGTCCGAGGATAGTCTTATTACCGTTAGCGTCAGTTACTTCGATCTGGCTGTCGATAAAGCTGTTAAGCGGAACTACTGCCTTTGCTACGTTGTAAAGAGCAACGTGGTCGGGATAGCAGTACGCGATATTAGGCTGGTTGCCTGCTGTGAGCTCAGTCTTTATCTGGTCACGAACCTCGTCGTAACCGCCGACCTGAGCGTGTTCAATTGTGATTTTAGGATAAAGCTTGTTGAACTCTTTGATATACTTGTCCAAGACCTTCTGGTACTCTGCGTTCATGGTGTGAGAGAATGTGATAGTTACTTCACTTCCGTCATAACCGTTTTCAGGCACAGCGTATTCAACGGGCTTTGTATTAATGTCAGCCTCCGTTGTAGGTGCTTCGGTAGTTGTCTTGTGCTTATCTTCACATCCGATAAATGTGAGCGATGCAACACACATTGCAACCAAAAGTAATACTGCAAGAATTTTTTTCATGGTATCTTCCTTTCTTATTTTTGTATTGTTAAAGACGTAAAGTCATTAAACCAAAATCAACCCTTGATTCCGCTTCTCGATACGCCCTTCATAATGTACTTACGAAGGAATATGAATACAAGGAACAACGGAGCGGAGACAACGGCTACCGCTGCCATCTGAACAGGGATGTCTGCCTCTCCCGATCCCGCATCGGTAAACGCCGATCGCAAACCGTTAGTGATCAGATAGAAGTCTTTGTGAGCAACGAGTCTGGGCCATACGTAGGAGTTCCACGAGCCCATCATCTTCAAAATGGTGATAGATATAAGTGTGGGAAGCGACAGGGGTATCATTACCTTACAAAGATACTTGAAATCGCTTGTTCCGTCAACCTTCGCCGCAAGATACAGTTCATTCGGTATCTGCAAGAAGTTCTGCCTGAGCAGGTAGATATAGAACACACTTACAAGGAACGGTACGATAAGAACCGCATATCCCTTTATTGGATCGTCGCTCTTGTACCAACCAAGCTTTGTGATAGTTATAAAGTTTGTGATGGTAAAAAGTTCACCGGGAATCATCATTGTAGCAAGAAGAGCCGCAAAGAGAGCATTTTTGCCCTTGAACTCAAGTCTTGCAAAAGCAAATGCTGTGATGATAGTGATAATAAGCGAAAGAATAGTTGAAACTATACCAACTATAAGAGTATTCTTAAACAGATTCAAAAGCTCTGCCTTCTGGAAGGCTTTTACGTAGTTGTACCAATGAATCTCTCTGGGGAAAAGTGTAGGTGTGGAAAGTCTGTATTCCGCAAGGTCCTTAAGGGATGAGATTATCATCCAATAGAACGGGAATATGATTATCAACGCCATCGTACACAAAAACAGATACAACAATACCTGAGATACGACTTTTGTTACCTTCTGACGAGAGGTTACCTGCTGAAGGTCTTTTTCTGTTAAAACTTTCATTTCTTTTGACATATCAGCACCTCCCTATCAATAATGTGTCTTCTTCTTGCTCACCCAAAGGTTAATAAGTGTAACCACAAAGATAAGAGCAAAAAGAATAATTGCGGCAGCCGATGCAATTCCTTCGGCATTACCGAGGTTATCGTATATATAACCTACCATTGTTTGCAGTCGAGGTACTCCGACAGACGCGCCGGGCGGCTGCATCTTCTCTCCGAATATACCTACGATGCTGGTATATTCCTTGAAGCCTCCGATAAAGCCCGTAATAACTACGTATGCTATCATAGGAGACAAAAGCGGAACTGTTACTCTCGTAAATACTCTCCACTTGGGAGTAGAGTCAACCTTAGCGGCATCGTAATACTGCTTGTTTACACTCTGAAGACCGCCAAGCAGGATAAGTATCTTGAACGGAAGCGCATTCCATACGATATATATTACCATTACCGCAATATTTGCGCCATAGGTAGAGCCCTGGTTTATCCAGTTGATAGGATCCGCGCCAAACCAACCAAGCACAGCGTTTATTATACCTAACGACGTACTCTGATCCAGATTTGAAGGATTTACTCCTACGATATTGAACATCGCGGCAAATACCATTCCTATCGCGATAGAGTTTGTAACGTAAGGCAAGAAGAATATCGTCTGCAACAATCTTCTCAGCGGCCTTATAGCGTTAAGACAAACGGCTATAAGAAGCGCAAGAAATGTTGAGATCGGAACCGTAAGGATACACAGAATAACTGTGTTTTTCATGATCTGCCAGAAGCCGTCTGTTTTTACAACTTCCTTGAAGTTGTTGAGGCCGAACTCAAATTCCCGTTCTCCTCCCAACTCCTCGGCTATACTGTAGCCTTTGTATCTTCCCCACAACACCTTGCCGTTTTCGTCCGTCAAAGGCATACCGTTTTCGTCGTATCCGGCTACGTCCGTCTCATCCCAATAAACGGTAAACGACATGCGTACAGTGTTGATAATAGGCCAAACCGTAAAGACAAGCAAAAGAATTATCGCAGGTAACAGATACAGCCATGCCTTCCATTGATGTTTACTGTCAACCATATGCTATATCCTCCTTATTAGAAATACAATCTTTCTTCGGTCTCTGCATCAAACACAAATACCTTATGAGGCTTAAGCGAATAGTTAATAGTGGGCGATGCCGCATTAACTCTTTCATCAGAGTTGATGATAGAGCGCACGAAGGGATTGAGGGATGCGTCATGAGTGCTTACAACGCTCATATCACGTCCCATAACCTCAACGCTGGATACGTTACATGTCATAGGTCCGTTTTCATCAATAACAAATCCTTCGGGACGAACACCTATGTATACGTTCTTATCCTCAATACCGGGGGTGTCAAGAACGCATTCTCCGGGCACGAAGTTATATCCTACTACAACGTTTTCAACTGTGGTCTGTACTTCTTCACCCTCGTTGTTTTCAACCTCTACTTCTTCGGTAATGGGAACAATCTCACCGCCAATATAGAGCTTGCCATCGTGAATACAACCCTTGAATACGTTGATGGGGGGTGTGCCAAGGAACTTTGCAACAAAGAGATTGATAGGATTATCGTATATCTCTTGAGGAGCTCCAACCTGCTGAACAACGCCGAGCTTCATTACAACGATCATATCAGAGATGCTCATAGCCTCTTCCTGGTCGTGTGTTACGAACACGGTTGTAATTCCCGTTTCCTTCTGAATACGGCGGATCTCTTCTCTTGTCTGGAGACGCAAACGCGCATCAAGGTTTGAGAGAGGCTCGTCCAAAAGAAGAACTCTGGGCATCTTAACAAGCGCACGGGCAATAGCAACTCTCTGCTGCTGACCGCCGGAAAGCTCGCTGGGCTTACGGTCCATAAGCTCGTCGATCTGAACGAGTTTTGCAGCTTCGTAAGCGCGCTCAAGCATCTCCTGCTTTGTGAGCTTGTCCTTGCCTCTGAGATTCTGCAAGGGGAACATGATGTTCTGCTTAACAGTCATGTGCGGATACAGAGCGTAGTTCTGGAAAACGAGACCTACTCCTCTGTTTTCGGGAGAAAGTGTTGTTACATCTTCATCTCCAAAAAAGATCTGTCCGCCTGAGGGCTTCTGCAAACCGCTTATCATGTACAGTGTCGTAGACTTACCGCAACCCGAAGGGCCGAGAAGTCCGACAAGAGTACCGTCGGGAATAGTAAAGGTAAAGTCGTTAACGGCTATTACCTCTCCGCCGACTTTTTTGTTGCGGCTGGGAAAGATCTTTGTTAGATTACGTAATTCAACTTTCATTTCATCTAACCTCCATTGTATATGTTACTTTTATTTTTGGTCAAAATTAATACTTGGCGCGGGAAACTTCTTCCTCGTGCAATTTCTTCTTATAATCTATAAGAGCCTGTTCGCTCTCAAATATCATCTGGGTATGAATATCCACTACAACTGTATCGGAAATAAGATCGTGTATCATGGAATTTGTGTGAGTTGTGCAAACAACCACTATCTCAAGTATGATAAATCCCAAAATAACAATGGGACCGACTATACCGATAATGCCGAAATACATCATCAAGATCAGCGCCACGGGAACCATAGTTTCAATGGTGTGCTTTCCTAAAAGCATACGTATAAACAGTGCCACGGGCGTAGCCTTGACGGAATTTGTACGCATTACGCCAAGACCGAAAAGCTTCTTTCCGAAAGTTTGTCCGTTTCCTAAAATCATCGGAACGACAAACTCCAAAAGAATATTGGCTATCATGGCACTAACCGTTATCATAACGAAGCTGAGACTTATAACCATCATATAGGCATGAGATACCGAGCTGTCGCTTCTCAGTGCTTTGTCAACGTTAGCGTATATCTCTTTTTGTCCGTCCGACATTTCATCGTACGGCAGATCAAGATTAAGCTCACAGCTCTCGCCATGCTCCGCCAAATATTCTGCCTCGTATTTTTTTACGTATGCCTCCTTGCGCTGCTCTATGAGATCATCGCGCTCATCAAATTTAAGAATTGTAGACATAAGCGCCGCTATTCCAATAGCAACCACCGCAAAAATTATTACATCAAACAGAAAAGAGGATGCTCTTTTCCACAAACTTGCTTTCTGGAGATCGCAGATCATAGTTTTTCCTTTCGCAAATATTGCACAGCTGCCCGTCGCAGAAAAATCTATCTATACTCTCCCATAAATGGGAGAACGAAAAAGAATGCCCCTTTCCCCGATTTTTCAACCTACGACATAACGCAATTATGCATCATAATCCTATTGTACATTGTAACATATTTCTCGACAATTAGCAACACTTTTTTTGTGTTTGGAAAAAATTTCGTGTAAATTGCTACATAGCATCGTGTTATTTTTGTGACTATTTTTTGCGACTTTTTTTGCAATGTCGCAGTTTTCCTTTTTGGCATAAGGCTTTTGAGATTTTTGTATTTTTATTTACAAAAATATGAATTTTTCTTGACACAAGTCAGAAAATTATGTATAATGAATTTGGTAATAAAAAGAAAGGACAAACAGATATGGCAAACATACAGAATATTTTATCAAAATGCGACCACACACTTCTCTCCCAGACAGCGACATGGGCTGATATAAAGGCTATTTGCGACGACGGTATGAAATACTCCACCGCCTCGGTTTGTATCCCTCCGAGCTTTGTAAAACAGGCGAAGGAATACGTGGGTGACAAGCTCGCGATCTGCACCGTCATCGGCTTCCCCAACGGCTACAACACAACCGCCGTTAAAGTATTTGAGACCACCGATGCTATAAGCAACGGCGCGGACGAGATAGATATGGTAATAAATATCGGACTTCTCCGCGAGGGAAAGGACGCAGAGGTTTGCGAGGAGATCCGTCAGATCAAGGCGGCTTGCGGCGAAAAAATCCTCAAAGTAATAATCGAGACCTGTCTTCTTACCGAGGACGAAAAGCTGCGCATGTGCAAAATAGTCACAGATGCGGGTGCGGACTACATCAAGACCTCCACGGGCTTCTCCACGGCGGGCGCTACCCTTCCCGACGTAAAGCTTATGTATGAAAACGTAGGCGAGGGTGTGCTTGTAAAGGCTGCGGGCGGAATCTCCGGACTTGAGGACGCTCAGGCATTTATCGACGCAGGCGCGTCAAGACTTGGTACAAGCCGCGTAGTTAAAGCGGTTAAGGGTATCGAGGGTAGTGGGTATTAAAAATGAATTGCCCTGCGGGCATGAATTGGCTTACGCCATGAATTGTCCACACGGACATGAATTGCGCTGTCGCGCATGATTTAGGCAATTCAATTCACGAAAACGGAGTTTTCAATTCATGAAGCCGCAAGGCTTCAAATCATGACGCCTGCGTCCGTTGGACGCAGGCGTCAATTCATTTTATTCAAAAAATCGAGCGTAAATCCTTACATAAATCCACTCGGTGAAAGATGGATTCGAACCCTTACATAAATCCGCAGGCGGATTTATGTGTAATGTTTCTCATTTCATCTGTCTACGCAAAAAGGTGTCTAATCGAGGTAAAAGCGAAGAAAAGGTGTCTGCTTTTTATTCTATGCCTTCGCTCGACAAATTGGAATTGGATTTACTTTTTTCTACTTTTCTTAGCGTCCCTTTCTATAATGTATCGCAGTATATCTGTATCAAAATCTTGAAAAACAAATGGTTTAATCATTGATTTGGCTAATTTGGGATGTTTCGAATAATTTCTTATCGAATAAATTGATACTGTTGGATATAAGAATGAGGCAAGAAAACACAATCCGG
>SVTX01000034.1 GCA_015063545.1 Oscillospiraceae bacterium | reverse complement strand
TAACCTATGATTATCCCGACGGTCACGTTGAATATGATGAGATAGAAGATCCTCTGCCTTTTGATATCAACGCCGACGTCATTGAAATAGACGAGAACGACTATGCCGTATGGTACAGAGATCTTGCCGAAGAAACTGAAAAGTACAACGACAAAACAGTTAAATTCAAGGGCATAGTGGCGCGAGACGTAAAGCTCGGCAAGGACGCAATAATCATCGGAAGACACGTCATGACGTGTTGTGTCGAGGACATTGAATACAATGCTCTCGTGTGCAAATTCAACTCCGACGTGCCTTACAAGACAAGGGATTGGCTCACAGTAACAGGTAAGATAAAAATAGAGAAGAACAAGCTCTACGGTCGCCCCGGCCCTGTAATATACGCCACAAACGCAGCGTATACGTCTAAGCCCGAAAAAGAGGTTGCAACGTTTTATTAATGTATAACAAGTTAAAGGCAGGTTTTCCTGCCTTTTTATTAGACAATAAGGGCGGCGCATCGCGCCGCCCACAGTTTATTTTATTGACAAAAATCATTCACACCCCCGATTTTTCGACATACAATGATAGCGAGAAGTGCTTTTTGCATTTCATTCTTTATCATTACAGGGGGAAAAATTATGCCCGATAACAGATTTTGCGGTGGTTCCGGCGGGGGCAGAGATTCTGTTTATATAGAGACCAACAGAATTCTTGATTCCTGCCGTGATCGCGATTGCTTTGAGAACGTTCGCGTATTTCTTACCGATTTCGGCAACGAAATAATCGAACACACAAACACCGTCCGTGCCAAAAAAGCTTGTATTGCATGGACTTCAATAACACTCGATCCCGTTCAGTTCAACAAAGGTTTCTATTCGGTTACCATTCGCTTCTACGTCAAGCTCATATTTGAGGCATGTATTGGCGGCGGCAAATCGCAGGAATTTGACGGCGTTGCCGTGCTTGAAAAGAAGATTATTCTTTTCGGCGGAGAGGGAAGTGTCAGCACGTTCCGTTCCACTCCCGACGGAGATGGCTTCTGTGCGGAAATAAAGCCTTGCTGCCAGGAAAAGAGCCTGCCCACTGCAACAGTTGAGGTGGTTGATCCCATAATTCTTGACACGAGAATTATCGAAAACGTCAACGATTGCTGCTGTTGCTGCTGCGCTTGCGACGTGCCCGATTGTGTGGTTGGCAGTCTTTCCGGCTCGCTTTGCCACGATTTTGACGACAGAAAAGAGAGATATCTTGCCGTTTCCATAGGCATCTTCTCGGTAGTCCGTATAACACGTCCCGCGCAGCTGCTCGTCAACGCGACCGAATACTGCGTGCCCGACAAAGAATGCGTTGAGGCTCGCCGCGACGATCCTTGCGGAGTATTCAGAACCATGAGCTTTCCCACAGCGGAATTTTGCCCGACAAGCTTTCCCGCACTCCATGAAAAGCCCGGCTTTGATAAGCCCCATGACAAGGGCGGCAAATGCGGCTGCGGTTGCTGAAGATCCCGTTTCATTTAGCACAAAACCATAAAAAAGAACAACGCACATGCGTTGTTCTTTTTTTGAGCATAATAGTTACAAATCACACCTATTGCATTTTTGCGGAATTTATGATACAATCTATCTGTAATTCTTTTTTCAGAGGTAAAACATGGTAACATTTGAAGAGATCAAACACAATCCAACCATAAAGCAGTACATTCAGAAGGCAGATGAATCTCTTGTGGCTCTCGGATATACTGAGCATAGCTTTGCTCACGTAACAAAGGTGTCGGTCACGGCGGCATATATTCTCCAAACACTTGGCTATTCCGAGCATGATATTGAGCTTGTAAAGATCGCAGGCTATCTTCACGACATAGGAAATCTTGTAAACAGAATCGACCACTCGCAAAGCGGCGCGGTCATGGCTTTCAGAATTCTCGATAATCTGAATATGGATCCCGAGGATATTGCAACAATAGTAACAGCAATAGGGAACCACGACGAGGGAACAGGTGTTGCGGTAAATCCCTTGGCAGCAGCGCTTATTCTGGCAGACAAGTCCGACGTTCGACGTAGCCGTGTGCGCAATCGCGATTTTTCTACGTTTGATATACACGACAGAGTAAACTATTCCGTCGTAAGCTCCAACCTTGAAATATGCGAAAATAAGAACGAAATAATACTCGCTCTTGAAATTGACACCGAGATAAGCACTGTTATGGATTATTTTGAAATATTCCTCAAGCGCATGATAATGTGTAAAAAAGCAGCAGAATATCTTGGTATGAAATTCAAGCTTGTAATTAACAATCAAACACTGCAATAAAATACTCAAGTCCATATTTTTATGGATAAATTTACATTTTGTTCTCACAGTTATTCACAAAATGTGATAAAATATTTCTTGATATGTAAAAATATGCATATTAAACCAATCAGCAAAAACTATCGGAGGACACCTCTATGGGCATTATGGAGATTTTGACGCTTCTGTGCGGTCTTGCACTGTTCCTTTACGGAATGGACGTAATGGGCGATGCGCTTAAAAAGAGCGCCGGAAGGAAGCTTAAAACCATTCTTGGAAATCTCACATCAAACAAATTCAAAGGATTCTTGCTCGGTCTTGGCGTAACGGCGATCATTCAGTCGTCTTCCGCTACTACCGTCATGGTCGTCGGTTTTGTAAACTCAGGAACAATGCTTCTGGGACAAGCTGTCGGCGTTATCATGGGAGCAAACGTAGGTACTGCGGTTACCGCGTGGATCACTGGTCTTAACGGCATTGAAGGTGGAGCAGGAGCTACCGAGTGGCTCGACTACTTAAAGCCCGATGCCTGGATGCCTATACTTGCGCTTATAGGTATCTGCCTTATCATGTTCTCAAAAAGAGACAGAAGAAAAGATTTCGGCTCTATCCTTATGGGATTTGCAGTGCTCATGGTCGGTATGTCTCTTATGTCTGATGCGGTAAGCGGACTTAAGAATGATCCTAATTTCACAAGCATACTCGCTAAATTCAGCAATCCCATTCTCGGTGTACTTGCGGGTACAATTCTTACAGCTATTGTTCAGTCCTCGTCGGCGTCTATAGGTATTTTGCAGGCACTTTCAACTACGGGTGCTATCTCATACGGAATGGCTATCCCGATAATTCTCGGACAGAATATCGGTACTTGTGTTACCGCAATGATATCCTCATTGAGTGCTAACAAGAACGGTAAGCGCGCCGCCATAGTTCATTTGTACTTTAATATTATTGGCGTTGTTTTCTGGCTTGGAATGTACTATCTTGTAGGCTGGATACTCAATATCGCAGGAGTGTTTGACATTTTCGGTCTTGCTCACGGCACAACTATAAACATGTGGGGAATTGCAGCAGTTCATACTATATTCAAGCTTCTTTCGGTATTCCTCATGGCACCTTTCACAAAGCTCCTCGAAAAGCTTGCAGTCGCAACTATTCGCGGAACAGACAAGAAGGGCGACGAATACACCAACATGCTTGATGAAAGACTTCTTGATACCCCCACCGTTGCTATCGACAGATGCCGCGCGGTTGCAAAACATATGTCTCAGCTTTCGAGCGAAGCCATGCATATAGCAATAGGTCTGTTTGACAATTACGATCCTAAAGAAGCTCAAAAAGTTCGTGATCTTGAAGACAAAGTAGATATATACGAAGATGTTCTCGGATCATATCTTGTAAAGCTTTCGTCGCAAAGTATGGATGCCAAAGACAGCCATGAGGTAACAAAGCTACTTCACATGATAGGAGATCTTGAGAGAATTTCCGACCATGCTGTCAACCTTGTTGAATCGGCGGAGGAAATCAACGACAAGAATCTTTCGTTCTCCAGCGGCGCGCAAATAGAGCTTCACTGTATGTACGGTGCGGTCAATGAGATACTCACCATTACAGATGAATCCTTTGCAAATAACGATATAGCAAAGGCGTATACGGTAGAGCCTCTTGAGCAGGTCGTAGACTATCTCCGCGACCAGATAAAACTTCAACACGTTATTCGTCTTCAGAAGAGTGAGTGCAATATAGAACTTGGATTCGTTCTCTCGGATATTCTGACAAACCTTGAGAGAGTTTCCGATCATTGCTCGAACATCGCGGGCTGTCTGGTTGAAATGTCCAAGCATGATTCGCTTGACGTTCACGATTACCTACACAAGGTAAAGGCAGGCGGCATGGAATACGATGCACTTTATAACGCATATATGGAAAAATATTCGATTCAAACGATTGAAACAAAATAAAAATAAGGTCGGTGCAAATTGCACCGACCTGTTTTGTTAACTGTTAAATTCATCCGTAACCTTAAAATTCACCATGGGCGCGCCGTCAGGAACAGAATATCCTACCTCGGTAGGTACCGCCCAATGTACGGCATTGGTGATTATCTTCTGCACATACTCATTGTAGAAGGAACGGCAATACTCATGTCCCGGTTGGAAATAGAATACCTTTCCAAGACCGCGCTCGAAGCAAACTCCGCTTCTGAAAATAAATCCGTCCTCGTACCACGAACCAAATACAACGGCATCAGGCTGAGGTATATAGAAGGGCTCACAGTAAAGCTCCTCAATATCTATAATAAAATGCTCGGGAATCCCTTTAGCTATGGGATGAGTGGGATAAAGATTCCACACAACCTCTTTTTGATCGCGCCCCCAGGAAAGATTTCCCGTAGTACCGACTACCGACTTGAATACCTTGGAATGATGTCCCGAATGGAGAACAATAAGTCCCATTTTGCCCGCATAAACTCTTTGGCGTATTTTCTCAACAAGCTCATCACTCACCTCGTGGTGCGCAATGTGTCCCCACCAGAGAAGTACATCAGTCTTATTCAAAAGCTCATCGGGAAGTCCCTGGCACTCGTCATCAAGCGACGCGAGCGTTACATTGAGTTCTTCATCAACGTCAAGAAAGCTCTTTATACATCCGTGTATTCCGTCGGGATATATGTTACGCACAGCTTCTTCCAATCTTTCGTGACGGTATTCATTCCATACAACAACTTCTATCATATTAAAAACCCCTTTGTTTTTTAATCAAACTTCTATTTCAAGACCGTCATATGCGGGAACAACTCCCATAGGCGCGAGTCTTTGAGCTATTTCGTCATGTGACTTGTGTAGAGTAACTGCCATGTGCGAGGTATAAAACTTCACGTCGGAAGCAAAGCGGTCAAACTTCTTGAACATACGCATCATTAGCTCAAGCATCTCGATGGTATTATGTTCAAACAGTCTCCAATCATCCGGAGCCAGATCACCGCATGTAAGCTCCAAAACCATGGTGTTTACAGGCTTGTCCTTAATAAAATTCCACGTACGTGTGGGTATCCATGAGCTATCACATCCGTAATACAAATTGCGCTCTCCATCGGTTATGTAGTAAACTCTCGTTATTTCTTCCTGATCCGGTGTTGCGTGATTGGATGAAAGGGAAGTGATAGAATAATTGCCGACTTGATAAGTACGCAAAGGGGAAGTTTCCACATAATTAACGCTGCCGGCAAATTCTTCGCCGTAAGCCTCGGTGAGACGTCTTATACAAGCCTTATCAGCCCAGAGCGTGCAGTTGGTTTTTTCATAAATCCTTCTGAAATTTTCGGGGTTGAAATGATCCTTATGCGAGTGTGTAACAATGATATTTTTCACGTTATCAAAAAGCTCATTCTGTCCGCTTGTCTCGGCATAATGGAAAATGTGAGGCCCCACGTCAATGAGAAGATCATCATTTACCATAGCGCAGGAATTTCTTCTAAAATTGATACTTGGTGCATAGAGATTCATATCTGTATCAGCTGCGCCCGTACCCAAAAAAAGTAATTTCATATTTTTTCCTCCGTAGCATGGTTTGGTTTTATATGTCAATTATACACTTTTTAGTGCTATATTTCAAGTATTTTACAAAATATTTTTATACAAAATAAATATCGGGAATTTGCTTGCAGATACTTTACTTTTCACTTTATATATGTTATAATCTTATAGGAAATATTGTTAAAAGAACAGGGAGCTTTGATATGATCAACAATAAGGTTTGCGTTGTAATAGGCGGCACAGATGCCGTGTGCGCATGGTCAGCCAAGGAAATGGCAAAAAATGGATATGTGACCGCGGTAATCGACAAAGATATAGACGCGGCAAAAAGAATATCCGATGAAATATGCACGTTTGGCGGTCTGGCAAAGGCATATCAGGCTTATAACTCGGACTATGATAACTTACGCCGTGTGCAGGATGAAATATCGGCAGAATTCGGCAAATGTAACGTAATTGTGAATTGCATACAGCAAACAGAAGACGTTGAGGGTCAGTTGTCAAATATACTGTGTGGGATCAAAATATTTGTAAATGATATGATAAATGAGCTCGGTTGCTCGATAATCAATATTTGTCCCAACAGATGTATAGCAAATCCTCGCCTGGAAGATGCCATCACGAGCATGACCAAAGACATGGCCATCAGCCTTGCTCAAAAAGGCATCCGCGCCAATGCGATCATATACGGAGCTATCTGCACAAAAACAAACCGCGTTGAGCATTTTGACGAAGACAACGCACCCACAGAAAAAACGCAGATGCTTATTAAAAACATTCCCATGAATCGTCTGGGCAAGCCCGAAGAAATAATGGGCGCATTAAAATATCTGTCAGATCCCATAGCGGCAGCTTACACGACGGGAACAATAATACATATAGACGGTGGATATTTTGCAAATACAAATAAAATATAACAAAAATACAGATCACCAAAAAAACAGATGATCTGTAATGGATAGCCCTCAAAAACACCTTAAAGCCTCAAATAAGCCAAAAACAAGCCGAATCTGCGCCCCAAATTATACAAAATTTTGATTTTGTATAATTATGTATCTGCTAACAGATTCCCCTATCGTTAGCTAATTCCTGCCACTTATTTGAAAAATCGGTGGTATTTTAGCTATGTTGTTTTTACCTCGTGTATTACAACTTTTTCTCTTCACACATGTATTTTTTCTTGGTAGCCTCACCGCCGCGTATGTGACGTTCTTCTTTGTTTTTGTCCAGAACGCGTTTAGCCTCATAATATAACGACGGATTTATTTTTTTCAAATTCTGCGTTATGTCTTTATGTACGGTGCTTTTGCTTATTCCAAAATGCGTTGCAACACCTCTTACGGTCGTGTTGTTTTCAACCAGATACAACGCAAGCATTACACATCTTTCCTTGCAGGACGACAAATACATCATGTGCGCACAACCCTCTATAAAATGTTTTCAATTAAGTATATGTGGAAATGACTGCATATATTATCGTTTTCGGGAGTTTTATAATATGTTACATAAAAATATCTTTGACTATGATCCGCAAAACGTCGATATCTTCGAAGGCATGACTTCAATATCGGCTGTTATAAATTCAATAAACTCCGGCTCCAGCAATAGAAAGATTATTAGTGTACTGTATGACTGTGCCAAGGAAGTTAAGAAATCCCGTGAGTTGTCGTTTTTGAAGATCATGTCTGAAAAATTATCTTTTGAGCTTATACAGACGGAAGGCTCGGTATTGGATAGCATAGCATCGGGAAATACGCATGGCGGAATAATTGCCATATGTGAAAAAAGAAGCTTTCCTTCCCTGTCTGGCCTTAAGTTGTTCCCCGAAGAAAATTCATTTTTCGTATTGCTTGAAGGCATCGAAGATCCTTACAATTTCGGGTATTCTGTCCGTTCGCTCTATGCGTCGGGTGCCGATGGAATAATACTTCCGCCCAGAAACTGGCTGGAGCTATCTTCAACTGTTGCGCGCTCATCTGCAGGCAGCTCCGAGCTGGCAAATATATATATATCAGATCCTGTTGAAGCTGTAAACTTCTTCAAGGAAAACGGATTTTCTATTATGTGCGCCGGTATCAGAGACTCGGTTTCTCTATATGAAGCTGATTTTACAAAGCCTACTTTACTTATTATCGGTGGTGAAAAACGAGGTATCTCCAGAAAGCTTTTGGACATGTGTGATATAACCGTACGTATAGATTACGGACGTGAGTTTAAAGGCTCACTTCCTACGGCATCTGCTGTGTCCGTTATCGCTTTTGAGGCGCAGAGACAGCGCAGAGACGCAAAATATTTTGTATAATTTTGCATGTGTTTTGGGACTGTCCTTTGTCCATGTCTATTGACATTTTTCCAAACAAATGATATACTTTTGACATAGAAAGGTCGTGTTAAAAATGAGAAAAACAATTGCATTTATAGGTGTGGGCAATATGGCAAGCGCTATTATAAACGGAGTCACCTCCGGCAGTTGCGGTGCCGTAACCATGTCTAATATGGTTTTATACGATAAATATAGCGAAAAGACATTACAATACAAGGCTATGGGCGCAACAGTCGTTTCATCCGAGCGCGAGGCAGTCGAGCAGGCAGACTGTATATTTCTTTGTGCAAAGCCGCAGAATTTTCCCGAAATACTTCCCTGCTTTTCTGACATTCCAAATGTGTGCAACAAACTTTTTGTAACCATAGCCGCAGGAATCAAGATGCAAAGCATATCCGATGCCGCAGGCGGCGCTCCCGTTATCCGCGTTTTGCCCAATACCCCGATTTTCATTGGAAAAGGTGTCAGCGCAATATGCAAAACACAAAACGTGTGCGATGAGGATTTCAAGTTTGTCTGTAATATTTTCTCATCTTCCTCAAGCATCCTTCCAATAGATGAAGACCAGATGAACCGTATAATCGGTGTAACGTCATCTTCCCCTGCGTACGTATTTTTGTTTATCAAATCAATATATGAAGGCGCGCTTGAGCAAGGTCTTATAAAAACAGATGATAACGTAGCAGGAATTGATGAAAATCTCATAATCAACTCTATATGCGATACACTGATAGGCGCTGCAGAGCTTGTCAAGTCTTCCTCAAAATCACTTGACGAACAGATACAGACCGTTGCTTCCAAGGGTGGCACTACGGAACAGGCACTGCTTGAACTTGAAAGATACAAGTTCTCAGAGGGTATAGTCAGCGCAATGATCAAATGCACTCAAAAAGCTGACGAGCTTGGCAAAAAATAATCCGAAAAAGAAAAGGAATTCAGAAATTGGAAAAGAAAAACAGACTCAAAAAATTCAAGCTGTTCGATATGAACAGAGATGGAAAAGGAATAGATCCCGGCGAGGACAGAACACCAAACCTGAAGTTTTTCTTCAAGCAATTCGGAAGAAAATTCTCAAAGATACTCTCCCTCAATATGCTGATGATCTTTCAGATACTCCCTATTATTGCCGCAGTGTTCATATATCTGTTCGTCACGCCCACTACACCTACTCATGTACACCCGGAATACACTGTTCTTTACGGCATGGACTTTGCTTCATCGTCGGCAACCACGTCGACTAATCTCGGCGCATTTTCATACCAGCTGGGAATTCCCGAATACGGAACGGGAGTATATTGGGCGATAGGTATTCTCATTGGTATTCTTGTCCTTACATACGGATGGCAAAAGGTTGCATCTGTCTATATTACTCGCGGTCTTGTTCGAGGGGACAGCGTGTTTATCCTGTCGGATTTCTTTTATGCAATCAAGAAAAATTTCCGACAAGGCTTCTTCTTTGGACTGATAGACTGTCTTATCATGTTCATTCTTGGTTTTAACCTTATATTTTTCCTTAACTCTCCCCCCACAATGCGGAACGTTATAATGCAAGGCACAACATTGGCTTTGATATGTATATATATCGTCATGAGATTTTATATATATCTTATGCTTGTAACCTTCAATATTAAGATATTCAAGGCTATGAAAAACGCTTTGATATTCACTATTTTGGGAATAAAGAGAAACCTTCTTGCGTGTCTCGGTCTTATAATAGTAACCGCAATAGCAGTGGTACCCATGCTCTTGTTGCTACCTAAATTCGGCGTGGCATTGGTTCTTCCTCTTATTTACTACCTTGGAACCTGCTCGTTCATATACACCTATGCGGCATATCCCGTGGTCAAAAAATATATGATCGATCCCATACCCGAAAATAATCCCCCAAAGTCCAACGATTATGACAGCGAGGATATAACAGACGAAGTTGAACAGGTTGAGGCTATCGAAAACGAGGCAGAAACAGAAAATTAATATTACGTAAAAAAGCAAGAGCATCCGCCAATTTTGGCGGATGCTCTTTATTCTATGCCTATCAGCTCACTTACAACAACAAATTGATATCCCATCTCCAAAAGCTTTGGAATAAACAGTCTGAGTGCCTGCGGGGTCGGGCTGTTATACCCGATAAAATCATGCATAAGAATGATATCTCCGGATTGAATATTCGCAATGACATTCTCTGCTATTTTTTCGGGCGGTGTGTGATCCCAGTCCTTGGTATCAAGATCCCATAAAATAACATTATAATCGAGATCCTTGGCTATTTGTCCCACTTTATCGCGAATATACCCTTCGGGCGGTCGAAACAGTTTGGTCTTTATGTCTGTGCGAGAATATATCTCATCCTCACACTTTTCTATTTCATCCTTCAGCTTACCAACGCTCCTATCCGACAAATGCAAGTGCGTATAAGTGTGATTTGCTATCTCATGTCCCGCGCTAACGACCTTATCAAGCGTATCCGAATAGTCACGAGCGTTCACTCCTATGACGAAAAAGGTAGCTTTTATTCCGTACTCATCCAGTATATCCAATATCTGCGGAGTATATCTCGGGTGCGGTCCGTCGTCAAACGTCAAAGCTATTTTCATCTCATTATTTTTCTTTTCAAAATAAACGTTATCATAGGCATATGCTCGCATGGAAAACGGAGCAAGCAACACCCGAAATATCAATATTGCGGCAAAACAAAAGGTTATTTTTCTTGTAAAACACATATCGGATCTATCTCCATACGTCTATTGACATAATTCATCCAAAGTTCCAAAGCGGTATCCTTGGTTTTTAAGCTCACGTATTACATCTTCGAGCACTTGCGCGTTTGTCCTTGAAGTAGGGTGAAGCAAAAAGATCGCCCCATTGTGAATATTGTCAAGTATCTTCTTTTTTGCGCTTCCGGGGCTCATTTGGTTGTTGTTATCCCAATCCGCGTACGCAAAACTCCAAAAAACCGTTTTATATCCCATCTCTTGTGCAAAGCTCAAACTTTCCTCATCAAATCTGCCCTCCGGCGGTCTGTAAAATTTTGATATTTCCCTGCCGGTCTTCTCAATACAAACGGATTCAAGCCGGGAAAGCTCGGCTTGAAATTCTTCTCTGCTCTTTCCTACCATGCAGGCATGGGAATACGTATGATTGCATACCAGATGCCCGTCATCAAACATTTTATTTACAAGAGCTGTATTATCCTCAATGAGATGTCCCAGCACGAAAAATGCTCCCTTTACGTTGTGTTTTCGCAAAATGTCAAGAGTTTTGCCAACATTTCCATTTTCGTACCCCGCATCAAAAGTAAGGTATATAACCTTGTCATCACAAGAATCCCCATGGTTCTTATCTATGGCAAATCCGTCGTATTTTTCAACAAATGAGATATCTCCGCCTATCTGTGGCTGAGTATGGTCGTTCGTTCTTTTACAGTACCACGAATATCCCTGCATCGCTGCCGCAGCGGGTAGGCAAAGCATTGCTGATAAGCAGATAATACAAATCAGCAAAATGCCTTTTTTTGACTTTTTCACATCGTCACCTCCAAAAAGATTTTCATTACTATTTTGCTCAAAAAAGTCGGCTTGATTGGCGGAAAAAGTACGATAGAATACACTTTTATATATAATCTAGTATTATTTAATAAAAAAACAAATTATTTGTACAAAAATAATTCTCAATCTATTGATTTTTGAAGTAATATGAGTTATAATAGTATGTAAATATTTTTCGAAAAGAGGCACAAACACATGAAAAAAGAAATCAAAAAAATCGTTCTTGCCTATTCGGGCGGATTGGACACATCAATAATTATTCCTTGGCTCAAGGACAACTACCCCGGTTGCGAGGTCATCGCAGTGTGTGGAGACGTCGGTCAGGGCAATGAGACAGACGGTCTTGAAGAAAAGGCTCTCAAGACAGGCGCATCCAAGCTCTACATAGAAGACCTTCGCAAAGAGTTCCTTGAGGACTTTGTATGGCCCACTCTTAAGGCAGGAGCAAAGTACGAAAACATGTACCTTCTCGGCACATCTTTTGCCCGCCCCATTATTGCCAAGAGAATAGTAGAAATAGCAAAGGCAGAAGGTGCCGACGCTATTGCTCACGGCTGTACCGGTAAGGGTAACGACCAGGTTAGATTTGAACTTACCATAAAGGCATTCGCTCCCGAGATGGCTATTATCGCTCCCTGGAGAGTATGGGATATCAAGTCCCGTGATGAAGAAATAGCTTATGCTGAGAAAAAAGGCATTCCGCTTAAGATCACACGCGAGACAAGCTACTCAAAGGACAAAAACCTCTGGCACCTTTCTCACGAAGGACTTGACCTTGAGGATCCCGCAAATGAGCCCCTTTACAATAAGCCCGGCTTCCTTGAGCTCGGCGTTTCTCCCGAAATGGCTCCCGATAAGCCCACATACGTCACTATTTCTTTTGAAAAGGGTATCCCCGTAGCAGTTGACGGCGTTAGAATGGATGCTATTTCCCTTCTTGAAAAGCTCAACAAGGTTGGTGGCGAGAACGGTGTCGGTCTTATCGACATGGTTGAAAACCGTCTTGTTGGTATGAAGAGCCGCGGTGTTTACGAAACTCCCGGCGGAACAGTTCTCTATGCTGCTCACGAAGCACTTGAGACAATTACTCTTGACAGAGATACTCTCCACTTAAAGCAGATGCTTGCAGGTCAGTTTGCAGACCTCGTTTACTTTGGCAAGTGGTACACACCCACACGTGAAGCTCTTTCCGCATTTGTGGACAAGACACAGGAAACAGTTACGGGTGACGTTAAGCTCAAACTTTACAAGGGTAACATTATACTTGCTTCCCTTACCTCTCCCTACACGCTCTATGACGAGAATGTAGCTTCCTTTGGTGAGGACGGCGGTGCTTACGACCAGAAAGATTCCGCAGGATTTATCAATTTGTTCGGACTCCCCATCAAGGTCAAGGCTATGCTCGACGCAAAGAGAGAAGAAAACAAATAATCGACTTTTAAATTTGACGGGTATGCGAGTACCGCATGCCCGTCTCCAAAAAACCTTTATGGAGGTTAAAAACATGAAAATGTGGGACGGACGCTTTTCAAAAGCGCTCAACAGCCGTGTAAACGACTTTAATTCATCCATCAGCTTTGACTGCCGAATGTACCGTGAGGATATCACAGGCTCTATTGCACATGCCACAATGCTCGGCAGATGCGGAATAATAGAACAAAGCGAAGCAGAGCTTATCTGCAAAACATTAAAAGAAATACTTTCTGACATTGAAAACAACAGGCTTGAATTTGACTTTGAAGCCGAAGATATACACATGTTCATCGAAAGCGTTCTTACCGAGCGCATAGGTGACACGGGCAAAAGACTGCATACTTCCCGTTCAAGAAATGACCAGGTCGCTCTTGATATAAGAATGTATCTCAAGAGAGAGATAGCAGAAATAAAAGCTCTTATCATTCGTCTTGAAGAAGTGCTTTGCGATATCGCAAGCAAGCACACCGAATCGGTAATGCCCGGATATACACATCTGCAAAGAGCCCAGCCCGTAACGCTTGGCCACTACCTCATGGCATACGCGCAGATGTTTGCACGCGATATTGTAAGACTTAACGAGATATACGCGCATACAAACATTCTTCCTTTAGGTTCTTGCGCTCTTGCGGGAACAACGTATCCTATCGACAGACATTTTGTTGCGGAACAACTTGGCTTTGACACCGTAACCGAAAACAGCATGGACGGTGTTTCTGACAGAGACTTTGCCATTGAGCTTGCAAGCGCGCTTTCCATCATAATGATGCACCTTTCCCGTTTTTCCGAGGAAATAATTCTTTGGTGCTCAGGCGAGTTTGCGTTTGTGGAGTTGGATGATGCCTATTCTACGGGCTCGTCTATAATGCCGCAGAAGAAAAACCCAGATATTCCTGAGCTTGTAAGAGGTAAAACAGGTCGTGTTTACGGCGATCTTACCACCCTGCTCACACTCATGAAAGGTATCCCGCTTGCGTATAACAAGGATATGCAAGAAGACAAGGAAGCGATATTTGATGCTATTGACAATACAAAGATTTGTCTTGAACTGTTTGCATCAATGCTCCAAACGGCAAATTTCAAAACAGATAAAATGAGAGCTGCCTCGGCATACGGATTTATTAACGCAACAGACTGCGCTGACTATCTTGTAAAGAAAGGAATGCCCTTCCGTAGCGCGTACAAGATTATCGGCAGACTTGTTGCTTATTGCATAGATAATAACAAGTCTCTTGACACGTTGACCATTGAGGAATATAAGCAATTCTCCGATGTATTTGAATCCGACGTGTATGAGGCTATTGATCTTATCAACTGTGTCAACGAGCGCAGATGCTACGGAGGTCCTGCACCGGAATCCGTTTTGCGCCAGATATCAAACTTGCGTGAATTTTTAAAGAACGCATAATTCAAAAAATCATGGAAAGGAGCACTCATCTTGTCAAAGCACACGTTTGAACGCCGTGAAAAAAAGATACTCATCGACAACTCAAAAGTGGCTGACTTTACTCGCGATATATGCGAATACATGGTACCCGACGAGTATAACATAGACGGTGAGCCTTACATGATAAGCAATCTTTATTTCGACGATGAACTTGATAGCGTAATTATGCATTCCGTATCCAAGCCGCGGTATAAAGAAAAATTGCGAGTGAGAAGCTACGGGGTACCTGATGAAAACACCAAGGTCTTTATTGAGATAAAAAAGAAGCTCAGAGGTGTTGGAACAAAGCGGCGCGCCAAAATAACGCTCGCACAGCTCAATGAATATCTTGCAACAGGAAAGCACCCCAACGGCATAAAGTATATTGATGAACAGGTTCTATGTGAAATAGACTATTACCGTCAAACCTACGACGTTTATCCGAAGGTTTATATCAGTTATATGAGAAATGCATATTTTGGAAAAGAAAATAAAAATTTCCGTGTAACCATAGACAAAGAGATAACAACAAGGCGCTACGATCTGGATCTTTCTTTGGGAAGCTACGGAGACCAGCTTTTGCCCGAGGGAAAATCACTGCTTGAAATAAAATTCGACGGCGCCGTTCCATTCTGGTTTGCGCGCATAATGAGCAAATATTCCCTATCTTTCGGCTCGTATTCAAAATACGGAACGGAATACAAAACTTTGCAACGTTCACTGAAACGATCAAAACTCGAAGACAAATCTCGAAAGGAGAACACATAAATGAAGGAATTTATGTCTAAACAACTGCAATTTCTTGATATTTCACATATAACCATGGAAGTTGCTTTAAAAACCCTGGGCATATCTTTGGCACTTACACTGCTGATATCTCTGGTGTACATATTCACACACAGAAAAAGTGGATTCCCTTCATCCATGATAGTATCCATCTTGCTTATGGGTCCCATCGCTTCCATCATAGTAGTGTGTATCGGAAGTAACCTTGCAAGAGCTATCTCAATCGGTGGCGGTCTTGCGCTTATCAGATACAGAAACACTATAGAAGATCCCAGGGACCTTGTATATCTGTTCTTGTCTTTAGCAACGGGTATGGCATGCGGTACGGGATTTATCGGATATGCTATAATTGCCATATCGCTTATCCTCATCGTACTCATTATTGCAAATGTCACGAGATTTGATAGCTTTGGCGGTAATACAATGAAACTTAGCATCATTATCCCCGAAGATCTCGACTTTTACGGTGTATTCGATCCCGTTCTTAAAAAATACTGCCGTTCTTTCTCTCTTTTGAGGATCAAGACGACCGATTACGGAACATTAGCTGAGCTTCAGTACAGAATAAAGCTTAAAAATATAGCAGAACAGAAAAAGCTCATTGACGAAGTGCGCGAGCGCAACGGAAATCTCACCGTAACTCTCGTTCGCAAAGCCACTGACAATTATTGATCTATTATAAATTCAGGAGATTTTAATTATGTACGATACGATAATGAGAATTCTTGTCGGCGCACTCACAGGACTTTTATGCGCTATATTGCCGTTAGTTTTGGGATATCTTTTGGGCAAAACAGGCGGTGGTGTTTTGGGTGCGTTTACGTGCGTAATTTGCGGAGGATTGTTCGGATTTTTGAACAAATCCGCCGTGCTTACCGTCATTGTTATGATAATTGTACTGCTGTTCTTGGCTCTGGACAAAAGCAGACCAAATTCAAGCAAGCAACAATCAAATCCCTCAAGCACGAACACAGATTCCGACGAACAATCCGACCCCTCCGCGGAAAGCAACACGACTGCGGCAGATACAGAAAACGAAAATTAAGAATATGACGTAAAACCTGCATAGCGTGCGGGTTTTATGTCTATGTACAATCCAACATAAAGGAATTTACTATGGCTAACTATAAAAATCAAAACAACAAAGGTCCTCGAAATTCAAACAACAATTCACGCGGTAGCAAAGGAAGAAATCCAAACCCTAAATATTCATCGCACTACAATCAAGAAGAATCCCACTCCGAGCTTCAGGAAGGCTTGGTCATAGGAAGAAATGCCGTAAGAGAACTTCTTCGCTCTGACAGAGATATAGACAAGCTCTTGGTTCAAAAAGGCAACCGTGAGGGTTCTATCGTAGTTATAGTCGCCGAGGCGATTGAGCGTGGAATACCTGTGGTTGAATCCGACAAAGCAAAGCTTGATGCAATGGCAGGATTTGTTCCCCATCAAGGTGTTATTGCTATGGCATCCGAAAAAGAATATTCCTCTCTTGAGGATGTTCTGGAAATAGCTAAATCACGAGGAGAAGCTCCTTTTATCGTAATAGCCGATGGAATTACCGACCCTTATAACTTGGGAGCTCTGATAAGATGTGCCGAGGGCGCAGGTGCACACGGTTTGATCATATCCAAAAGACGTGCCGTCGGTGTTACTCCCTTGGTTGCAAAATCAAGCACCGGAGCAATAGAGCATCTGGCAATAGTAAAGGTTGCCAACATCGCCAACACAGTGCGCACACTCAAGGAAAAAGGCATTTGGGTGTTTGCGGCAGAAGCAGGCGGAAAGCCTTATTATGAAACTAATTTCAAAGGTCCTTGCGCGCTTGTTTTCGGTAGCGAAGGAAACGGCGTCTCCCCCGTTGTAATTGATAATTGCGATGAACTCACATCGATTCCCATGTACGGACACGTTAATTCGTTTAACGTATCAACAGCCGCAGCTGTTATTTTGTGCGAAGCTGCCAGACAGAACCGAACCTAAGATAACATAAAAATACAAAAATTCAAGGAGGTGATAACATGAGCAAAAAGCCTAATACATCCAATAATGACATGAATGCAATTTTAAATCAGTTAAAAAAGTCATACAGTGTAGATCATTCGCCCGTCGAGGATGAATTTCATGATGAAAGCTCATACGAGGATACTGAGATCAGCTCTCTGCTCGCAAAAATCATCTCCGATAATTCGTTTGTTTCCGAAGAATCTCAAGATGCCCACTCAGAACAAACCAACAACAAAAAATCCAGATCCAAAAGATCAAACAAAAAAGCAACGGATATCCCTACTGATGAATCTGCTTTGACAAATATGGATACTCCCGAGGCATTCATGCCTGAAGATGCAGATACTTACACCGCAGAGTCTGAAGATGAAGAACCGGATCCTCAGGATGTCATAGCGGCTTCTATCCCCTCTGACATATTTGAAAATCGGGATGATGTTATCCTTGGTAATCTTGAAGATATCGAGCTCGAGGAAGATGACGTTACGTTCGGTGAGCTTGATGACTCCGAAAACGAAGAAGATGACGTTACGTTCGGTGAGCTTGATGACTCCGAAAACGAGGAAGATGACGTTACATTCGGCGAGCTTGATGACTCAGAGAATGAGGAAGATGACGTTACATTCGGTGAGCTTGATAACTCAGAGAATGAGGAAGATGACGTTACGTTCGGCGAGCTTGAAAACACCGAAAACGAAGAAGATGACATTACGTTCGGTGAGCTTGATAACTCAGAGAATGAGGAAGATGACATTACGTTCGGTGAGCTTGATGACTCCGAGAACGAGGAAGATGACATTACGTTCGGTGAGCTTGATGACTCCGAGAACGAGGAAGATGACGTTACGTTCGGTGAACTTGATGACTCCGAAAACGAAGAAAATGACGTTACGTTCGGTGAGCTTGATGACTCCGAGAACGAAGAAGATGACGTTACGTTCGGCGAGCTAAATCGG